>DJRK01000012.1:228-17571 GCA_002440065.1 Atopobium sp. UBA6362 | reverse complement strand
GAACTGCTGGAACACCATGCCGACCTTCGCGCGCATGCGGGTGAGCTCGCGCCCCTCCTGCGGGAGCGGCTTGCCCTCGATGAGGATCTCGCCGGAGTCGATCGTCTCCAAGCGGTTGATCGTGCGGCACATGGTCGATTTGCCGGAGCCCGACGGGCCGATGACGACGAGCACCTCGCCGCGGTCAACCTCGAGGTTGATGTCCTTGAGCACATGCAGGTCGCCGAAGTGCTTCTCCACGTGGCGGAGCTCGATGATGGGCTCTTTTGCCTGGTTCTGCTGAGTCATGTCTCTCCTATCCAAGCGAAGCTAGCGAATGATCTTGACGCCCATGCGGTGCGAGACGTACACGGAGGCCTTGTTGATCAGGTAGTTGATGAGGATGTAGATAACGGCGACCACGAGGTACGTCGAGACGAGCGCGTCGTAGTTCGTGCGCAGGACCTGGGCGTTCTGCATGAGGTCGGGGAACGTGACGACGTAGGCGAGCGCCGTGTCCTTCACGACGACGACGAGCTGGCTGATGAGCGACGGGATGACGAAGCGGATGGCCTGGGGCAGCACGATCTTCGTCTTGACCTTCCACCGAGAAAGGCCGATGGAAAGGCCCGCCTCCGTCTGCCCGCGCGGGACGGCGTTCACGCCGGCACGGAAGACCTCGGCGAGGACGCCCGAGGCCGCGAGCGAGATGGGGATCGTGAGCATCCAGAACGAGTCCATCTTCATGCCCAGGTTCGGGATGATGAAGAAGAAACCGTAGATGAACAGCAGGCTCGGGACGCCGCGGAAGAAGTTCGTGAGGACGGCGCACAGGACCGAGAGCGGCTTGATGTGGCTGATGCGGCCAAGCATAAGCAGCATGCCCAGGACGAGCGAGATCACGCCGGCGGTGAGGGCGACCTCGAAGGTGCCCACGAGGCCCTTGCCCAAGTAGAGCCACGTCGATCGCCAGCTAAAGAGCTGCCAGTACTTGTACGAGAGCTGCCCCGTGACCCAGAAGCGGTACACGACGAAGGCGATGAGGGCCGCGATGAGCACGAGCGAGACCACGGTGCCCACAAGCATCTTCTTGCGGGTCTTGGGACCCGGCGCCTCGTAAAGGGCGTCGCGCATAGAGAGGGCGGAAGACGACGATTTTGCCATTAGCGCATCACCCTGACCTTCTGGTCGATCTTGTTGCCAGCGAAGCCGATCACGAGCGCAGTTGCGATGTAGCCGCAGGCCGATACGGCGAAGGTCACGACGCCGGCGGACTCACGGGTGTTGATGTATGAGACGAGGCCCGTGAGCTCCTGGGGAGACATGGGCACCTGCGAGCCGAGCGCCGTGGTGAGCATGACGGCGATGAGCAGGTTCGTCATGGGGAGCACCGTCGAGCGCAGCGCCTGCGGGATCACGACGTGGCGCAGGATCTGCGTGAACGAGAGCCCGATGGAGCGGGCCGCCTCGATCTGCCCCACGCCGATGGTGTTGATGCCCGACATGAAGTTCTCCGACCCAAAGGACGCGCCCAGAAGCACCGTGCACAAAACGACGCTCGGCTCGTAGTCGAGCACGAGCTTGAGGTGCGGAAGGGCGTACACCACGATGAGGATGAGGACGGCGCCCGGGATGTTGCGGAACACCTGGACGTAGAAATCGCCGAAGACGCGCAGCGGCCTGAAGGGGCACACGCGCATCACCGTGATGAGGACGGAGAGCACCATGACGAGCACGAACGAGACGGCCGTGATCCGCCAGGTGGTAAGAAGGGCCGTCAGGTAGTTAGGCCCATAGGTTGTGAGAAGCTCGGAGAGCCCCATCGTTCCTCCTTACAGGCAAGGGGCCTTCCGTCTCATAAGGGACGGGAGGCCCCGTGAGCGACGTTGAGCCGCTGCTTCGGTTCCTGGGCTTTTGCGCCCAAAGGAGCGTTTACGCGCCGATGGCGGGAGCCTCGACGTCCGCGGAAGCACCGGTGCGGTCCGCGATGCAGATCTTATAGAACTTAGCCCACTTGCCGTCGTCCTCGAACTTCTTCAGGAAGTCATTTACGAACTCGACACCATCGGAGCCCAGCTTGAGGCCGATGCCGTACTTGTCCTCCGGGCCGAAGGAATCCACGGCGAGGCGGTACTTGCCGGGGTTCTTCACGATGTTGCCCATGTGGAGGGTGTTGTCGACGACGTAAGCATCCACGCGGCCCTGCTCAAGGGCGGCACGGCACTCGTCGTCCTTCGAGAACTCCTGGACCTGGGCGTCAGGGACGAGCTCCTCGACGATCTGCGGGCCGGTGGAGCCGGACTGGACAGCGACCTTCTTGCCCTTGAGGTCATCGAGGGAGTTGATGTCGGTGTTGTCGGCGGAAACGAGGACGCCCTGGTGAGAGGCGAAGTACGGACCGGCGAAGGAGACGACCTCCTTGCGCTTGTCGTTGATGGTGTAGGTCGCGAAGACGGCGTCGCAGTTGTCGTTCTGCAGGACGGACTCGCGGGTGTCGGAGGTCATCTGCGTGTAGTCGTACTTGTTCTCGTCGCCGAGGATATAGCGGATGAGGGACAGGTAGATGGCGGCGTCGAAGCCATAGACGCGGCCAGTCGTCTCGTCGAGCTGCGAGAACAGGACGGAGGTGCGGGTTGCGCCCAGGCGGAACGTGCCCGCCTCCTTGATGGCCTTCGCCCAGGAGTTGGCCTCGATAACGGCGTCATCGGCCTGCTCGACGGTGCCCACGAGCTCGTCGAAGGCGTCCTTGTCGATGTCGGTGTTCGCGGTGGAGGCGCTCGAGGAGTCGCTGGAACTCGAGTTGGAGGAGCTGGGCTCGGAGGGGCCGTCGGAGCAGGCGGCGAGACCGAGGGTGGCGACGGCGGCAGCGCCGAGGCCCAGGGCCTGGCGACGATCGATCATAAGGTTCTTCATGGTGAATCCTTTCTTCCCTGTACCGTGTCCCAAAGCACGTGGGACGGGACAACGGGTTTCACTATACCCAGCTAAAGCGCCGGTTTAAATCCCACCAAGAAGGTATGTTTTAAACACGTAACAAATACACGAAACGAAGAAGCCCCGCGGCGAACGGCCGCGGGGCTTCGAAAGACACAAAGAAAGAAGCTCGCAAGCGATTACTTGCCGAGGAGCTCCTTGACGTCGAGGGCGATCATGTACTCCTCGTTCGTGGGGACGACGAGCACCTTGACGGAGGAATCCGACGTAGAGATGACGCGCGGGTCGTCGGAACGGATCGCGTTGAGCTCGGGGTCGATCTTCACGCCCATGTAGGCGAGGCGGTCGGCGACGCCCTGGCGCATCTCGGCGGAGTTCTCGCCGATGCCGGCGGTGAAGGCCATGGTGTCCACGCCCTCCATGCTCGCGACCATCTCGGCGGTGAGCTGGGCGGTACGGTAGTAGAACATCTCGAGTGCCATCTGGCAGTTCTTGTCGCCCTTCTCGGCGCCGGCCTCGATGTCGCGGGAGTCGGAGGACACGCCGGAGACGGCGAGCATGCCGGACTGCTTGTTCATCATGGTGTCGATCTCGTCGATGGAGTAGCCGCCCTCACGGGAGAGGTAGAAGACCGTGGCGGGGTCGAGGGTGCCGCAGCGGGTGCCCATGATGAGGCCGTCGAGCGGGGTGAGGCCCATGGTGGTGTCCATGCACTTGCCGTCCTCGATGGCGCACAGGGAGGCGCCGGAGCCGAGGTGCAGGCTCACGAGCTTGTGGACGTCGCCGTTCAGGAACTGGTTGGTCTGGCGCCAGATGAAGCGGTGAGAGGTGCCGTGGGCGCCGTACTTGCGCACATGGTACTTGTCCACGACGTCGCGCGGGAGGGCGTAGCGCCAGGCGTGCTCGGGCATGTTGTAGTGGAAGGAGGTGTCCGCGACGATGACGTTGCCGATGGACGGGAACATCTCGCGGCAGATCTCGATGACGTCGGCCTCGGCGTAGTTGTGCAGCGGGGCGAGCGGGGCGACCTCGCGGACCCAGCCGAGGGTCTCGTCGGTGACGACCTTGGACTCGGGGAAGTACCAGCCGCCCTGGACCACGCGGTGGCCGATGCCGTCGACGGGGGCGTCGACGGACTTCAGGATCTCGAAGACGTGCTTGATGGCGGTCTTGTGGTCGGGAAGCGCGACCTCGAGCTTCTGCTTGCCGGAGCCGTTCTCCTCGTGGCCGATGAAGGAGCCGTCGATGCCGATGCGCTCGCAGTTGCCCTTGGCGTAGACCTCGCGGGTGTCCACGTTGAGCAGCTGGTACTTCAGCGAAGAGCTGCCGGCGTTGATGACCAGGACGTTCATGAGTCTCCTCTCGCGCGGGTGCGGTGCCCGCAGATGCGAATATCCGCAAACGCATAAATCATAGCCCCAACGGGGTCTCCGGTCACCCTCCGACCGAATGAAACATAAAAACGCGGCGCAGGCGAGAAGCCGGCGCCGCGTTTATGGTCGATGCGCCGTAAAGAACGCTCGCAGGCGCCTAATCGAAGACGACGTCCTCGAGGATGCGGGCCGCGTTCTCGATGCACTGCGGGCAGCTGCACAGGACCTCGCCCGTGTCGATGCCCTTGAGGTCGCGGCAGCGCGTGGCGCCCGAGGCCTCGCGGAACCGCTCGACGATCTCGCGGGAGACCTTGTAGGTCGCGCCCTTAGAAGTAGGGGCATCGAGGTCGCCGCAGCTCTTTGCGATGCCGCAGATGATGCAGGCGCCGCTCAATGCGCCGCACGTCCCCTCCATGCAGCCCATGCCGAGGCCGAGCCCCTCGGTTGCCGAGAAGAGCGTCTGGGGATCGGCGCCCACGAGGTCGGCGTAGGCGCAGGCCACGGCCTGGGCGCAGTTATAGCCCTTCGCGTGGAGCGCGGCGCAATCGGAAACCCTCGAGTCCATCGGCTACGCCTCCTTGGGGAGAAGGCCCTCGCCAAGGGGCTCCCCGCCGAGGACGTGCATGTGAAGGTGCATAACGGTCTGGCCGGCCGCGGAACCCGTGTTCATGATGCAGCGGAAGCCCTTCTCGGCGATGCCCTCGGAGCGCGTCACCGCGTCCACGGCCTTCGTCATGGACTCGAGGGTCTCGGCGGGGACGCCGTCGACGATGTTCGCATAGTGCTTCTTGGGCACCACGAGTACGTGGGTGGGCGCCTGCGGGTTGAGGTCGCGGAAAGCGACGACCTGATCGTCCTCGTACAGGAAGTCCGAGGGGATCTCCCCGTTCGCGATCTTGCAGAAAATGCAGTCGGACATGTCTCATCCTCTCCTTGCGCCGGCCTTGAGGCCGGCCGTTCCGGGTTACTCGTCTATGAAAGCGGTCGCGGGCGCGGAGGCCGTGTCGACCTCAGGGGCCTGCTCGTCGGCCGCGTCTATGAGGACGCGGACCTTCTGCTCGGCGGACGAGAGGCGCTCACGAAGGCTCTTGAGCAGCTCCACTCCCCTGCCGTAACGCTCGAGCGACTCCTCAAGCTCGAGGTCGCCCGCCTCGAGCGAGCGCACGATCTGCTCGAGCTCGATCGAGGCCTCCTTGAACGTCATCTGGTCAATGTCCTTCTCGGCCATAACGGCCTCCTTTCCGGCGCAGGGGCGCCGATCGATTCAGCTAAGAAGCCCGCACGTCGCCCACGGTCGCGTCGAACGAGCCTTTGCCCACTTGCACGCTCACGCGGTCGCCCGACGCGAGGCCCTCGACGCTCTTGAGGACCTTGCCCTCCGGCCCGCGGGCGATGGCGTAGCCGCGCCCGAGCACCTTGAGAGGCGAAAGGGCATCGAGCGTCGCCGCGAGGCGGGCGAGCTCGGACTCGGGGCCGCGCATGAGGCGCGGGCCGCACGAGGCGAGCGAACTCGCGTAGCGCGAGACCTCGTCCCGGCGCCTGGAGAGCACGCGGGGAAGGGCCTCGTGCAGGCGCTCGGCGGTTTGCTCGAGGTCCGCAGCGCGCTCCTCGAGACCGGCGGTCGGGCTCGAGAGGCAGGGCCGCGAGCCCAGGGCCTCGACCGCGGCGCGCAGGTGCGAGAGATAGGTCGACTCGGCCGTGGAGGAGCGCTGCGAGAGCGACTCCACCTCCGTCGACCAGGAAGCGAGAAGCGCCTGCATCGAGCGGCCCAGGCGAACCTGGCGCTGAGAGATCTGACGCTCGACCTCGTCGATGGCAGGCGCGACCGACTCGGCGGCAGCCGTCGGGGTCGAGCAGCGTCTGTCGGCCACCATGTCGGCGATCGAGGTGTCTGGCTCGTGGCCAATGCCCGTGATCACGGGGACGGGGCAAGCTGCGACGGCGCGCGCGACGGACTCGTCGTTGAAGCACATGAGGTCCTCGAAGGAACCTCCGCCGCGCACGAGGAGGATCGCGTCCGGCTTATAGGAGGCCGCAACGCCGAGCGCCCGCACGATCGTGGTCGGGGCATCCGTCCCCTGGACGCTGCAACCCACGGCGTCGATGAGCACGAGCGGGTTTCTCCGCGCGAGCGTCCGCTTGACGTCCTCGATGACGGAACCGGATAGCGACGTGACGACGCAGACCCTCGTGCAGAAGGCGGGGATGCGCCGCTTGCGCATGGGGTCCATAAGCCCCTCGCGCTCGAGCTTGCGCGCGAGCTCGGCCACCTGCTGCCTGAGCACGCCCTCGCCCGCGACCGAGATCCGGCTCGCCACAAAGGACATCTTGCCGGAGCCCTTGTAGATATCGAACTTGCCCGTGAGCTGGACCTGGAGCCCGTCCTTGAGCTCGAACCCGGCATGGGCGTAGGTGCCGCGCCAGACGATGACGCTCATGGCGGCACCGTCGTCCTTGACCTCGAAATAGCAGTGCCCGCTACGCGCATTGGGACCGCGGAAGCCGGAGACCTCGCCCATGACCGTGAGCGCGGGCCATGCCGAGACGTTCGACTTCGCGAGCCCCACGGCCTCGGAGACGCTCAACGCCTCGTCTTTTGAACCGATCGGCATGTCCTACCTCCTGTCGCGGTCCCCGCCGTACTGGACGAGGAGGTACACGAGCTGGAGGATGGAGACGAGCGCCGCGGCGACGTAGGTGAGTGCCGCGGCCGTGAGTACCTGACGGGCACCCTTTTGGTCGACGCCCGCGCCGTTCTTGGCAAGGAAGGCCACGGCGCGGCGGGAAGCGTCTATCTCGACCGGGAGGGTGACGAGCGAGAAGACGACCGTCGCGGCAAAGAGCAAGATCCCGACCTTGACGAGGCCCATCGTGTTCATGAAGACGCCGAGGACGAGAAGGACGCTCCACGCGTTCGAGGCGAAGTTCACGACCGGCACGAGGCTCGCGCGGAGCCGGTAGAACGAGAAGCCCTTGGCCGCCTGCACGGCATGGCCCGCCTCATGGCACGCGACGGCGACGGAGGCCACGGACGCGCCGCCGAAGTTGTCGCCGGAAAGGTGAAGCTGCCCGTCTCGCGGGTCGAAGTTGTCGGTGAGCTCGCCCGCGATGCGCGTGATCCCCACGCTCCCGGCGCCGCCCTCGTCGAGCATCCTGCGCGCGACCTCGGCGCCGGTCCCGCGGATGGAAGCGGGCACCCCCGACCACTTGCGATAGGTCTTCTTTATGTAGGCCTGGGTCCCCAGGCCGAGCACGAGCGAGACGATGACGAGCAGGAGGTACGAGGCGTTCATACCCATGCCGTACCCGTAGCCGTAATACCCATAGCCCATGGAAGCTCCCTTCGTTTACGTGTAGGGCCGCTTATACCCCGACCCTGCGTGCGACTAAACATACAACACGCATCGGACAAAAATATATCCGCAGGTAGGAAGTACTAAAGGAGCTCGATCTTGCCGTCGACGAGCGTAAGGCCGAGCTCGCCCGCGAGCAGGCGCGAGAGAGGCTTGCCCACGAGCTCCCCCCTCCAGCCGCTCGAGAGGCGCGACCCCTCGGCGGCGGCGAGGTACTCCACGAGGTCGTCCTTCGTGGCGAGCACCTGCGGGGCGAGGCCCGCCTTGTCGGCGACGACCTTGACGACGGCCATCATGAGGTCGACGGCGCCCTCGGAATCGGCCGAGGGCTTGGGGCGCTTCACGGGGACGGGGCACTGGTCCGCGGGACACGCGAGGCCCTTCTCGACGGCGGCGATGATGGCGCGCGCCTCGGCCTCGGGGGTCTTCTCGAGCCCGCGGACGCGGCGGAGGCGCGGCAGGGCCGTGGGGGTCCTGCGGCAGATCTCGACGATGACCTCGTCGGACAAGAGCCACTTGCGGGGCACGTCGCGCGCAGCGGCGGCCTCCTCGCGCCAGCAGCACACCTCGCGGGCCACGGCGAGCTGCCGCCTCGTGAGGGAGTTCGCGCGGCGGAGCTTGAGGTAGGCGTCGAGCGGGTCCTTCTTTATGCGCGCGGGGTCGCTCACCTCGCGCATCTCGGGCCCCACCCAGGAGAGGCGGTCGAGCTTGATGAGCTTGGAAATCATCTGCTCGTAGATGCTCGGCAGGTAGCGCACGTCGTCCTCGGCGTAGACGAGCTGCTCGGGGTCGAGCGGGCGGCGCGACCAGTCGGTGAGAGCCTCGGCCTTGGCCAGGTGGACGCCGCAGAACGACTCGACGAGCTGTCCGTAGCCGATCTGCTGCCTCAAGCCCAGGAAAGCGGCGGCGACCTGCGTGTCGAAGACGTTCTCGCAGACGCAGCCCATGGCGTCGTAGATGACCTCGAGGTCCTGGGAGCACGCGTGGAACACCTTCACGACGTCGGGGTCCTCAAAGAGCTCGGCCAAAGGGTCGAGGTTCGGGATAGAGATGGGGTCGACGCAGGCGATCTCGGAGCCGGTGTTCACCTGGACGAGGCACAGGCGCGGGTAATAGGTCTTCTCGCGGAGGAACTCCGTGTCAACGGCGATGACGCGGCTCGACGATGCCCGCTCGCAAAAGGCGTTGAGCTCTTCTTGGGTAGAAAGAAACAACAGGAAGCTCGATTCTTTGCAGGTTTTGGGTAACATCCGTCCACGCGGCAAAGAGCCGTGAGGACTGATACATCATACAGATTACGCAAGAAGACCATGTGCGAGGAGGGCCGTGTGCGCACGCTCATAGTCCACAATCCCAAGTCCGGCTTTGGGTCGGACGCCATCTACCAGTTCGAGCGATCGCTCGTCCGACAAGGCGACGAATGCGTGTTCAGGCTGTTGGAGGACGATTTCGACCCCAAGGACGCCGTGAGGGGCGCCGAGGGCTTCGACGTGGTCGTGGCCTCGGGCGGCGACGGCACCGTTTCATCGGTCCTCCACGCCCTCGCCGGGACCCGGATACCCGTCTGCGCGTTCCCCTCCGGGACGGCGAACCTCTTCAACGCGAACCTCGGCAACACGCCCGAGCCCCAGTCGCTCGCCCGCGCCTGCAGGATAGGCGCCACGGCCGACATCGACCTGGGCACCATGAGCTGGACGGGAACCGACGGCGGCGCGCACAGCCGCGGGTTCGCCCTCATGTCCGGCACGGGCTACGACGCCCAGCTCATGCAGGCGGCCCTGCCGAACAAGAAGATGATGGGCGAGGCGGCCTACTACGCGGCGGCGCTCGCGAACCCCCGTCCCAAGGTCGTCGGCTTTCGCATAGACGTCGACGGCACCGTGTACGAGCGCCGCGGGATCATGTGCCTCGTGGCGAACACCGCCATGATCCAGAACGACATCTGCATCGTGGGCGACTGCCGCATGGACGATGGGCTTCTCAACGTGATCATGGTCGAAGTGAGCAACCCCGCCCAGCTCATAGGCCCTATCTTCATGGCGCTCGTCGACCGTGAGGGCAACAAGATCGGCCGGCCCCATATCGTGAGCTACCGCGGCCGCCACATCTCGGTCGACACCACCGAGCCCGTGCCCATCGAGGTCGACGGCGAGACCCAAACGGTGCTCACGGATCACTACGAGGCAAGCGTCCTCCCCGGGGCGGCGCGCCTCATCGTGGACGCCATGAGCAGCTACGGCAAGAAGGACGAAGGCGAGCCCAAGTTCGGCGGGACAGAGGACGTCGCCTACCCAAGCTAGGTATTCGACCAGGCGTTCATTTAAAATTGCGGTCCGAGAGACACGAGGCGCGGAACCCAGAGCAAGGGTTCCGCGCCTCGCTGTTTTCCCAAACTCAAGGGGCTTTTGGCGCGCGATGCTAGCGATCCGCAGGGAAGACGACGCCCATCTGACGGCGCGCCTCGTCCAGGACGTAGGCGGTGTCGAGGGTGATGCGGCGATAGCGGTCGGCTGCCTCGAGCGCCTCCTCATCGCCCAAGACCGCGGAAACGAAGTCCTCGACCTCGAAGAGCATGTCGTTTGCCGGGGCGTCCGTGGGGACGAGCCGGCCCTCGGGCCTCTGCATCTTGAAGACGAGGCCCTTATCCTCGTGGTCGAAGACGCGCAGGTTCTCGGGCGCGCCCATCTGCTCCCACTGGAGCGTCCCAAGCTCGCCGGCGACCTGGCAGGGCAGGTAATCGTCGGACACCTTGCCGTACGTGAGGCTCGCCGCCATGCCGTCGTACCCCAAGGCGACGACGCCCGCGAGGTCGATAGTGCCGCAGGGGTCGCCGGCGGCCACGCCCACGGCAGGGACCGTGACCCCGCTCGCCGAGACGCTCCGCGGCCTGCCAAAGAGCGCGACCGCGGGCGCGACGCAGTAGATCCCCATGTCGCAAAGGGCTCCTGCCGCGAGGCGCGGGTCAAAGATGTTGGTCTTCTTGCCGGCGCGGAGGGCGGCGATGCGCGACGTCACCTTGGAGAAGCCGAAGCTCGCCAAGCGCACCTCGCCGAGCTTCGAGGTCTCGCGACGGATGGCGGCAAAGGTCGGCGTGTGGATGTTGCGCATGGCCTCCATGGCAACGACGCCCTGCTCAGAGGCGGACAAGAAGACCTCGCGGGCCTCTCGCTCGTTCGACGCGAAGGACTTCTCCACAAGCACGTGCTTTCCGCCGGCGATGAGCTTCTTTGCCTGAGGGGCATGCAGGGCGTTGGGGCTCGCCACATAAACCGCATCGACGTCCTTGCTCGCGGCGAGCTCATCGAGCGAATCGAACGCGAGCCCGGCGCCGTGCGCGGACGCGAACTCCCACGCATGAGCGAGGTCGCGGGAGTAGCAGCCCACGAGCCGGGCGCGCGCCTCCCCCTGCAGCGCATCGATGAACCGCTCGCAGATGCCGCTCGTGCCGATGGTGGCAAACCTCACGTTCTCCATGTGACCTCCCGCGATTTCCCCGGCCGAGGGCCGTAGATTCATTGTTATCGCGATTCTATCAACAACCCCGCAACGCAAATGCTGATAAGGTCAAAGGCAATGAAACTAGGAGGTCACATGTACTCGTTCCAAAGCCGCGTCCGTTACAGCGAATGCGACGAGAACGGGCGGCTCTCGCTCGTCTCGATGATGAACTACCTGCAAGACTGCTCTACGTTCCACTCCGAGGACCTGGGATACGGGGTCGGCCGCCTCAAGGCCGAGGGGCTCGGATGGATCCTCGCCGCCTGGGAGATAGAGATCGAACGGCTTCCCGACTTCGCTGAGACGATCACGACCTCGACCTGGAGCTACGAGCTTAAGCGTCTCCACGCGCAGAGGTGCTTTCAGATCGAGAACGCCCAGGGCCAGCCGCTCGTGAAAGCCGATTCCCAGTGGTTCGTCTACGACCTGAACGCCGGCAAGGTCGTCCGCGTCCCCGAGTCCCAGAAGATCTACCTCACGGACGAGCCCCGCGTCGACCTGCCGCCCATGGAACGCAGGATCGCCGTGGAGGGAGAGGGCCGGGCGTGCGGCCCCATCCACGTGACCGAGCAGCACCTCGACACGAACGGCCACGTGAACAACGCCCAGTACGTGCTCTTCGCGCAGGCGGCCCTCAAGGAGCTCGGGATCGACCTCGAGCTCAAGCGGCTCTGCGTCCAGTACCGCACCATGGCCTGGCCGGGCGACACCATCCATCCCGTCGTGCACGAGTGCGAGAACGGCCGGACGGTCGTCTTGGGCGACGGCGGCGAGGGCGTCTACGCCGTCGTGAAGATGCAGGAGGCATAAAGATGCAGACCATTCGGGTCGCCGCGGCGCTCATCCAGGACAACGGCCGGCTCTTGGCCGCGAAGCGAGCGGACAAGGGCGAGGGCGCGAGCTGGGAGTTTCCCGGAGGGAAGATCGAGGAGGGAGAGGCGCCGGAGGAGGCCCTGCGGCGCGAGATCCGTGAGGAACTGGGCTGTGAGCTGCAGCTCGTTTACCCCTACGACACCGTCGAGCACGACTACCACGATTTCCACCTGAGCCTGGAGGCGTTCGTCTGCACGCTCGCGCCCGAGGCGAAGCCCCAGGCGCTCGAGCATGCCGAGCTCCGCTGGCTTTCGCAGGCGGACCTCATGAGCGTCGACTGGCTCGCGGCCGACGAGCACCTCGCGAAATCGATCGGCGTTTTTTGGGACGAGCACTTCTCGGCAGAGCTCCTCTAAGGAAGTCAGGAGAGACATGAGCAAGGCAGACGACATCTTCGTGGCCATGTGCCGCGACATCATCGAGAACGGCACCACGACCGAGGGGCAGAAGGTCCGCCCCCACTGGGAGGACGGAACCCCGGCGTACACGATCAAGCGCTTTGGGGTCTGCAACCGCTACGACCTGCGCGAGGAGTTCCCCGCCCTCACGCTGCGCCGCACGGCGCTCAAGACCGCCATGGACGAGGTGCTGTGGATCTACCAGCGCAAATCGAACAACATCCAAGACCTCAAGGGCCACATCTGGGACGAGTGGGCCGACGAGACGGGCTCGATCGGCAAGGCGTACGGCTACCAAATCGCGCAGAAGTCGCACTACCCCCAGGGAGACTTCGACCAAATGGACAAGGTCCTCTACGACCTGCGCGAGACTCCGTACTCCCGCCGCATCATGACGAACACCTACGTCTTCCACGACCTCTCCGAGATGAACCTCTACCCCTGCGCCTACTCCGTGACCTACAACGTGACGCAGCGCAAGGGCGACGAGAAGCCCACGCTGAACATGCTGCTCAACCAGCGCAGCCAAGACGTCCTCGCCGCGAACAACTGGAACGTGTGCCAGTACGCGATCCTACTCATGATGGTCGCCCAGACGGTCGACATGATCCCGGGCGAGCTCGTGCACATGATCGCCGACGCCCACATCTACGACCGTCACGTGGACATCGTGAAGGAGCTCATAGAGCGCCCGCGCTACGCCGCGCCAAAGGTGACGCTGAACCCCGAGGTGCACGACTTCTACGCCTTCACCACGGACGACCTCATCGTGGAGGGCTACGAGCACGGGCCGCAGGTCAAAAACATCCCCATCGCCGTTTAGGAGACCCCATGGACGCCATCGTTTCCGTCACTTCCGACTGGGCCATCGGCAAAGACGGGCGGCTGCTCGTGCGCAACAAGGCCGATATGCAGCGCTTCGTTTCGCTCACCATGGGCAGCACGGTCCTCATGGGCCGCAAGACCTTCGAGAGCTTCCCGGGAGGCCCGCTCAAAGGGCGGCGAAACGTGGTCGTTTCTCGGCAGGGGGGCTATGCGCCCCAAGGGGTCGAGGTTTTCTCGACGATAGATGCGGCGCTCGAGGCCGTGGCCGGCGACGAGAAGGTCTGGCTCATCGGCGGCGAGTCGCTCTACCGCGCACTCCTGGACAGGTGCGAACGCGCCTATGTGACCATGAACGAGACGACCTGCGGCGCCGACGCCTGGTTCCCGAACCTCGACGAGGAACCCAGCTGGGCCATCGAGTCCGTCGATGGCGAGGGCGAGACAAAGGCCGGTATCCCCTACCGCTTCGTCACCTACCGCCACCAGTAGCAATTTGGGGTCGGATACCAAGTTAAGTTGGGGTCGGACCCCAAATTGCTAGCGAGTGATTTGCCAGGCGCCGTTATCGGCTTTTGAGAGGTGAATGTCGACGGTGGTCGTCTCGGGAGACTCATTGGCATCGAGGTGCTGGTAGAGGAACTGCATGAGCTTCTCCAAGAGGGCTTGATGGCCCATATCGGCATAGGCCGACTGCGCCTCGTCGGTTTCCTGCCAAGCGGAATAGTCCGCGGAAGCAGCCGAGAGAGCCGCGTCGAGGGAGGCGTTCGCGACGTCAACCGAGACCGTCGCTGAATCGCCGTCGACCGTGGCGTCGTCGATCTTGTACGAGAAGTTCTTGTAGAGATGCCGGTGGTACTCGTCCACGTCAATCCCGTAGCCCGAGAGCACCTGGGCCGTATCGTCGTCATCGAAGACCGGTTGAGGCTCCCCTTCCTTGGGCTCCTCGCCCAAGGCGAAGGCCGTGTATGCGTCGAGCTGCTTTGAGACGATGTCCTTGACACCGTCTGCCTCGGATTTGCACCCCAGGGTCCCGAGCAGCGCGACCACGGCCACCACCGTGCAAAGAATACCTGCGAGCCTACGCCTCATACCTAACTCCCCTATCGATTCAACACCCCCATACTACCCCAGCGCAAAAAACGCCCCGTCGGCAAAACCAACGGGGCGCATCCAAACCGGACCGCGTTATGCGAGAAGAACACTACTCGTAGTCGTTCGCGGCGTCGACGAAGCTCGAGAGCATGTCGTCGGCGTCGTTGCGGCCGCGGGAAAGCTCGACGGCGGCCACGACGGGCACCCAGTACATGATCTTCTGCTTGGGCACGTCCGCCTTCACGGAGTAGAGGTCGAGGTAGAGGTCGGCCTGCTCCTCGTGGTACATCTTGAAGAGGATGTAGGTAAGGGCGGCGTCGGCCTCGGGAAGGCCGCGCGTGACGTGCGCCCAGTCGCAGACGTAGAGGCTGCCGTCATCGGCGACGATGACGTTGCTCGGGTTGAAGTCGCCGTGGCAGATGGCGGTGCCAAGGTTCATGCGGGCGGCGCGCATCTGGAGATCGTAGCGGACCGTGGGGTCGACGCCCTGGAGCCCGGAGATCATGTTCTCGAACTTCATGTTCTGCTTGGTCAGGAGGTCAGGGGCCTTCGTGCCCTGGACCGCGACCTGCAGGTCGACGAACTTCTCGATGAGCTCGGAGGTCTTCGCGGCGTCGCCGGCGGCCTCGTCGAGAAGGGCGCGAAGAGTCGTGCCGGGCACGTACTCGGTCGCGAGTGCCCAGGAGCCGTCCGCGAGCTGGGAGACCTCGAGCACATGGGGGTGCTTGATGTCGGTCTCGCCGATGCGGGCGATGTTCATGGCCTCGTTGAAGACGTCGCCGGCCGGCTTGCCCTTCTTGAAGACCTTGACGATGCGGTCGCCGTCCTGATAGACGGTCTTGTTGTGGCGCTCGACGAGGGCCACCTTGTTCTCAGAAAGTTCCATAGTGCTGCCTCCTTTGTGGCAACGTGCTGAAACCTGCCATGCCGAACAAAACCGGATGGGGCAGGCCGCCACCTGCCCCATCGCGCAACGCTTGAGGGACTAGTCCTCGTAAGAGCTCGGCTCGCGGCCGTAGTAGGCGTCGAGGTAGAGGCTCTTGATCTCGGAGATGAGCGGGTAGCGCGGGTTCGCGCCGGTGCACTGGTCGTTGAACGCGTTCTCGGACATCTCGTCGAGGGTGTCGAGGAAGTACTTCTCGTCGACGCCGTACTCGGCGATCGTGTGCTTGACGCCCACGTGGTCGAAGAGCTCCGTGATCTTCTGCAGGAACTTCTCGAACACCTCGTGGTCGTCCTTGCCGGTCACGCCGCAGAAGCGGGCAGCCTCGGCGTAACGGTGCAGCGTCTTGGGGTGGTCGTACTGCGGGAAGGTGCCCATCTTGGTCGGGCGCTCAGCCGCGTTGTAGCGAAGGATGCGGGTGAGGATGACGGCGTTGGCCCAGCCGTGCGGGATGTGGTGGTACGCGCCGAGCTTGTGCGCCATGGAGTGGTTGACGCCCAGGAAGGCGTTCGCGAAGGCGAGGCCGCCGAGCGTGGAGGCGTTGGCCATGTGGTCGCGGGCCTCGACGTCGTTCGGGTTGTCGTAGGCGCGGGGCAGGTATTCGAAGACGAGCTTCATGCCGCGCAGCGCCAGGCCGTCGGTGTAGTCGGACGCCATGACGGAGGCGTAGGCCTCGAGGCAGTGGGTCAGGACGTCGACGCCGGAGGCGGAGGTCAGGCCCTTGGGCTGGGTCATCATGTTGTCGGTGTCGACGATGGCCATGTTAGGCATGAGCTCGTAGTCGGTGATGGGCCACTTGGTGCCGGTGTTCGCGTCGGTGATGATGGAGAACGGCGTGACCTCGGAGCCGGTGCCCGAGGAGGTCGGGATGGCGACGAAGAAGGCCTTCTTGCCCATCTTGGGGAAGGTGTAGACGCGCTTGCGGATATCCATGAAGTCCATGGACATGTCCTCGAACTTCTCGTCCGGGTTCTCGTACATGGACCACATGATCTTGCCGGCGTCCATGGCGGAGCCGCCGCCGATGGCGATGATGCAGTCGGGCTCGAAGGCGCGGAGCTGCTCGAGGCCCTTCAGGCAGTCCTGGAGCTTGGGGTCGGGCGAGATGGACCAGAAGCTCGCGTGGACGATGCCCTGCTCATCGAGGGAGGCCTCGATCTTCTTGGTGAAGCCGGAGGTGTAGAGGAAGGAGTCGGTCACGATGAAGGCGCGCTTCTTGCCGTAGACCTCGCTGAGCTCGCGCAGCGCGACGGGCATGCAGCCCTTCTTGAAGAAGATCTTCTCGGGGGTACGGAACCACAGCATGTTCTCTCGCCTCTCTGCAACGGACTTGATGTTGAGCAGGTGCTGGGGACCGACGTTGCCGGAGACGGAGTTGCCGCCCCAGGAGCCGCAGCCGAGGGTAAGGGACGGGGCCATCTTGAAGTTGTAGAGGTCGCCGATGCCGCCCTGGGAAGAAGGCGTGTTGATGAGCACGCGGCAGGTCTTCATGGCCTCGTAGTGCTTCTGGATCTTCTCCTTCTCGTTCACGTCGATGTAGAGCGAGGAGGTGTGGCCGTAGCCGCCGTCGGCGACGAGGCGCTCGGCCTTGGCAAGGGCCTCGTCGAAGGTCTTGGCCTTGTACATCCCCAGGACCGGGGAGAGCTTCTCGTGCGCCATGGCCTCGGAGGGCTCGACGGACGTGGCCTCGCCGATGAGGATCTTCGTGGACTTGGGCACCTCGACGCCGGCGATCTGGGCGATGGTGTAGGCGGACTGGCCCACGATCTTCGCGTTCACGGAGCCGTTGATGATGACGGTCTTGCGGACCTTATCGAGCTCCTCGCCCTTGAGGAAGTAGCAGCCGCGGGCCTTGAACTCGGCCTTCACGGCGTCGTAGACGTCCGCCAGGACGGTCACGGACTGCTCGGAGGCGCAGATCATGCCGTTGTCGAAGGTCTTGGAGTGGATGATCGAGTTGACGGCGAGCTTGATGTCGGCCGAGGAGTCGATGATGGCCGGGGTGTTGCCGGGGCCGACGCCCAGGGCGGGGGTGCCGGAGGAGTAGGCGGCGTTCACCATGCCGGGGCCGCCGG
>DJRK01000012.1:0-198 GCA_002440065.1 Atopobium sp. UBA6362 | reverse complement strand
CGGTGGCCAGGATGATGTCGGCGTCGCGCATGAGCTCGTTCGTGAGCTCGAGGGACGGGGTGTCGATCCAGTCGATGATGCCGGCGGGGGCGCCTGCGGCCTCGGCGGCCTCGCGGACGATGCGGGCGGCCTCGGCGGTGCACTTCTTGGCACGGGGGTGCGGCGAGATCAGGATGGCGTTGCGGGTCTTGAGCGCGA
>DJRK01000053.1:2988-8298 GCA_002440065.1 Atopobium sp. UBA6362 | reverse complement strand
TGTCCCCAAAAGCTTTCATTTGAGCGTTTTTCGAACCTGTCCCCAAATACTGTCACCAAATACTCTCATTTGTGACCGATGGGCAAACGATCGGGGCTTCTTGGCACATGTTGAGTCGTCAACAGGTATAGTGCTCCTCAACGTTTTCTTGCCGAGAGGAGCCATCATGCGTGCTTCCGATGTTGTCTGTACTGGGTTGGGCGTCGCGGCCGCGGCCGTGTGCGCCGGTGCTGCCGCCTGCGCCGTGGGCGCCGCGAAGCTCAAGCCCTCCGCGCCCGACGGCGCGCCCGTGGACGCCGGCGGCTACAAGGCCGGCGACGCCGCGGTCGAGCGCTTCCGCGAGCTCATCCGCATCCCGACCGTGAGCCGCGAGGACGTCTCGCAGCGCGACGACGAGCCGTTCCGCCGCTGGGTGCCCACGCTGCGCCGCCTGTACCCGCGCACGTTCGAGTCGTGCGAGCTCACGATGATCGACGACTTCGGCATCCTTCTCCGCTGGCCGGGCGCCGACCCCGCGCTCGACCCCGTCGTGATGATGGCCCACCAGGACGTCGTCCCCGTCGAGGGCCAGGACTGGGAGCACGACCCCTTTGGCGCCGAGGTCGTGGACGGCGAGATCTGGGGCCGCGGCACCCTCGACACCAAGTGCATCGTCGGCGCGTTCTTCGAGGCGGCCGAGCACCTCATCGGCCAGGGTTACGTGCCCCCGCGCGACGTCTGGTACTTCTCGAGCGACGGCGAGGAGATCGCGGCGCCCACCTGCGCGCACGCGGTCGACTGGTTCCGCAGCCACGGGATCCGCCCGTACCTGGTCCTCGACGAGGGCGGCGCGGTGGCGGCGGACGCCCCTCTTGGCGTCGCCGAGCCCGTGGCCATGGTCGGCGTCTCCGAGAAGGGCCACGTCGACCTCACCGTCACGGCCCGCGCGGACGGCGGTCACGCCTCGACGCCCGCGGCCAGCGACGCGTGCCGGCTCCTCTCCCGCGCGTGCGAGCGCATAGGCGCGAACCCCGGCCGCCCCGTGATGGTGCCGGCCGTCGAGGCCACGCTCTCTGAGCTGGGCGCCCGCAGCAACGCGCTGTACAAGGCCGTCTTCGGCAACCTGTGGCTCACGCGCCCCCTTGTGAAGAAGATCATGGCGGGCGTGCCCGAGACCGGCGCGATGATCCGCACGACCTATGCCCTCACGCAGATGGAGGGCTCGACCGCGCACAACGTCCTGCCGCCCACGGCGAGCGCGAACTTCAACGTGCGCGTGGCCCCCTTCGAGACCATCGCCGACGCCGTCGAGCGTGCCCGCCGCCTCGCCGCCGAGGAGTGCGAGGCTTCCGGCCTGACCCCCGACCACGTGACGGTCGAGGTCAACGAGGCCATTCCCTACACGGAGCCCGCGCCCGTGAGCCCCTTCGAACACGACGCCGCCTTCGACTACATCCACCGCTGCGTCTCGGGCGTCTACCCCGAGGTCGGCTTCGCCCCCTACGTGCAGAATTCCTGCACCGACTCCCGTGAGTTCAACGCCATCTGCGACCGCGTTTACCGGTTCTGCGGCTTCGTGTACTCGGGCGAGGCGCGCAAGCTCCTGCACGCGGCCAACGAGAGGATCGGGGTGGAGGTGTATAAGCGCGGCATCGAGTTCTATGTCGCCTTCCTCTCCCACCTGGCGGACATCTAGGCGTTCAATCGTTGCTCGCGTGCCCCTGCACGTGTCGCTCCTCTCAGCCCTTCTTAGCATCAAATCAGAAAGGTTTTCCTCCACATGGCAAACTCCGCCGCAAAGCGCGCCGCCAAGCTCGATAACCGCGCCATCGCGCTCGCGTCCCTGCCCTTCATGGGCATGATCAGCTTCTGGCAGGTCTACGACGGCATCGTGCCCAAGATGCTCACGAACACCTTTGGCCTCTCGAACTCCGTTACCGGCGCGATCATGGCCATCGACAACGTCTTCGGCCTGTTCCTCCTGCCGCTCTTCGGCATCCTGTCCGACCGCTGCACGAGCAAGCTCGGCCGCCGCACGCCGTTCATCCTCTTGGGCTCCGCGATCGCGACGCTCTCCATCCCGCTCATCGCCCTCGCGAACAACATGGGGAGCCTGCCGCTGCTCATCTGCGCGATCGTGATCACGCTGCTCGCGATCTGCATGTACCGCACTATGACGGTCGCCATCGTGGCCGACATCACGCCGCGTCCGCTGCGCACCAAGGCCGATTCCGTGCAGAAGATCGTGGGCTACGCGGGCACGGGCGTCATGCTCGTGGCCATCTCGGTCATGGTCCCGAACGTCGAGAAGCCCGACTACCTGCCGCTTTTCTTGCTGCAGGCCGCGTTCGTCCTCGTCTCGGCCGTTGTGTACGGCGCGCTCGTCAAGGAGCCCGCGCTCGTGCGGAAGATGCGCGAGAAGTCCCTCGAGATGGGCATCGACGAGGCCGAGATCGACAAGGACGACTCGCCCGAGGCCGGCGGCAAGGAGCGCGTCGCCGACCGCTCGATGCGCGTCTCGATCGCGTTGCTGCTCTCGGCCACGTTCTTCTACTACATGAGCTATAACGCGATGACGACGAACATCAGCCGCTACGCCGACCTCTTCTACGGCATGGCCGGCGGCTCGTACGCGATCATCAATATCGTGACCATCGCCGGCGCGCTCGTGAGCTACGTGCCCCTCGCGAACCTCTCGCTCAAGATCGGCCGCAAGAAGGTCGCGCTGCTGTGCTCTGCCGTCATGGTGGCGTGCCCGCTCGTCATCTGGCTCGTGCCCGGCTTCAGCCCCGCGCTCTACCTGGTCTTCTTGCTGATGGGCGTCTCGCTCGGCGGCGTGGACATGTGCGTCTACACGATGATCCTGGAGTGCTGCAGCTCGAGTTCCGTGGGCCGCTACTCGGGCTACTACTACACGGTGAGCATGGCCGCGCAGGTCATCACCCCGATTCTCTCCGGCGTGGTCATGGACGTGAACCCGGCGATGCTCTTTGCCTACATCACGGCGATGGGCGTGTTCATGGGCCTCTCCGTCGCCGGCGCCAAGCACGGCGACGCGATCCTGATCGACGAGGTCGCCCGCCGCGAGGAGTCGACCGCCGAGTAGCGGGCGGTTTGTCGCGGATCGCCTCGAGTCGTACCGAGAAGAGCGTTGCTATTTAGATGCATACGGTTTACGTGCCCAAGGGCCCGGATTTGGGGTCGAAACACGTAAACCGTATGCATCTGCGTTTTTTCTCGGCACTCGTTCGTCCCGGGGGTGTCCGCACCGAGCGTCGCCGGTTCGTTACGCGTGCACTGCGTACTCGGGCTCGCGGCCCTCGAGGAGCAGCTCGCAGACGGACTTGAGGCTCATCCTGACAAGGGCCTCGTTCGCCTCGCGCGTGACGTAGGCGGTGTGCGGCGTGACCACGCAGTTGGGGCAGTGCGGCAGGCGCTGGCCGGCCACGTCCTTCTCGACGGTCAGCACGTCGAGCCCGGCGCCGGCGATGGTGTCCGCCTCGAGGGCGTCTGCCAGCGCGTCCTCGTCCACACAGCCGCCGCGGGCCGTGTTTATCAGCAGTGCCGTCGGCTTCATGAGCGAGAGCTCGCGGGCGCCGATGAGCTTCTCGGTCTGCGGGATGAGCGGGCAGTGGAGGCTCACCACGTCGGAGGCGGCGAGCAGCCCGTCGAGCGTCTCGGCCTTCTCGCATCCCGCCGCCGCGAGCTCCTCGGCGCTCTTTGTGGGGGCCCAGACCAGCACCTTCATGCCGAGGGCCTGGGCGAGCGGCGCCACCTTGCGCGCGATGCGGCCAAAGAAGACGAGCCCGAGCGTCTGGCCCGCCGGGCGGCGCATCTCGTGCCCGAACTTGGGGTTCCAGTTGCCGGCGAGCACGTCGCGGTTGGAGAGGGTGACCTGGCGCATGAGGTCGAGCATGAGCGTGACCGCGTGGAGCGCCACGTCGTCGGCGCAGTAGCCGGGGCAGTTCGAGACCGCGACGCCGCGTGCCTCCAGGCCGGCGACGTCCATGTGGTTGATCCCGATGGACATGCTCGCCACGAGGCGGACCCCGGCGTCCGCCATGATCCCGACCTCGTCGCCGAGCACCGGCATGAACTCGCCGACAACCGCCTCGAACCCGGCGAGCTCCTCGGCGCTGGGCGCCTCGAAGATGCCGTGCGTGCGGCTCACGAGCTCGATGTCCTTCTCGGCGCCGAGCTCGCGCAGGCATTCGCGGGCAAAGTCGGAGTCGTCGTCCATGGTGTAGAGCAGTACGCGGTGGGGGCTGGTCATGCGGTTCCTTCCTCGGGTTTGTTTGGGCTACGATAGCGCGCAGCGGCACCGGGGCGCCGCGAGGATGCACATCGCTTGCGCGTCTTGGCGACGATTATGGGCCCGGAACGTGTAAATGCGGTGCATCTGCTGTTTGTAAGAAGACCATCGAGGGGAGCACGGATGAACATCGAGTGGGACGCGAAGGGGTACGCGGCGGACTTTGGGTTCGTGCCGGGCTACGGCGCGGCGGTGGCCGACCTGATCGATGCGCCGGCGGGGTCGCGCGTGCTCGACCTGGGGTGCGGCAACGGGCGGCTGACGGCGGAGCTCGCTGCGCGCGGGTACGACGTGCTGGGGCTCGATGCGTCCGAGTCGATGCTCGACCTTGCTCGTGATACCTATCCTGAACTGCGGTTCATTCAAGGTGACGCGACGAGCTTCGAGCTCGATGAGCCCGTTGACGCCGTGTTCTCGAACGCCATGTTCCACTGGGTCGACGCCGATCGCCAGCCCGAGGCGCTCGCGCACGTGGCGGCGGCGCTCAGGCCAGGCGGGCAGTTCGTCTTCGAGATGGGCGGCTTCGGTTGCGCGGGCTCCATCCACGAGGCGCTTGCCCGCGCCTTCGCGCGCCGCGGCAAGAAGTACGAGCTGGCGTTCTACTTTCCTACGGTGGGGGAGTACGCGCCGCTTGTCGAGGCTGCCGGCCTGCGCGTGACGTATGCGACGCTCTTTGACCGGCCGACGTCGCTCAAGGGCGAGAACGGCCTGGTCGATTGGATTCATATGTTCGATAGGAAGCCCTTTGAGGGCATCGACGAGCAGCTTGCGGACGAGATGATCGCCGAGGCGGTGGCCGAGCTCGAGCCCACGATGCGCCGCGAGGACGGGACCTGGGTCGCCGACTACGTTCGTCTGCGGATGCGTGCCGTCAAAGTCGCGTAAATCGGGCCGATCCCAACAAACTCTGACTTTTCCGACATTTCTACAAGAACGGCGAGTATCAAGGCGCCTGAGAGCAGTAAATGCCCAGGAAAAACGCGGCCTGAGAGGCCTCGATACTCGAGGTTTCCGTAGAA
>DJRK01000053.1:2449-2935 GCA_002440065.1 Atopobium sp. UBA6362 | reverse complement strand
CGGAAAAGTCAGAGTTTTTGTTTCTGTAGGCGAAACGGCGAGCCTGTGATAGCGTTTATCCATGGAAACCGTCATCTGCGACATATCGGCTCTTCGGTTCTGGCGTACGCCGCCGGTCGTCCGGCTTCTGGCCTCGGGCCAAGTCGCCGATACCGGCCTGCAGAAATTCGTTTCTGAGGAGACGGTCGTCCGCCTTCAGAACGAGCTGATCGATACGCTTCCGTGTTGCGAGCCATTCGTATCCGGTGCCCGCTGGAGGCATGCGGGGCAGCTCGCGCAAAACCTGCGCGACATATTCTTCGCGCTTGCCCCGTGCCTAACGTTGCCCATCGATGTGCTGGTAGAGAAGCGGAACGCGAAGAAAACGGCCGTTGTCCAGCCGCGCTATTGGTCCGGCGATCTTCCGCCCGGCTCGATTATCCCGATAACGGAGAACGTGAGCGTCGCGTCCCCGGCGTTCGCCCTCCAACAGGTGGTTGCCCGATC
>DJRK01000053.1:1641-2426 GCA_002440065.1 Atopobium sp. UBA6362 | reverse complement strand
TCCTGGATCGAGGGACTCATGATGGCCAACGAGCTTTGCGGGACGTTCTCGGTATATGAGTGCCCGCCGGCGATTAAACATTTGATAGCGGTCCTGCTTGAGGACAACGCGTCGAGAAAGGCGTTCTATTCACAGAGCTCCTGGGCTCCTTGTCTGAGCGACGGTGCGATCTCGGACCTGTGGTCGCGGCCCGCTCTTATGGAGTCGGCCGATATGCTGTTGCTGGCCGAATCGGGTACGTCTTGCAGGGGTCGGCAGCGGCTCATTGAGATTGCCGAGCTCGTGAAACCGGGGGCGGCCTCTTCGCTTGAGGTGCAGGCCGGGATGCTGCTCGGCCTTTCGCGGCACCGTGGCGGAGAGGGCTTTGGCGACTTCGAGTTCAACAAGCGCGTTCCGCTTACTTCGAAGGCCCAGGCGCTCGCACAGAAATCGGCGTGCGTATGCGACCTGTTTTTCGAAGGCGCCCAGCTCGACATCGAATGCCAAGGCGCCTTGGTCCACGATAACGAGGGCAGCTTCATCTCGGATTTTGATCGTTCGGCTGCGTTGCAGGAAATGGGAATCAACGTGCTCTTTGCGAGCGCCGGCCTTCTGTCTAGCCCGCGCCGGTTCGACGCGTTCTCGGACCTCGTCGCAAAAGAGCTAGACATCAAGAGGCCCAAGCAAACGTCTGCTCACGAGGCGGCTGCGCTGAAACTTCGCGCTGCGCTGTTCTCGGACTGGCGCAAACTGATGTAGTTTGCTCTTGATGAGCCTCGAATGGCAAAAACTCTGACTTTTCCGAC
>DJRK01000053.1:0-1613 GCA_002440065.1 Atopobium sp. UBA6362 | reverse complement strand
TTCTACGGAAACCTCGAGTATCAAGGCCTTGCGGACAGCGTTTTTCCTGGGCATTTACTGCTCTCGGGCTCCTTGATACTCACCATTCTTGTAGAAATGTCGGAAAAGTCAGAGTATTTGTTTCCGGGCGTCGCTGTGGACGGAAATGAAGAGCGGACCGGGCGCGGACGCCGCCCGGCCGGGTCACATCCCGGCGAAACCGGTCTGCCGCAGGGCCTCGTAGAGCACGATCGCCGCCGAGTTGGACAGGTTCAAGGCGCTGATGCGGTAGTCCTCGGGGTTGACGAAGTTCCCGCAGACGTCGGGGCGCAAAACAGCGTGCTCGACCGGCTTCGCGGGGGCCTTCCACTCGTCGGCGTCCTCGATCGACGCGGCGTCGGGCAGCATGGGGATGCGCTCGCAGCGTTCGGGCATGCGGGCAAGGAGCTCCTCGGGGATTCCGGACGATTCCTTGCCAAAGACGAGGAAGTCTCCGTCGGCGTAGTGGGCCTCGGTGTAGGTGCGCCGGGCTTTCTTGGTGAGCAGGTGCAGCCGCTGGTCGCCTTCTGCCAGGCCGTTCTTTGCGAGGAAGTCGTCCCAGCCGTCGTAGACCGCCACATCGAGGCTGTGCCAGTAGCCGAGCCCCGCGCGCTTGAGCATGTGCTCGTCGAGCGAGAACCCCAGGGGCCCGATGAGGTGGAGGCGCGAGCCCGTGACCACGCAGGTGCGCCCGATGTTGCCGGTATTGGACGGGATCTCGGGCTCGTAGAGGACGACGTTGAACATGGGACGCTCCTTGATGAATGACAAAGTGTGCAGGCGCCGTGCCTGCCAGCGGCAAGTGTGGCACAACCGCAGGACAGGGGCAAAACGTCGTGAAAGTTCAATTTACGCGTGCTATAGTGAGCAAAGTTCAATTTGCAAGGCGCCGCGACGGCCCATGGAATTGAACTCGAAGAGAGAAATTGAACTTATGAGGGAGGCCGAATGCCAGGCTCGACGTTTCAGAACCGCTTGAAGGACGCCATGTCCCGGGCCGGGTTGAAGCAGGTCGACCTCGTGCGGCTTGCTGCCGAGAAGGGCGCGAAACTCGGAAAATCCCAGGTCAGCCAATATGTGAGCGGGAAGGTCGAGCCGCGGCCCGAGGCGCTCGAGCTTCTTGCCGAGCTCCTGGGCGTCGACGCCGCGTGGCTCGGCGGGACCGCGGGCGCATCGTCCGAACCCGCGAACAGACCCGCGTCTGAACTCGCGTCCCAACCCACCGCCTCCCAGCGCCAAAGCACTTCTTCCGAATCCGCTCACAACCTCTACCAAGGGAGCAACCCCATGCGAGAGTTCAAGAAGTCTAGCAAGCTCGACAACGTGCTCTACGACGTCCGCGGCCCGGTGGTCGACGAGGCCGCCCGCATGGAGGAGAACGGCGAGCGCATCCTGAAGCTCAACATCGGCAACCCCGCGCCCTTCGGCTTCCGCGCCCCCGACGAGGTCGTCCTCGACATGCGCCAGCAGCTCGCCGACTGCGAGGGCTACTCCGACTCCCGCGGCCTCTTCGCCGCGCGCAAGGCCATCATGCAGTACGCCCAGCTGCGCAACATCCCCAACGTGGACATGAAGCACATCTACACGGGCAACGG
>DJRK01000137.1 GCA_002440065.1 Atopobium sp. UBA6362 | reverse complement strand
GCAAGGGCAACATCGTGCCGGTCGGGCGCGACCAGCTCCCCCACATCGAGGTCACGAACAAGATCGCCCGCCGCTTCAACAAGCGCTACGGCAAGGTGTTCCCCGAGGTCACGGGCCTTCTCACGTCCACGCCGCTTCTTCCCGGCCTCGACGGGCGCAAGATGAGCAAATCCTATGGCAACTCGATCGCCATTTCCATGACCGCCGAGGAGACGGCGAAGCTCATCAAGAAGGCGCAGACCGACTCCGAGCGCAACATCACGTTCGACCCCGAGAACCGACCCGGCGTCTCCGCCCTTCTCACCACGGCAGGGATCTGCTCCGGGCGAGACCCCAAGGAGCTCGCCGACGAGATCGGCATGGGCGGCGCGGGTCAGCTCAAGAAGGTCGTCACCGAGTCCGTGAACACCCGCTTCGCCGAGATCCGCGAGAAGCGACAGGAGCTCCTTCAGGACATGGACTACATCAAGGACGTCCTGCACGACGGCAACGCCCGCGCAAACAAGATAGCCCACGAGACCCTCTGCGAGGTCCGCGAGGCCATGGGCATGGTCTACTAGCTCCATCCGATAGCCCCTTTGCAAAATGGGACATCCCAACTGCCTGGGATGTCCCATTTTGCATATCGCCCACCAGCTGATTACCTACCGTTCATCCCTTGCAAAATGAGACATCTTTGCTGCGAATTATGTCTTAAATTGCTGATTTGATTTCCTCATCGAGCAGCGGCTCGTTAGCGACCGTCAGAGAAATTACTGAGAATCCTAGCGAAAATCGCATCGCCGTTGAGCGAAGCCCTCACTGAGGAATTACTTCCGTCAGGGATACTGCTCCCACACGTTGAATGTGAGGAGCGGCAATGGCACAGGCGAGGGAAAAAATGCTTCAAAAGCTTGAGCAGGCCGGTCAGGCATCTTCTTGCTATGTGCCACAGACAAGCACGGAGACACGGTTGCTCAACCGGATGACGCAGGACGCCGTGGCCGTGCGCCCCACACCGGGCCTTTTCGCAGCTAAAGAGCTTTGGCAAACATTAAATCCTGCTGAGAGAGCGATCCACGTAATCCGAGGGGAATCAACGAGGCGTCCGGGAATCGCGTTCTGCGATGTGTCCGCGGCACTCGTTCATGGGATCGATGTGCCCTTTCACCTGCTCAAGTGCATGCACATCGCACAGTCATCGGCGACCCCCACGCGCAACACGATGGCGAAGACCTACCATGCGATCGGCAACAGGGCGACGATGAAGCTCGAGAAAATCAAGGTCACATCTTTCTGGCAATCGGTCCTTGACTGCATCCTGGCGCTCCCCTTCGTCGAAGCCCTCGCAATCGCCGATTCGACGCTCAAAGTCAGCGGATTGGATAACCGAGAAGCCCTCGATAAGCTTGAAGCTTACGTACGCGACGACGTCCAAACCGAGAAACTCATGAAGGTAATGGAGAGCGCCAGCCCCTTGAGCGACAACGCGGGAGAATCCATGGCACGCGGCATGATGCTCAAGCTCGGCATCGAGGAGCCGCTGCTGCAAGTGCAGCTCAATGACCCTGTGGAACGCGATCGACGTCCAATCGTCGACTTTGCCTGGGAGGACGGCGAAGGTGGGCTCGCGCTTATAGGGGAACTCGACGGATATCAGAAGTCCCAAGACGAGAGATACATGCACGGCCGCGATGCGGCCCAAGTCCTCGCCGACGAGCGAAGACGGGAATCGAGGATTTCGGCCTACGGGGTTCCCATCATGCGGTTCTCACTCGAGGAAGCCTTGGACGAAGACGTGTTCGCCGCCCTTCTTCGCGCCTTTCACGCACCCCTCGCAAGAGATCCTCCTGCAATTTAAGACATAAACGGCCACTGAAATGTCTCAAATTGCAGGAGGACGGTGGCCGTAAGAGGAGCGTCGAAGAGCCGCAACAGCAAAATGGGACATCCCAGGCGGCTAGGATGTCCCATTTTGCAAGAAAGCTAAAGGTGGAAGCGAGAACTACTTCAACGTGGCGTACATGACGGCCTTGATGGAGTGCATACGGTTCTCGGCCTCGTCGAAGACGCGGGAGCGCTCGGACTCGAACACCTCGTCTGTCACCTCGAGCTCGGGCAGGCCGAACTTCTCGTAGACGTCCTCGCCGATGGTGGTGTTGCGGTCATGGAAGCTCGGCAGGCAGTGCATGAAGATGGCGTCGGGCGCCGCCTTGGCCATGAGCTCGGCGTTCACCTGGTACTTGGCGAGAAGCTCGATCCTCTTGCCCCACAGGTCGCTCGACTCGCCCATGGATACCCAGATGTCCGTGTAGATGACGCTCGCGCCACGGGCGCCCTCGTCAAGGTCCTCGGTCAGCGTGATGGTCGAGCCGGTCTCGGCCGCGATCTGGCGGCACTGGGCGACGAGCTCGTCGGACGGCATCTGCTCCTTGGGCCCGCAGGCGCAGAAGTCCATGCCGAGCTTCGCGCACACGACCATGAGCGAATTGCCCACGTTGTTGCCGGCGTCGCCCATGAACGTGAGCTTGCGGCCGTGGAGGTCGCGGCCGAACTCCTCCTGGACGGTCAGCATGTCGGCGATCATCTGCGTGGGGTGGAACTCGGTCGTGAGGCCGTTCCACACGGGAACGCCGGCGTTGGCGGCGAGGGTCTCGACGATGCTCTGGGCATAGCCGCGGTACTCGATGCCGTCGTACATGCGGCCAAGGACGCGGGCGGTGTCCTCGATGGACTCCTTCTTGCCCATCTGCGACGAGCCGGGATCGAGGTAGGTCACGCCCATGCCCAGGTCCATGGCGCCGACCTCGAACGAGCAGCGCGTGCGCGTGGAGGTCTTCTCAAAGAGCAGGACGATGTTCTTGCCCTCGAGGTAGCGGTGCGGCTCGCCCGCGTGCTTCTTGGCCTTGAGATCGGCCGAGAGGTCGATGAGGTACTGGATTTCCTCGGGGGTGAAGTCGAGGAGCTTCAAGAAATTGCGCCCGGAAAGGTCGACGGACATGTTGCCTCCTGTGGTTCGTGGTGCGTACATGGGTGTGATTGTATACCCAACCCAGCGGATTCTCGGCCCCATCCGCCCTCGCGTCGACATGCGGAAACCTCCCCGCGAAACGTAAGCTGACGCGGCCGTAACATTTTTGTCCCAACGCGCAGGTATGATTGACCAAATGCACGTAGTAGGGAGGATACATGAGCAAGGACAAGGCCGAGAAGGCCCAGAAATCTAATACCGACGCGCCCATTCGCGACTATAGCTACACGCAGAACCGCGAGATCAGCTGGCTGAGGTTCGACGACCGCGTGCTCGACGAGGCCTTCGACGAGAAGGTCCCGCTCTTCGAGCGCCTCAAGTTCTGCGAGATCTTCGACTCCAACCTGAACGAATGGTTCATGATCCGCGTGGGCGGGCTCTCTGACCTCGCCTCGCTCAAGAACCAGCCCAAGGACAACAAGTCGAACGAAACCCCGGCCGAGCAGCTCGACTCGATCTTCGAGGCGCTGCCTCCCCTCGTGGAGCGCCATGAGCAGGCAGTCGCACTCGTGGAGGGAGAGCTCCGCGAGAAGGGCCTCGTGCGCGTGGGCGCCGACGAGCTCACGCCCGAGGACACGGTGCTCGTTCGCAAGTACTTCGACGAGCACCTCTCCCCCATCATCTCGCCGCTCGTCGTCGACCCGCGCCACCCCTTCCCCAACCTCCGCAACGGCCGTCTCTACCTCATGTGCTCGATCGACTGCCCCAAGGAGCAGGACCTTCTCGGCATCATCGAGGTCCCCGCGTCGGAGCAGCGCGTCGTGCCCCTGCCGTCCACGGCCAAGGCGTTTCGCTACACGCTCGTCGAGGACGTCGTGCGCACCTGCATCGACCAATGCTTCGGCGACTACGTGGCGGCCGAGACCGCCGTCGTGCGCGTGACGCGCAACGCCGACATCGACCCCGACGACGAGGGAGTCGAGGAGGAAGAGGACTACCGCCAGCACATGAAGAAGGTCCTCAAGATGCGTCAGCGCCTGCAGCCCGTGAGGCTCGAGGCGCAGGGGCGCATGGGCAAGAAGCTCGAGGCCCTCGTCCTCGACGAGCTCGAGCTCGAGCCGAGGCGCCTTTTCCACGTGGAGCGCCCCCTCGACATGGGCTACGTCTACGGCCTCGAGCCGCGTATCCCGGACCAGTTCCACTCCGACGTCGTGTTCCCGCCCTTCGAGCCGCAGCTCTCGAGCATGGTGAGGGCGGGCGTTCCCATGCGCGACCAGGTCGGCGACCACGACGTCCTTCTTACCTACCCCTACGAGAGCATGACGCCGCTCCTGAACCTCGTGCGCGAGGCCTCGGCCGACGACTCCTGCATCTCTATAAAGATCACACTCTACCGCGTGGCCAAGAGCAGCCACCTGTGCGAGAGCCTCATCGCCGCGGCCGAGAACGGCAAGGACGTCACCGTGCTCATGGAGCTGCGTGCCCGCTTCGACGAGGCGAACAACATCGCATGGGCCGAGCGTCTCGAAGATGCCGGCTGCACGGTGATCTACGGCTCCGAGGGCTTCAAGTGCCACTCGAAGATCTGCCAGATCACCTACCACGACGCCGCGGGCATCAGCAGGATCACCTGTCTCGGCACGGGCAACTTCAACGAGAAGACCGCGCGCCTCTACTCCGACTTCATGCTGCTCACGGCGGACCCCGGCATCGCAGAGGACGGCAACGTATTCTTCAGGAATCTGAGCTTGGGCAACCTGCGCGGGCAGTACAAGCAGCTCGGCGTCGCCCCGGCGAGCCTGAAGCCGCTCGTCATGCGCGGCATCAACCGCGAGATCGGCCGCGCACGCGCCGGGCGCCCCGCGAAGATCTTCCTCAAGATGAACTCGCTCACCGACCGCGACGTCATTGACAAGATCTCCGAGGCCTGCGAGGCGGGCGTGAACGTACAGATGACCATCCGCGGCATCTGCTGCATCAAGGCCGGCGTGCCCGGCAAGACGGACGGCCTCGTCGTGCGCCAGATCGTGGGCAGGTTCCTCGAGCACGCGCGCATCTACGCGTTCGGCGACGAGGCGGACCTCATCTACCTCTCGAGCGCCGACATGATGACGCGCAACACCGAGCGCCGCGTCGAGATCGCCTACCCCGTCCTCGACCCCGCGTGCCGCCAGATCGTGCGCCACTTCATGGAGCTGCAGCACGACGACAACGTGAAGGCCCGCCAGCTTGACGAGAACGGGTGCTGGCAGAAGGTACCCGTCCCGGAAGGGGCCGCTCCCGTCAACAGCCAAGAAGCGCTCCTAGCCGAGGCATATGAACGCGCCCGAGCGGCCTCCGAGGTCGGGCAGCGTGATAAACTCTATGGTCCACCTGCGAGAACGGCGTCGCGTCAGGCGAAGGCACCCGTGCCCGAGAAGCACGCGGCGCCCGAGCCCGCCCCCACGCACAAAGCCAGCGAGCCCGGGGGCGAGAAACCCGCTCAGCAAAAGGCAGGTGGAAGCAAGGATGAAGACCGGGTGTCCAAGGCCTTCTCGCTCATCGGCGAGGGCCTAAAGACGCTCTTTGGGAGGAGAAGCTAGTGCCAGTCGGAGACAAGATTCAGGTCAAGGTCGAGCGCATGGCCTACGGCGCCGACGCCGTCGCGCGCGACGAGGGCGGCAGGACCGTCTTCGTGCGGGGCGGCGTCCCGGGCGACGTGGTCTCGGCGGTCGTCGATGCCGAGGCGCCGCGCTACGCGAACGCGCACGTGGAGACCGTCCTCGAGCCTTCCCCCGACCGGGTCTTGCCCGAATGCCCCTACGCCTCCGTGTGCGGCGGCTGCCCATGGGCCTCCCTCTCCTATGCCGCACAGACGCGCGCGAAGCGCGATGGGGTCGTCGACTCGCTTGTACGCATCGGCCACTTCGATCGCGAACGGGCCGTGAAGCTCGTCAATCCGATCGTGAGCCCCAGCAAGCCCTGGGGCTATCGCAACAAGGTCGAGCTCGCGGCCGTGCGCAAAGGCGGGCACGTGAGCATGGGCATGCACGCTGCCGGGAGCGACGACGTCATCAAGGTCGACAAGTGCCTCCTGCTCGCAAAGAAATTCCAAGGCAGCGTGAAGTCGGTCGCCGGGGCGCTCGGCTACCTCGCCGGCTCACACGACCTTGAGCTTGAGCGCGTTGGCATCAGGGCGTCGTCAAACACCCGCGAGCTCCAGGTGGCCCTCTGGGACCGCCCCGGCGCCTTCCCGCGCGCGCAGGCGGCAAAATTCCTGCAGGATTCCGTCAAGCCGACCTCGGTCGTTCGCGTGATGCAGAAGGGGCCCGCAAAAGCGCGTCGGATCGCCGGCGTAGAAGTGCTCTCCGGCAGGGGCTCGTGGACCGAGCGCGTTGGCGCGGAGAAGATGCGCGTTTCCGCCCCGTCGTTTTTCCAGGTGAACA
>DJRK01000042.1:5161-5657 GCA_002440065.1 Atopobium sp. UBA6362 | reverse complement strand
AACTGCATCTCCTTGCCGGTCTCGGTCGCCGAGACGCAGCAGCAGATGGAGTAGTCGTCGCCCCAGACCGGGCGCATGACGTCGTCGTTCTCGTACTGGATCGAGGACGTGGTGACGGAGATCTTCGCAGCGTACTTGCGGAAGTTCTCGGGCAGGCGCTTGCTGTAGAGGACGGTCAGGTTGGGCTCAGGCGCGGGGCCCATGTTCTCGAGCGTGTGCAGGAAGCGGTAGTCGTTCTTGGTCACGAGGCTGCGGCCGTCCTGGCCCAGGCCCGCCACCTCGAGCGTCGCCCACACGGGGTCGCCGGAGAAGAGCGCCTGGTAAGAAGGAATGCGCGCGAACTTGACCATGCGGAGCTTGAGGACGAGGTGGTCGATGAGCTCCTGGGCCTGGGACTCGTCGATCTTGCCGGCCTCGAGGTCGCGCTGGATGTAGATGTCCAGGAAGGTGGAGACGCGGCCCACGGACATGGCGGCGCCGTTCTGGGTCTTGATGG
>DJRK01000042.1:0-5156 GCA_002440065.1 Atopobium sp. UBA6362 | reverse complement strand
TGGCGGCCAGGTAGCCGAAGTAGAGCCACTGGACGGCCTCGTGGGCGTCACGGGCGGGCTGCGAGATGTCGTAGCCGTAGATCTCGGCCATCTTCTTCATGCCCTGGAGGGCGCGGATCTGGTCGGCGAGCTCCTCGCGCTGGCGGATGACGTCGTCGGTCATGGTGCCGTCGCCGCAGTTGAGAAGGTCGGCCTTCTTGCCGGCGATGAGGCGGTCGACGCCGTAGAGGGCCACGCGGCGGTAGTCGCCGACGATGCGGCCGCGGCCGTAGGTGTCGGGCAGGCCGGTGATGACGTGGGAGTGGCGGGCGGCGCGCATCTCGGGGGTGTACGCGTCGAAGACGCCCTGGTTGTGGGTCTTGTGGTACTCGTTGAAGATCTTGTCGAACTTGTCGTTCACGTGGAAGCCGTAGTTCTCGGCCGCCTGCTGGGCCATCTTGATGCCGCCGTAGGGCATGAAGGCGCGCTTGAGGGGCTTGTCGGTCTGCAGGCCGACGATCTTCTCGAGGTCCTTGGTGTCGTCGCCGATGTAGCCCGGGCCGTAGGCGGTCAGGCCGGAGACGACCTCGGTCTCGCACTCGAGGACGCCGTTGTGGGCGCGCTCCTCGGCCTGGAGCTCCTGGACGCGGGCCCAGAGGGTGTCGGTCGCGTCGGTCGGGCCGGCGAGGAAGGAGTCGTCGCCCTCGTACTCGGTGTAGTTGCGCTGGATGAAGTCGCGGACGTTGATGTCGTCCACCCAGTGACCGGACTTGAAGCCGTTCCACTCTTCGCGTAGCTGCATTGCCATGCCTCCTTGTTGTTCTGCGCCCGCACTTGAGCTGTGGGAACGGGCGCGCTTATGACCTGGTTCGGGTTTCGTCGCTTCGGGTTACGCCGGGGCCTCGCCGCGCAGGATGCGCGCGGCCCGCTCGACGCGCTCGGGCGCGGGCGGGTCGACGTCGCGCAGGGTGTAGGGGATGCCGAGCTCGTCCCACTTGAAGACGCCGAGGGTGTGGTAGGGGAGTACCTCGATGCGCCGCACGTTGCCGAGGCCCGCGATGAAGTCGCGCGTGCGGTAGAGGTAGTCGTCGACGTCGGTGATGCCGGGCACGAGGACGTGGCGGATCCAGACGGGCTCCTCGCGCCCGCTCAGGTAGCGCAGGGCGTCGAGGATGTTCGCGTTCGAGCGGCCGGTGAGCCTCACGTGCTCGGCGTCGTCGATGTGCTTGATGTCGGCGAGCATGAGGTCGCACACCTCGATGAGGCGGTCGAACTTGCCGAGCCACTCAGGGTCGCGCGTGAAGGGCGACAGGCTCGTGTCCAGGCAGGTGTTGATGCCGCGGGCCTTTGCGCGCCCAAAGAGGTCGATGAGGAAGTCGATCTGCAGGAGCGCCTCGCCGCCCGAGACGGTGATGCCGCCTTCCGGCCCCCAGTAGCTGCGGTAACGCTCGGCGCGGTCGAGAAGCGCGTCCGCGTCCTCCATGGTGCCGCCCTCGCCTGCCCAGGTGTCCGGGTTGTGGCAGTAGCGGCAGCGCAGGGGGCAGCCCTTGAGGAAGATGAGGAAGCGGACGCCGGGGCCGTCGGCCGAGCCGAAGGACTCAGTGGAGTGGACAAGACCCTGCAAGGCAGCCTCCCTCGTGTGGGGCGAAAACCGATTGACGAGAGAAATCTAATGAGAGGTGCCTTGCGGTTCCTTGACTAGAATCAAGCTCAGAAAAAAGATTCAGAGGGCGAGCGCGAACGGTCGTAATTTGCCGGCGAACGGTTTGAACGGTTGAGGATATGCGGTGTGTGGGCGCGATTTGGGCCCCGACGGCGCTCGCGAAGCGGCGAGGCCGGCTGGTCGCGCGAGGCGATACGGGCCGCGGCGCGGGCCGGCTGGTCGCGCGAGGCGACACGGGGTCGCGGCGAGGCCGGCTAGTCGCGCGAGGCGACGGCCTCGAGGCCCGCGTGGTCCACGACGAGGAGGCGCCCGCGGCCGGGCCGCTCGATGAGGCCCTCGCGCACGAACCGCGCGATGTTGCGGCTCACGGTCTCGGGGCGCAGGCCGATGGAGTTCGCGATGTCCTCGAGCTTGAGGTGGATCTCGGGCCCCACGCAGCGCCCGTCGCGCGCCAAGAGGAACTCGGCGAGGCGCTGGCGCGGCTCGCGGATGGAGAGCATCATGATGCGCTCCTCGGCATCGTCGAGCTCGGTGCAGACCATGCGGATGAGCGAGAGCGCCACATCGGGGTGGGCGCCCAGGAGGGCCTCGAAGTCGGCGCGGTGGATGCGGCAGAGCTCCACGCGCGTGAGGCACTCCACCGAGTAGCGGTAGGTGTGGTCGGCCAGGAACATGCCGTGCCAGAGCGCCTGCCCGTCGTGCAGCACGTCGAGCACGTACTCCTCGCCGTCCAGGCCGGTGCGGAACGTCTTTATGCGGCCGGAGCGCACCACGATGATCGACTCGTTCAGGTCGCCCTCGTGCACGATGATCGACCCCTGCGCGTGGACTGAGTGGCGAGAGCAGGCGAGAAGCTCGCGCTTGGCCGAGGCCGGCAGGTCGGCGAAGAGCCGGATGTTGTCCATGCAGGAGCTGCCCGCGCGGGAAAAGGCGCAGTCGTGGCCGACCCCTGCGCACACGCGCGCGTCTTCGCGGCGATCGATTCCGGCCATTCGGCCCTCCTTGCATGATGGGGGACGCACCGCGTCATTTTGACCGCGCGTCGATTGTCGGGAAAAAGAGGCGCCGAGAAGCCTCATCGGTCCTCGGCGCCTCTGCGTGTCAAAGCCTAGCGCTTCCAGGTGGTCAGGAGCTCGTCGAGCTTGGCGGCCACGGCGTCCTTGTCCATGTGGCGGCCGATGATGCAGAGCTTGGTCTCGCGGTCGCCGACCTCGGGGTCCCAGGTGTCCATGATCTCGGGCGTCTCGGCGATGATCTGCTTCTTCTCCTCCTCGGGCGCGGAGTCGACGAACAGGCCGTTCTCGGAGAGGCGCATCTGGTGGCCGGCCTGCTCAAAGAGGTAGCACATGTCGGGGTTAAGGTCGCTCCACAGCACGCCCTTGGCGCGGACGACCTCGTCGGGCCAGTGGTTCTCGACGAAGTTCTGGAACTTCTCCTGGTTGAACGGCTGGCGGCGGTGGTAGACGAACGTCTGGATGTCGTACTCGAGGACCTCGGGGTCGTCGTGCTCCTCGGGGTGCTCCATGGCCTCGATCCAGGCGGCGGAGTTGTAGGCCTTCATGAAGTCGAAGCGGCCGGTGTCCAGGATCTCGCTCATGGGCACGTCGCCCTGCTGGGCCTCCACGATGACGGCGTCCTTCTGCAGGCTGCGGACGATCGCCTTGAGCTCGGAGAGCTGCTCGGGCGTGACGGTGTCGGTCTTGTTCAGGATGAGGGTGGAGCAGAACTCGATCTGCGAGATGAGGAGCGCCTCGATGTCGTCCTCGTCGATGTCGTCGGCCAGAAGGTCGCGGCCGCCGTGGAACTCGTCGTACATGCGGGCGCAGTCGACCACGGCCACGATGTTGTCGAGCGCGAGCTTGGGCTCGCCGCCGACCTTCTCCTCGTCGCAGAAGGAGGAGATGGTGTAGGCGATGGGCACGGGCTCGCAGATGCCGGAGGCCTCGATGATGATGTAGTCGAAGTCGCCGGAGTCGGCGATGCCGGAGAGCTGGTTGGCGAGGTCGTCGGCCAGCGTGCAGCAGATGCAGCCGTTCGTGAGCGGGATGAGGTTGTCGGTCGCGGACAGGCCGCCGTCCTTGATGAGGCTGGCGTCGACGTTGACCTCGCCGATGTCGTTCACGATGACGGCCGCGCGGATGCCGCCGTCGTTTCCGAGGATGTGGTTGAGCAGCGTGGTCTTGCCGGCGCCGAGGTAGCCGGTGAGCATCACGATCTTGACGGGCTTCTTGGCCATGGGGCCTCCTTGTGTTCGATGTGGCTAACTGGGTTAGTGTACCCCGTTGGGCGCGGCGTTTTCGCCGTGTGGGTTTCTTGCGAGGAAAACTTGCTTGATTGGGATGCGAGGGCGCCGAAGGCCGGCGTTGGGGCGGGGCTCCGGGCGCGATGCCGGGCTGCTAGCGCCCTCGGCTGCTTCGCGTGCCCGAAAAATCGACATGTAGGCGATTTTTCTGAGGTGGGTCGAGTATCAAGGCGAGCGGGCTTGCTGAATGCCCAGGTAGATGGCTTGCCCGCTCCGGCGATACTTCATGGGTGCCGGAAAAATCGCCTACAAGTCGAGATTCGGGGCACGGGTCAACGGGATTGCCCCTTGCGGCCTCGGTTCGAGGCACCGCGAGGCGGTCGGGCTTTTGCTCCGCTTGCCTGCGAGGTAGCCGGGTGCGGCTAATGCACGAACTTGCGGACCCAGAAGCGCTTCCAACCGGCGGCGGGCTGGTAGCGGAACGGCGCGTCGAAGAACGTCGCCTTCGAGACGATGCTCTTCTCGTGCGTGAACGTCTCCCAGCTCTTTCGGCCGTGGTAGCTGCCCATTCCCGAGGCGCCCATCCCGCCGAAGCCCATCCGGCTCGTGGACAGGTGCATGATCGTGTCGTTCACGCAGCCCCCGCCAAAGGGTACCTCGCGCATGACGCGCCGCTGCGTCGCGCGGTCCTCGGAGAAGAGGTAGAGCGCGAGCGGGGTCGGGCGGTCGCGGACCTTCTCCAGCGCCTCGTCGAGCGAGTCGTAGGCGATGACGGGCAGGACGGGGCCAAAGATCTCCTGGCCCATGACGGCGTCGGCCTCGTCCACGTTGTCCATGACGGTGGGCTCGATCCGCAACGAGGCCTCGTCCGCGCGGCCGCCGAGCACGACCTTCTTGGGGTCGATGAGCCCGTGCACGCGGTCGAAGTGCTTGCGGTTGACCATCTTGCCGTAAGCGGGGTTGGCCAGCGGGTCCTCTCCGTACTGGGCGCGGACCTCGGCGGCGAGGAGCTCGAGCAGCCGGTCCTTCACGCGGCGGTCCACGAGCACGTAGTCGGGGGCGACGCAGGTCTGGCCCACGTTCAGCCATTTGCCGAAGGCGATGCGCCGGGCGGCCACGCGGAGGTTCGCCGACGCGTCCACGATGCAGGGGCTCTTGCCGCCGAGCTCGAGCGTGACGGGCGTGAGGTGGGCGGCCGCGCGCTCCATGACGAGCTTGCCCACGGCGACGCTGCCGGTAAAGAAGACGTAGTCCCAGGTCTGGTCGAGAAGG
>DJRK01000128.1:2096-29737 GCA_002440065.1 Atopobium sp. UBA6362 | reverse complement strand
GCCTGCGCGTGGGCTACCTCGTGGCCGACCCCGCCGTGGTCGATATGCTTGGTGCCATCCGCCAGATCTACTCCGAGGACGTGCTCGCCCAGTCCATCGCCGCGGCCGCCGTGTCGCGCCGCCGCGAGCTCGTCCCCGTCGTGGAGGACATCGTGTCCGAGCGCGAGCGCCTGGGCGCCGCGCTCTCGACGGTCGAGGGGGTGCGCGTGTGGCCAAGCCGGGCGAACTTCCTGCTTGTGCGCATGGCGCACGCGAGCCGCGTCCGCGCGAGGCTGCGCGACGAGTTCTCCATCCTTGTGCGGGACTTCAGCTACGCCAAGGGGCTCGAGGATTGTCTGAGGATCACCGTGGGCACGCGCCGCGAGAACGACGCGCTGCTCGATGCGTTGACCATACTGGTGAGGGAGGAAGCATGAGCAGGACCGCGAACGTCGTGCGCGCCACGAGCGAGACGGACATCGGGCTGAGGATCGACCTCGACGGGACGGGCGAGGCGGACATCGAGACGGGCGTCGGGTTCTTCGACCACATGCTCAACGCCTTCTCGCGCCACTCGCTCATCGACCTCACCTGTCGCGTGAAGGGCGACACCTTCATCGACGACCACCATACCGTGGAGGACACGGGCATCGTCCTGGGCCAGGCGCTCCGCGAGGCGCTGGGGGACAAACGCGGCATCAGGCGCTTCGGCTCCGTCATGGTGCCGCTCGACGAGGCGCTCGTCATGGCCGCCGTGGACATCTCCGGGCGCGGAGAGCTCTTCTGGGACGTGCCCATAGGTCCCGCGAAGGTGGGCGACTTCGACACCGAGCTCGGCCACGAGTTCTTTGCGGGGCTCGCGCGCGACGCCGGCATCACGCTTCACCTGCGGCTCGTTTGCGGCGAGAACGCGCACCACATCCTCGAGGCGACCTTCAAGGCCGCGGCCCGCGCCCTGCGCGAGGCAGTCGAGCCCGATCCCCGCGCCGACGGCTCGGTGCCCTCCACCAAGGGGAGCCTCTGATGGCCGCCCCGATCGTGGTGGTCGACTACCACAAGGGCAACCTCCTCTCCGTCGCGCGCGGCCTCTCCGAGGTCGGCGGCGAGGCGCTCGTCTCGGACGACCCGCAGGTCATCGCCGAGGCGGCCGGCGTCGTCTTGCCGGGAGTGGGCTCCTTCGAGGACGCCATGGGCTACATGAACGAATCCGGCGAGTCTGACGCCGTGCGCGCTGCGATCGGCCGCGGCGTCCCCTTCTTGGGTATCTGCTTGGGCCTCCAGCTGCTCTTTGAGCGAGGCGACGAGAGGTGCGACGGCAAGCTTCATGGCCCGTCCGACCCCGAGCGCTGGGTCGCGGGCCTCGGCGTCCTGCCCGGCTCGGTCACGCGCCTGCGCTCCGGCCGCCTCAAGGTGCCGCACGTGGGCTGGGACCAGATCCACCTCACGGCGCAGGGGCGTTCCTGCCCGCTCTTCCGCGGCGTGCCCGAGGGCGCGAACGTCTATTTCACGCACTCCTACGCGCTCGACGACGACGTGGACCCGGCGACCGTCGCGACGAAGACGCACTACGTCCGCAGCTTCGCCTCGGCGGCGTGGCGCGACAACGTCTACGGCGTCCAGTTCCACCCCGAGAAGAGCTCTACGACCGGGCTCGCCATCCTCACGAACTTCGTCGACCTCGTGAGGGGAGGGGCCCGATGATCCTCTTTCCCGCGATCGACCTGGTGGGCGGCAAGGTCGTGCGCCTTCAGCGCGGCGATCGCTCCCGCATGGACGTCTATAGCGACGACCCGGCAGCCGTGGCGCGCGACTTCGCGTCGCGCGGGGCCGGCTGGATACACGTGGTCGATCTTTCCGCGACCTTCGAAGAAGACCAGGCGGCCTGCGAGGCGAACGCGGCGGCGATCCGCGCCATCTGCTCCGTCCCCGGGATCCACGTGGACTGTGGCGGCGGCGTGCGCTCCATGGAAGCAGTGAAGCGCCTTGCCGACCTGGGCGTCGAGCGCATCGCCATCGGGACTGCGCTCGTGCGTGACCCCGCCTTCGCCGAGGCGGCCGCCGCCGAATACGGCGAGCTGCTCGTCGCCGACGTGGCGGCGCGCGATGGGGTCGTGAAGGTGAACGGCTGGCGCGAGGCTGCGGGTGAGCTGCGGGTCGAGGACCTTCTTGCCAGGCTCCGGGGGCTGGGGTATCGCCACCTTGTCTTTACCGACATCGCCCGCGACGGCATGCAGACCGGCATCGACGTGGACGCCTATCGCCGCATCGCCCAGGCGTGCGGGTTCCCCGTGGTCGCGTCCGGCGGCATCGCGACGCTCGACGACATCCGTGCGCTCGCGGCCGCGGGCCCCGGGGTCGTCGAGGGCTGCATCACGGGGCGCGCGCTCTACGAGGGGAACTTCTCGCTTGAGGAGGCCTTGGGGGCGGCGCGCGGAGAAGGCTCGTCCCAAGCTGCGACGGAGGGGGAGACATGCTGACGAAGAGGGTCATCCCGTGCCTGGACGTCAAGGACGGGCGCGTGGTCAAGGGCGTGAACTTCGTGAGGCTGCGCGACGCCGGCGACCCCGTCGAGCTCGCGTCGCGCTACGACCGCGAGGGCGCCGACGAGGTCGTCTTCCTGGACATCACGGCGACCTCCGACGACCGGCGCACGACGGTCGACCTCGCCTCGCGCGCCGCGGAGGAGCTGCGCATCCCGTACACCGTGGGCGGCGGCTTCCGCGACGTCGCGGGTTGCCGCACCATGATCGCGGCCGGCGCCGACAAGGTGTCGATCAATTCCGCCGCCGTGAAGGACCCCGGCATCATCAGCGCGTGCGCGGACGCCTTTGGCAGCCAGGCCGTGGTCGTGGCCATCGACGCGAAGCACACGGGCCCGGGCGACAAATGGGAGGTCTACCTGGCCGGCGGGCGCATTCCGACCGGCATCGACGCCGTGACCTGGGCCGAGGAGGCCGCCCGTCGAGGCGCGGGCGAGATCTTGCTCACGAGCATGGACCGCGACGGCACCAAGGACGGCTTCGACATCCCGCTGACCCGCGCCGTTGCCCGCGCGGTGGGCATCCCCGTGATCGCGTCCGGCGGCGTGGGCACGCTCGAGCACTTCGCCGAGGGGGTCATCGAGGGCGAGGCCGACGCCGTGCTCGCCGCGAGCGTGTTCCACTTTGGCACCTACACGATCCGCCAGGTCAAGGAGTACATGGCCAGCCAGGGGATTCCGGTTCGCCTCGACTTCTAGGCTGCGGGCTACGGACCCTCGGGCGGTCCCGGCCGCGTGATCTCCGTGCGAACGGGCTTCTTGGCACCCTGTTGTGGAAGGGTGTTAAGAAGCCCGTTTTGGTCAAATGAAGGCAAATCCTGCGCAAATAGGCCAAAAGCCCCTCTTAGCACCCCTGCTGTGGAAGGGTGCCAAGAGGGGCCGAGGGGCCGCCGCCGGGCCGAAGGGCCGCCGCCGGCCGCTGCGCTACGCCCAGGGGTCGAACGAGCTCACGTCGTAGCGATAGGCGAGCTGGTCGATCGAGTCGATCTCATCGAGTCCCATCAGACCGCGCAGATAATTCTCGTGCGTGCGGAAAGGCTCGTTCACGCCCGAGTCGAAGGCCTCTTCGAGCTCATCGCTGCCGGGCTCGTAGTTCCAGATAAGGCCCCAATAGATGTCGCTCGCGTAGTTCTGGAGCAGCTGATCGCTCGTGGCTCCCACGCACTGGCGCGGCCACGCCTCGAGGTAAGCCTGTTGCGTCGCCTCGGCGTCGTCCCCCTCGGCCACGAGTTTGAGCCCCTCGCCGCCAAAGGAGAAGCCGTCGTACGCGCTGCCGCCGATCAGGGTGGGGACGTGCCCCTTCGGCAAGACGACCACGAGTTCCTGGGTGCCCTCAAAGGCGCCCTTTGCGATGCCCGCGACCTTGTCGCCCAGGACGAGCTTGTACAGGCAGACGCAGTCCTTGAAGGCGTCCTCGGCGATGGACACCGAGTCGTAGCCCTCGGGCACGATGGAACTGAGGTCCATCGTGCCGAACTCCTCGCTGTCGAAGCCGGCCCACGGAGTGACCGAGGTGAGCGTGAGCGACCCGTCGTCCGAGACGGTGAACTTGTTGCCGTCGCTGTCCTCGATAACGTTCTTCTTTATGATCGTGGATGCGTCCACGGGCTCGAGGCCCATCTCTTGGCGCAGGCGGTTCTCGGGCTCGAGGAGGTTCTCGGCCATGCGCTCGCGCACCTCGGTCTCGGAAGGCATCTCCCAGGTCTCGCTCAGAATCTCGTATTGCACGGCTGCGAAGTACTCGTTGTAATTGGGATAGCCCACGAGCGGATAGACCCACTGCTCAATGAAGGCCTGCTCAGATCCCTCAGGCACGTGGAGGTGCAGCTTCTGGGCCTCTTCGTCGGGCTCCCAGGAGTAGTTGAAGCGGTGGCCAAGCCCCTGGCTCATGAGGGTGAGCGTGGGCGGGGTTTGCCCGGTGAAGTAGATATCGGCGCAGGCGTCGGACCCGTTGAGGGGCTCCGTGCCCAGCGAACCGCCGATCATGTTGCTCAGCGTGAGGCTGGTGAGCGAGTCGCAGCTTGAGAACACATGGTCGCCAATCGTGAGCTTGTATGCGGTCGCCGTGAACGAGTCGATGCCGGGGCAGTCCATGAAAGCCCGGTCGCCGATGACGAGGCTCTTGTCGCTCGTCCCCACGCTGATGTCCCCGGCGAGGCCGGAGCCCCTGAATGCCTCGCTGTCGATCCAGGCTGTGTCCGCGCTGGGCGCCCAGCTGAGCGTGTAGGCGCCCTGGAGGTTCGAGAACGCGCCGTCAAAGATCTCGACCACGGTGCTCGGGATGACGAGCTCGCCCGTATATGAGCCGCCGCTGGCCATGGCGATCCAGGGCTGGCCATCGTCGTCGGGCGCATAGACCACGGGCATGCCGTCCGCCTGCGCCTCCTGCATGAAGTCCGTGACCCCGCCGATGCAGTTGAACCGGCCGTCGGCGTTGATAGGGTCGTAGCCTTCCGGGAAGAAGTACTTGTCTTGCTCGGCGTCGTAAATGGCGCGGCAGAGCCAGTTGCAGCTGGGGTTGGGGTTTTCTTGGCTCTCGAAACTGGCGTTGAGCGATCGAGACACCCAGAAGTCGAGGCTCGAGCAATCGGCGAAGGCGTTCTTGCCGACCTCGATGGGGCTCTCGGTGCCCATATAGACGCCCTTGAGGCCGGTGCAGAAGCGGAAAGCCTCGGCCCCGATCTTTGTCGTGGAGTCGCCCAGAACGACCCATTCGAGGTAGGGGTCGCCGTAGAACGCGTTGGGCGCAATGGTCGTGACCTCTATCTTCTCTCCGTCGGATGTTGTGAGGGTCCCGTCGAAGGTCCGCATGTCGAGGCCCTGGTAAGAAAGAAGCACGATCTCGTCGTCGCACTCGTAATAGAGGCAGTCTTCCTGCGAGTCGCTTGCCACGATGACCTGGGCATCCGGGGCTCCGGTTGCGGTGAGACGACCCCTGACGTAGTCCGCGATCTGCGTCGAGAAGCACACGATGCGCTGGACGTTGCCGCCCTCGAAGCAGCCGTCCTCAAGCGTGTACGGGTCGTCGAAGCCGTCGCCGATCGCGACGGTCGTGACCTGCGTGTTGCCTTTGAAGCTTCCGGCCTTAACGGTGTGCTGCATCTGGACGAAGGCGGTGTCCAGGCCCACGTCGAGGACCCCCACGACCTCGTCGTCGCTCAAAATCATGCCGCCCGCGACCGTGAGGCGGGCATCGGGGTTTGAGGCGGGCGAAACGGAGACCCCCCAGGTATCCTGGATGGCGCCGATGTTTTCTTGCACGAACGGGACGAAGGCGTTGTCGTCGACGATGATGTTGCACTCGCCCAAATCCTCGATGTTTATGGTGGGCAAGGAATCTGCGGCGGCATGAACCCGCAGTTCCTCGATGCTGTTTGCCTTGGGCAGCTCGACGTCGGCCACGGTCGCGGGCACGTCGAGGCTCGTCATTTGCGTGGGCACGCCCAGGCACGCCGTGCCATCCTTCGACAGCAAGAGCCCATCCTCGGTCGAGGTGAGGTAGGGGTTGCCCTCATCGACTCGATAAGCCTGAGCGACGTTGACGAGCGATTCTTGGCTCACGTAGATCGTGCTCGCGGGAAGCTCGAGGGTGTCCACGGAGGAAAGCCCGGTGCGGGCTTCGCTCTCGGTGCTGTCCACCGACTGTATGCCCTCCGGGACCTTGAGCGCGCCGTCCTCGACGACCGAGTCGCTCACGTCCGAGAGCGTTTGTAGGTAGGCGGAGCGCTTTTGGGTATCGCTTGTGACGCGGTAATCGTCGGTCAAGTTGTAGAGATGCAGCTTCGCGGTGTAGCCGTCGGGCACCTCGGCCGTCTCTCCGGGCTCGACGACGTGGCGGCCGGGGGTGATCGGGTAGAGCCAGTCGACGCCCTCGCCCCCTTCGGTCCAGCCCAGTAGAAGCCGGGAGAGCGTCCCGTCATCGCGCAGATAGCCGGCGTCCGTGAAGTAGTCGGTCAGGAGAGTCGGTGCCAAGAGGTTCGCGGGGTTCGTGTCGATTCGCGTGACCAGGCGGTCCGCCCCGTCCTCGTGCTCCTCTCCCACGACAAAGACGCAGGACTTCTCGGGTGCGATTTCGACGGTGGCCTCGTTCCACGCGCCATCGGTGGTGTAGCGATAGGAAACCTTGACGGTCAGTCCTTCGCTGGGGACGGTGGACGGCTTGTGGATGGTCACGTCGTCGGAGTCGTACCACCAGTCGTCGATTCGGAAATACGGGTAAGAGGAGAACTGGTCTTGGGTGGAGTACCAGCTGTACATTTTCCTGTCGCCGTTGGCGTCGGTGTAGGTGAAATACGTGCTCAGGGAGCAGAAGATGGACCATTCATCGATCTTCTGCCCCACGTAGAGGGGGCTGTCGCTCGCCGACTTGTCGTAGCTGATGGTGACGTCGTATTCAGGGGATGTCGAGGGGTTCAGGGTGGACTCGCCGCGATACGCGCCGTCCATCGCGTAGCCAGGGTCCTTCTTTGGCGTGGGGTCCTGGGGCAGCACCTTGTAGGAGTTCTCGGTGGGGTCGAAGGAGGGCGTGGGGGCCGGGGTGTTCCCGCCGCCGGAGTTCCCTCCGCCATTGCCGTTGTTGTCGCCGTTGTTGTTGCCTTGGTTCCCACCTGCGTTGCCCTGTGCGTTTTCGTTCGTGCCGCTCGCGCTGGGGTCCACGACGAGGCCGGGGGTCGTGGACCCCGCGCCCGTGCCGCCGTTGGCTTGCAGGCCGCCGTTCGCCACGTTGACGGAGGCGCCCGTGCCCGAGCCCGTCACGTTGTACGCCGCGGCGCCGCCCGCCTGCTGGTCCGCGTTGGAGAAGGCGTCGTCCTGCCTGTTGCCCTGGCTCGCGTCGGCGCTCTGCTTGTCGTCCTTGGAATCGTCCTTGTGGCGGTTCGCGTCGGCGTCGGCGTCGGTGGGGTTGGCACGGTAGCCGGTGTCGCTTCCGCTGTCGCCGCCGAGGTTCGAGACGAAGGCCTGCGGGTCGAAGGACGCGTCGCCCTGCGCCACGGTGAAGGCGCCCACGCCGAAGGCCCCCAGCAGCGCCGCCGAGACCGCGGCGGCGGCCACGTTCTTCTTTGCGGAGGAGCTGAGGCTTGCCAGCGGGCCGCGCGGCTCGGGCTCGGCCTGGTGGCGCGGCCGATACGGTGACTTGTTGCGGTTCTGGGCGCGATCCATGGTTTCTCCTAGAGGGCTTTGAGGTAACGGCGGCGCAGGCCGTCGAGGAGGTTCTTGGGCTCAGGCAGGGCGAGGTGAAGGCGCTCGGTGAAGCGTCGCAGCGTGCGGAGCTCGTTGGGGGCGAGGTCGCGCCCGCCGAAGGCGCGCGCCTGGTGGATGCGGACGGCGCGCTCGTACTCCCGCCCGTCGACGCCGGAGAAGGCGTGCGGGACGTCCCCCGCGCATTCCATCGGGCGCGTGTGGTCGAAGCCTATCCCCGCCTCGTCCATGACGGAGGCGAAATAGCGGTAGAGGGCGGGGACGCAGACGTCCTGGTCGTCGCTCTGGATGCGCTCGCGGCGCACGCGCAGGCGGGCGTGCCGCGCGGCGATGAAGAAGAGCCAGACCAGCAGGACGAAGCCGCAGGCGGTCGCCGCGACGCGCAGGACGGCCGTGACGGACACGCCGCCCATCCGGTCGACGTCCTCCTCCTGGTCGTCGAGCTCGCCCGCGACCGAGCCAGCGTCGTAGACGTTGCCCGACTTGCCGCTGCTCCAGGCCTCGGAGACGTCGATGACGTCGCTCGCGGCGACGGACTGCGTGTAGAAGCCGGGCGTGACCTCGACGGGGGTCCAGCCGATGCCGCCCAGGTAGACCTCGACCCACGCGTGGGCGGACTCGGCGTCGAGCCGCAGCTCGTCGCCCTGCGCGGTCGCCGCGTTGAGCTCGTCGGCGTCCGCGCGGTAGCCCTCGACGTAGCGGGCGGGGATGCCCTGGCTGCGGAAGGCGAGCACGGCAGCCGTGGCGAAATAGGCCGAGTTGCCGGCGCGCTCCTCGCCCATGAACCAGCGCACGAAGGAGCCGCCCGCCGGGGGAGCGGCGGGATCCTCGTCGTAGCTCGCGGTCGCCTCGAGCATGGCGCGCACGCGGCTGATGACCGTCGCCGCCGAGGCCTCCTGCAGGTCGTCCCAGGTGCCCGGCGCAAAGAAGTACTCCTTGACCGCCGCGCGCTCCTCGTCGCCCAGGTCGAGGTAGTGCGCCCGCGCGAAGGCGGCCCAGACGGTCTCGGCCTGGGCATAGGGGGTGTCCGAGCCGTTGAGCCAGCTCGTCGAGGCGAGGACGTCGGCCGTGGGAACGTCGTCCATGGCGACGCTGTAGGAAGAGGGGCCCGCGAGGCCCGCGGCGAGGGAGCCGTCGAGGTCGGTGCGCGGCGACGCGCCGTCGAGCGAGCTCGCGCTATAGGGCGCGTAGACGTAGCTTCTGTTTGCGCGCGAGGCGTCTATCCGCAGGTTCACGGTCGGCTCCGCGGCCGAGACGCCCTCCTGAGCCGCCTGGGCGTCGTAGGCCGCGCGTTGCCGGGAGGTGACGAGCCCCTGACGGCCCAGCCAACCCATCACGCCCTTCCAGTCGCCCTCGTAGGCGTCGAAGGAGAGCGGGGACCAGCGGCCGTCCTCGAGCTCGGCGCCCACGAAGCCGCGCAGGAGCACATCGGAGGAGACCGGCGCGCTCGCCTTGACCCCAAGGCCGCTCCCGTCCTTCTCGTCGTTCATCGAGCCCGCCTGGCCCAGGTCGCCCTGCGGGAGGGTGTCGTGCCCGTGGCGAGCCTCCTCGATGCCGCCCGTGAGCGCCGCGTGCGCCGCATCGACCGAGGCTTGCGGCTTATACAGATATCCCACGGCCAAGAAGACCACGGAGATGAGGGCGGCGACCCCCACGAAGTTGGCGACGACGGCGGAGGCCGAGCGCATGGGCCCGGGGAGCTGCGCCACGCGGCAGTGCGCGACCCAGGCGCCGATGGCCAGCCCGCAGCCTATGAAGGCCGCGACCGAGCCCGAGAGCCCCAGGCGCAGCGAGAGCCCGGTCACCACGCAGGCGCCGAGCAGGGTGACCGCGCCCGTCTTCAGACGCGAGGCCGCCCATCCGGCGACGGCGGACAGGAGCCCCAGGCACACGCCGAAGAGCGGCGAGGAGGCGCCCGTCCCCACGCCCGGGATGAGGCCGACGTAGGCGCCGAAAGCGACGTCGAGGCTCGTGACGACCGCGTTCACCAGCGCAAAGAAGCCCGTGCGCGCCGAGGGGAGCGCCAAGGTCGCCGCGAGCGCCGCCGCGGCGATGGCGAGGCCGACGGGGCGCGCATGGCCGTGGAGCCGCGACTCCTCGGTCGAGACGACGCCCAGGACCCCGCCTGCGACGAGTCCCGCGGCGAGCGCGGCGACGAGCGTGGGGGCGTCCATGCAGCGGGCGAGCATGAGCGGCCAGACAAGGCCGGCGAGCAGGCCAGGCAGCGAGTTCGTGGCGACGGCGGCGACGCGCGAGGCCGCCACGTGCGCGCGGGGCGCCGTGGCGTTCAGGCGGAGCTCCGCGAGCCGGCGCCTCTGTATCTGGTTCGAGGCGTCCATGCTAGAGCTCCAGGTTCTTTATGCGCCCGCAGGCGCTCGCGGGGATGTGCACGAAGGATGCGTTGGGCAGCTCCTCCACGCCGCCGTGCTCGCCCTCGCTCACGTGAACGATGGTGAGGGTGGAGTACTCCCCGAGCTTGGTGAACATGTCGCGGTCCACTTTGTCCGTGACCACGATCGTCTTCGTCACGTTGTGCGCGCGGCAGAACCTGCCGTACTCGTCGGCGTCCGTGAGCACGTGCTCGTGCAGGGGGACGCACATGAGCGCGTCCATCATCGACCCAAAGGCCGCGAGCGAGTCTACCGTCGTCGCGTGGAGCTCGCTGCCGTCGGAGTACCCGACGGTGTGCGGCGTGCCGCGGCGCAGGAGCCCCATGCTGATGGAGGAGAGCATGCAGAGCCCTGCGGCGAGGACCTGCAGCGCGTTCGCGTCCTGCGGGTCCACGACGTGCATGCCGCACAGGAGGGCCACGTCGTAGCCGGCGGGGCGCGAGGGCTCGCGGACCATCAGGTCGTCGAAGCGCGCGCTCAGCTTCCAGTGGACGGACTTGAGGGAGTCGCCGGGGGCGAACTCGCGCAGGTCGAAGACCTCGGTGCGGTCCTGGCCGCTGCGGCGCGGGTCGTAGGAGATGCTCGTCGTGCTCGCGTTGTTCGCACGCGTGATCTGGACGTCCAGGTCCTGCACGCGGGGATAGACGGTGATGGACGACTCGTAGACGGCGCCCGGCAGCCTCGTGCGCGCGAGCCCCAGGGGGTCGAGCATGTAGGCCGAGGCCAGGCGGACCTCGGTGTGGCCGCAGGCGCTCGTGTCCACGGGCACGTTGAAGCGCTCGGGGCTGCCGGCGCCCGGGAAGAGCGAGACGGGCTGTTGGACGACCTCGTCGAAGAGCAGGTCGTGGACCTCGAAGACGAGCTCGATGCGGCCGCGGAGGGCGCGCGGGCGCCAGAGCTCGGCCTCGAGCGACACCTGCTCGCCGGCGGTGCAGGCGTTACGTATGCCAAAGGAGAAGCGCGCCCGGGCGGCGCGGCGGGCCCCCAGGGCGAGGCTGCTCGCGACGATGACGACGATCGCCGCGAGGAAGCCCAGCGCGAGCGGGCTGTTCGTCGTGACGAAGGCCAGCGCGCAGAACAGCAGGGAGACGGCGGTTATGACGCGGTTCGATTGCATGGCAAGAAGGCCCTGCCGCCGCTAGGCGCGGCCGCGCGCCTGGCCCATGGAGGGCGCCGGCACGCTGGCCATGACCTGGTCGAGAAGGTCCGCGGCGGTGACGGACTCGATGCGCGCCTGCGGGCGCAGCACGAGGCGGTGGGCGCAGACGGCCTTGAAGACCTCGCGCACGTCCTCGGGGACCACGTAGTCGCGCTCGCGGATAAGGGCGCACGCGCAGGCCATGCGGGTGAGGGCGATGACGCCGCGGGGGCTCACGCCCAGCTCGACGAGCTCGAGCTCGCGGGTCTTCTCGCACAGGCGCACGGCGTAGTCGAGCACGGAGTCCATGACGGTGACGTTGCCCAGGAAATTCTGGATCTCGAGCAGGTCGTCGCGGGTCACCTTGGCCCGGATCTCGTCGAGCGGGTTCGCGTAGCGGCGGGCCTTGAGGATGTCCACCTGCTCGGCCGTCGACGGGTAGCCGATGGAGAGGCGCACCATGAAGCGGTCGAGCTGGGACTCGGGCAGGGGCTGGGTGCCCGCCGAGCCCACGGGGTTCTCGGTCGCGATGCAGACGAAGGGGCGCGGGACCTGGCGGGTCGTGCCGTCGACGGTCACGGAGTGCTCCTCCATGACCTCCAGGAGGGCCGACTGGGTCTTTGCGGAGGTGCGGTTGATCTCGTCGGCGAGCAGGAGGTTGCAGTTCACGGCGCCCCAGTTGAAGCGGAACTCGCCCGACTCGCGGTCGTACATCGTGAAGCCCGTGATGTCGGAGGGCATGGTGTCGGGCGTGAACTGGATGCGCTTGTAGTCGAGGTCGAGGCACTTGGAGAGCGCGAGCGCCAAGGTCGTCTTGCCCGTGCCGGGGACGTCCTCGAGCAGGATGTGCCCGCCCGCGTAGATGGCCATGAGGCACTTCTCGACCACGTCGGTCTTGCCGACGAAGGCGCGGCTCACCTCGTTGATGATGGTTCTGGACTGCTCGACGATCATTCGTTTGCTCCTCTGTAGGCGGCTTCTGCGGTGGCTGCGGCAAGCTGCGCGCGCAGCTCGGCGAAGTCGATGGGCTTGCCCACGTGGCCGTTCATGCCGGCCTCGCGGGACTTGCGGGCGTCCTCCGCGTAGTTGTTCGCGGAGAGGGCGATGATGGGCACGGCCCGAGCGTCGTCGCGGTTGAGCGCGCGGATGCGGCGGGCGGCCTCCCATCCGTTCATGGTGGGCATCTGGATGTCCATGATCACGGCGTCGTAGTGGCCGGGCGCCTGGGCCTGGAACATCTCGACGACGGCCGTCCCGTCGTCCGCGCGGTCCACGGTCGCTCCGAGGTTGCCCAGTATCTCCGACGCGATCATGGCGTTCAGGTCGTTGTCCTCTGCCAAGAGGAGCGTCTTGCCCTCGTAGCTGTACTCGAGCGCGGGCTCGTCGCCCGAGCCCCGGGTCTCGAGCGTGCGCCCCTTGCGGGCGAGGTCCTCCGCCTGTTCGGGCGAGGCGAGGTCGAAGGGGATGTAGGCGGTGAAGTCCGAGCCGCGGCCGAGCTCGGTGTCGACCACGATCTTGCCGCCCATGAGGTCCACGAGGCCGCTCGTGATGGCCATGCCCAGGCCCGTCCCGCCGAAGCGGCGCGCGATCGTGCGGTCTTCTTGCTCGAAGGGCTTGAAGATGCGGCTCGTGAAGCGCGGGTCCATGCCCTTGCCGGTGTCGCGCACGCGGATCATGTAGTTGGCCTGGCCGTCCTTGAGGTACATCTCGCGGAACGTGACCGTGACCGAGCCGCCCTTGGGCGTGAACTTGACGGCGTTCGAGATGAAGTTCACGACGATCTGGTTCAGGCGCATGCGGTCGCCCACGAGGTAGGCGTCTTCGCAGCCGTCCATCTGAATCGAGAAGGCCACGCCCTTGTCCTGGGCCTGGTTCTCGAACATGTTGCGGAGCTCGCCGGCAACGAGCCGCAGGTCGAAGGGGTCGTGCTCGAGCTCCACGTGGCCGGAGTTCAGGCGGCTCATATCGAGCACGTCGTTGATGAGCGAGAGCAGGTAGTTCGCGAGGTCGCTCGCGCGGCCCAGGTCGTCCGAGAGGCGCTCGGGGTCGCCGGCGTGCGAGCGGGCGATGCTCACGAGGCCCTTGATGCCCGAGAGCGGGGTGCGGATCTCGTGGCTCATCTGGCTCATGAAGTCGGTGCGGTTCTTCGCGGCGTCGAGGGCGCGGTCGCGCTCGGCCTCGATGGCTTCCATGGCCTCGCGCTCGGGCGTGACGTCGGTGAACTCCACGAGGTAGTACTCGCCGCCCATGACCGAGGTGGTGCGCACGTGGAAGCGCCTGCGCGTTGCCGTGGGGCCGGGGCCGAGGTAGGAGCAGTCGGCGTGGAGCGTCGAGGCACGGTCCCAGTTGCGGCCGAGGGCCTGGATGTGCAGGCGGTCCTCGTCGGGCATGAAGCGGTAGAGCGTCTCGACGTCTTCCGCCAGGCGCTCGGGTTCCACGCCGAAGACGTGCTTGAAGCTGGGGGAGACGTAGACGGGGTAGAGGTCGCTCGCGCGAAGGAGGTAACGGACGTCGACGCCCGCCTCGGCGCATGCCTGGGCGTACAGTTGGTCGCCGCGCGCCTCGTCCCGGTTTCTGCTCAGTCCAAATAGGCCCATGTGCCTCCTCCCATAATTTGTTTATTCTCGCATATAAACGGTCATGTGGGGCGCCTAAAACAACAGGTGATGCAAGCCTCGCGAAAGGGAAGTCTTCACAAACAAATCGGGCCAAAATGCAGACTGCACTTTGGCCCGATTGGCGCAAACCGATGATTGTGCAGCCTTCACGATGGTTGTGAAGGCTGCACTTTCGCGGCGACATGGTCCGGCGGCGGCTCGGTGGCGGCGACGCTCCGGCTTGGCGACGAGCGCCGCCGCGCGCCCGACGAGCGCCGCCCCGCGCCGCTACTTCGCGAGAAGCCCGGTCATCGGTCCCTGCGAGAGGATCGTGACGCGGTGCATCGCGCGGCTGATCGCGGTGTAGAGGCGGCGGCGGGACAGCGGCGTGTCCGGGTAGACCTCGGCCTGCGCGTCGGGCAGGATCACGTGGTCGAACTCGAGCCCCTTCGCCACGCGCAGGGAAAGAAGCACGACGCCGCTCCCGGGCAGGTCGGAGTCCTTCCCCAGCACGCGCACGCCCTCGCCGAGCTGCTTGGAGAGCCAGCTCACGCGCGAGTCGCTCGAGGCCACGATGGCGGTGAGGCCCTCGTCCTCGGCAGACTCCTGGGCAAGGCGGCGCAGCTCGGCGACGTAGCCCTCGGCGTCGTCGGCGGCGAACTCGCGCATCGCGGGCGCGACGCCGGCGCGGTGGACGCTCGTGAGCTTCACGCGCTCGTCCTGCGGCAGCAGGCCCGAGAAGAGCTGCGTGATCTCGGGCGAGGAGCGGTAGCTCGTGAGCAGGCGGCACTCGTCGACCTCGCCGTGGGAGGCCTGGAACACCTCTCGGATCTGCGCGAACGTCGCCGTGCCCTCCGAGATCGCCTGGTGCTCGTCGCCCAGCAGCAGGAAGTGCGCGCGGGCGAAGTGCTTGGCGAGCACCATGAGCTGGGCCTCGGTGTAGTCCTGGACCTCGTCGACCATGACGAAGCGCGCGGACTTGTCGCCGGCGCCGGTGACGCAGAGGCGCAGGTAGAGCCACTCGGTCGCGTTGAGCGCCTGCTGGCCGAGCGCGTGCATGCCGATACGGTCGAAGCGCAGCCACGACAGCGAGTCGATTGCGTCGTGGGCGGCGCCGTAGCGCTTCTCGACGTAGCGGCGCGCGAACTCGGCGCACTCGGCCTCGTCGGCGGGGTTGATCGTCTCGCCGAAGTAGGCCACCTGGTCGTCCACGTCGAGGCCGATGACCTCTTCCTGCAGCTCCTCGTCCTTCGCCATCTGGGCGAAGCGGCGGCTCAGGCGCTCGTGCAGCTCGTCCTTCACGAGCGCGCAGAAGCGGGAGCCCAGGCCAAAGTGCGCGAACTTCTGCACGGCGCCCTCGATCTGGCCGACCTTGAGGAGCGTCTCGCCCTCCGCGCGGATCTCGCGCAGGTCCTCGGGCTCGATGGCGAGCGTCTTCACGGCCTCGTCGATGCGGCGGAGCTGCTCGGGCGAGGTCTTCTCGCCGAGGTCGCGCTGGCCGGCGCCCTGGGCCTCCACGAAGTCGCGCCAGGTGAAGACCTGCGGGTTCGCCTCGCCCATGGAGGGCAGGACGGTGTCGATGTAGTGCTCGAAGACGTTGTTGGGCGTGAAGAGGTAGACCTGGTCGGGGCTGAGGGTCTTGCGCTCGCGGTAGAGCAGGAAGGCGATGCGCTGCAGCAGGACGCTCGTCTTGCCGGAGCCGGCGATGCCGTTGACCAGCAGCACGGGCACGTCCTCGTGGCGCACGATCTCGTTCTGCTCGCGCTGGATCGTGGCGGTGATGGCCTGGAGCTTCTCGGAGTGGTGCTTCTTGAGCGCGCCGAGGAGCAGGGAGTCCTCGATGGCCACGGTGGTGTCGAAGTAGCCGTTGAGCTGGTCGCGCACGATGTCGAACTGGCGGCGGAGCTCCAGGTTCACGGTGCGGGTCTTGCCGTCGACCTCGTAGCTCGTGGGGCCCATTTCCTGGTTGTAGTACGTCTCGGCCACGGGGCTGCGCCAGTCCACGACGAGCGGGATCGAGTGCTCGTCGGTCATGCCGGCGGCGCCGATGTAGACGTCGCGGGCCGGGCGGCCGGGGCGCATCTGGAGGCGGACCTTGGCGAAGTAGGGTTGCATGAGGAGCAGCATCACGCGGCGGAGCTTGTCCACGTTGAAATCGTGGTACTGGTTGTATGCGTCGATGACCGAGTTCAGGGTCTCGATGGCGGCCAGGGTCTCGATGGTCTCGTCCGCGCCGCCGAAGTCCAGGCGGACCTCCTCGGACATGTCGAGCAGGTCCTGGCGCGCGCCCGCGTGGTTGGTCTCCAGGTCCTCCGTGATGGCGTCGCGCATCTGGAGCAGCTTGGCGTAGAGCTTGGCGAGGTGCTCCTGCTCCTGCCGGAAGATGGGGTCGGTCTGCTGGTCTAGCTCGTCGGACATGGTCGGTCTCCCACGGTCGCTCTCAAATATCGAAGAGATAATCCTACGCCAAGAGCCCGCGGGTGTGGCCGCCGCCCGCCGAGACGCATAAACTCGCGGTTGCCCGCGGTGCCGCATCTGGTTCCGGTGTGCCGACGGAGTCGCATGTCGGTACCGGGACGTGCCGACAACGCCGTATGTCGGTGCCGCGACGTGCCGACAACCCTGCATGTCGGTGCCGATCCCGCTCCCAACGTGCCGACAACCCCGCATGTCGGCGCTCCCCAACGCGCCCCTCGTGCCAAGAAGCCCCTGCGTCCGCACCGACGCGGGCTCTTCTCGGTACCGGGACGCCGAAGTGACGATTTCGTGCCCGGCACCTTTTCTGTCATGGGGCGCGGGGCGGCCGCGGCCGGACGCTAGAATTGAGCCGGAAAACCCTCTGCGAAAGGCAATTGCATGACAGATACGAACCCGTCCGCCGGCATCCGCGAGGAAAGCGCCGACGAGGGCGCGAACGGCGCGGGCTCCCTCGGCCGCCTCATCCCCTGGCCCGACGACGAGACCTATCCGAACATCCCCGCCGACGAGGCGCTCGAGATCTTCCTGGGCTGGGTGGAATCGCGCGGGATCGAGCTGTGGGACCACCAGGAGGAGGCCCTTCTCGACCTCGCGGCGGGCGACCACCTGATCCTGGGCACGCCGACGGGCTCGGGCAAGTCCATGGTCGCCCTGGGCATGTGCTTCATGAGCGTGTGCACGGACCGCCGCGCCTATTACACCGCGCCCATCAAGGCCCTGGTCAGCGAGAAGTTCTTCGACTTCGTCGAGCTCTTCGGCAAGGAAAACGTGGGCATGGTCACGGGCGACGCCTCCATCAACGCCGAGGCGCCCATCATCTGCTGCACGGCCGAGATCCTGGCGAACCAGGCGCTGCGCGAGGGCGAGAAGTGCGACGTGGGCTGCGTCGCCATGGACGAGTTCCACTTCTACGCCGACCCCGACCGCGGCTGGGCCTGGCAGGTCCCGCTGCTCACGTTGCCGCACACCCAGTTCCTCCTCATGAGCGCCACGCTCGGCGACACCGCGTCGATCGCCTCGTCGCTCGAGGAGCATACGGGCCGCGCCGTGGACGTCCTCGCCGACGCGCCGCGCCCGGTGCCGCTCTCCTACGAGTTCGTGGACACGGCGCTCGAGGGGACCGTCGAGCTCGCCCTGCGCCGGGGCGAGGCGCCGCTCTACATCGTGCACTTCTCGCAGGACGCCGCGCTCAAGAGCGCCCAGGCCCTGGCGAGCTACGGCGTCTCGACGAAGGAGCAGCGCGAGGCGGTCAAGGACGCCATCAAGGGCACGCGCTTCACCACGACCTTCGGCAAGACGCTGCAGCGGCTCCTGGGCTGCGGCGTGGGCGTGCACCACGCCGGCATGCTGCCGCGTTACCGCCTGCTCGTCGAGAAGCTCGCCCAGCAGGGTCTTCTTCCCGTCATCTGCGGCACGGACACGCTGGGCGTGGGCATCAACGTGCCGATCCACACGGTCATCCTCACGGCGCTCTCCAAGTTCGACGGCCGCCGCATGCGCCACCTGAACGCGCGCGAGTTCCACCAGATCGTGGGGCGCGCGGGGCGCTCGGGGTTCGACACCGAGGGCATGGTCATCGCCGAGGCGACCGAGTACGACATCGAGAACGCCCGCGCCCTGGCGAAGGCCGGCGGCGACCCCAAGCGCGCCCGCAAGATCAAGACCAAGAAGCCCCCCGAGGGTTATGTGGGCTGGAACAAGCAGACGTTCGAGCGGCTCGAGACGGCGGTGCCGGAGCCGCTGCGCCCGCGCATGAAGATCAGCCACTCCATGGTCTTGGCCGAGGTTGAGCAGGGCGGCGACGCGATGGCGCGCGTCCACAAGCTCGTGGACGACTCCGCCCAGCCCGATGCCGAGAAGGTCGCGCTGCACCAGCGCGCCGACGAGATCATGGCGACGCTCATGGACGCCGGGGTGGTCACGCGCGAGCCGGTCGTGGGCGAGGACGGCCAACCTGCGGACGGCTTCGTGTACGCGACGACGGTCGACCTGCCGGACGACTTCGCGCTCGACCAGCCGCTCTCGCCGTTCCTCTTGGCGGCGCTCGAGCTGCTCGACCCCGAGTCCGAGACGTACGCGCTCGACGTGATCAGCATGGCGGAGGCCACGCTCGAGGACCCGCCGCAGATCCTGCGCGCCCAGCAGCGCGCCGCGCGCGACCGCGCCATGGCCGAGATGAAGGCCGACGGCATCGACTACGACGAGCGCATCGAGCGGCTGCAGGAGGTCACGTGGCCCAAGCCGCTGGACGAGCTCCTGAGCGCCGCGTTCGAGCAGTATTGCGAGAAGGTGCCTTGGGCGAGCGACTACGCGCTGTCGCCCAAGTCGGTCCTGCGCGACATGGTCGAGACGGCGAGCGACTTCAAGGAATACGTGGCCCGCTACGGCATCGCGCGCTCGGAGGGGACGCTCCTGCGCTATCTGTCCGAGGCGTTCCGCGCGCTCGACCGGACCGTGCCCATGGACAAGCGCGACGAGCGCCTGACCGACATCATCGCCTGGCTCGGCCTCGTGGTGCGCTCCGTGGACTCCAGCCTCGTGGACGAGTGGAGCGCCGCGGGGTCGTCGGACGCGGGCGCCGAGGTCGCGCCGCCGGAGCCGGGAGACGTGGTGGTCCACGACCGCCGCGCCCTTACCTTGCTCGTGCGCAACGCGCTCTTCTCGCGCGTGCGGATGGCCGCGATGGGCCGCCTCGAGGAGCTCGGTCGCCTGGACGCCGACTGGGGGTACCGCCAGAACGTTTGGCAGCAGGCGCTCGACCGCTTCCACGAGGCGCACGAGGATATCCTGCTTGACGGGGATGCGCGCAGCTCGGCCTACTACCAGATCGACGAGGTCGACGAGAAGACCGCGCACGTCTGGCACGTGCACCAGGTGTTCCGCGACTCGGACGACGACCGCGACTTCGGTATCTGGGGCGACGTGGACCTCGACGCGACGCAGCTCGAGGGCGCCGTGGTGTTCAAGAACTACCGCGTGGGCTTCGTGGACGACTAGGCCTACGGCGCATCGGCGGCGTTGGCCTGGGCGGATGCCAAAGGTTCGAAGGACATGCCTGATTCGGCCCCGAGCTCGGCTCCCGTGGAGCGGGCTCGGGGCCTCTTTCATGCACAGAACTCGCTTTCGTCACACGTTTTCGGCTTGTGCTGTGCAGAACCGCGTCTCGTCACACGTCTTTTGTCCCCATAACGCGGCTTATGGTCCATTTTCAGATACCTTATCTGCGCTTTTGTGGTGCGCTCCGCAAAGCAGGGCAATAACACGTGTGACGAAGCGCCGTTTTGACCGCGGATCTTGAAAAACGTGTGACGAAGGCGAGTTTTGCGCCGGCCGCTTCGCCCTTGCGTCACAATCCCTTCACAACTATGATGTTGACACAGCGTCAACGCAGTTGGCGCCCGTACGTCGGCCCGCGACCAGCGAGGGAGCGAGATGGAAGATTCCGCCGTTGCCATGATGCGCCGCGAGCAGATCGTGGCGGCCGCGCTCGCCCTGTACGAGAAAAAGGGCATCGAGCGCACGACGGTCAAGGACATCGCCGAGGCCGCGGGAATCACGCGCAGCCTCTTCTACCACTACTTCGACCGCAGGGAAGACGTGACCGATGCTATCCTCGAGGGCTACGTCGATGGCTTTATGGGCGCGGTCCACGAGTGGAACCGCAACCGCGTGCGCGGCGACGTGCAAGGCGCCCTTCAGAGCTGCGTCAAGCTCCTGCGCTCGGCGCTCTTTGAGCGCGACGCCTTCCGCACGTTGCTCCTCAAGGACGAGAACGCCTCGCTCTACCTGCGGTTTTCTCAGCGTGCTGCCCGAATGATCGCCCGTTACCTCACCGACACGACGGCGGAGGAGTACGCCCGCTACCACAAGGTCGAGATTCACCACCTCTATGAGACCTTCTACCTGCTGGTCTTTGGGCTCGTGGGCTATTTGCGCGAGCACCCCGACGCGAGCGACGAGCTCATCGCGGACCTCATCGCCGATACCCTGCACCTGGATGTTTAGCCTGGCGGCGCCGCGACGAAGGCGGCGCGGCCGGGTTCATACAAGGAGAGAAAGGAAGAAGACATGCTGTTCGACGTTTGGGGGTCCAACACCCTTATCCACTGGCTCGGCTGGGCCATGGTCTTCGTGGGCCTGATCGTGCTCAACGAGATCGGCCGGCGCACCAAGGTGGGCGCGGCCATCATCTTTGGCGTGGCGCCGCTTGCCATGACCATCTACTGCGCCGCCATCGCGATCGGGGTCGCCAACGGCGCCGAGTGGGCGCTCAACAACCCCACGCACATCTACCAGAACAGCTGGTTCCACTACGCCAAGGTCTACGCGGCGCTCGCCGGCTGCTGGGGCTTCATCGCCATCAAGTACCAGTGGGGCAAGATCGGCAAGGCGCGCTGGTTCCGCGCGTACCCGTTCCTCATCGTGGCCATCAACATCATGATCGCCGTCGTCTCGGATTTCGAGAGCGCATACCACTTCTTCGCCCTGGGCGAGACCACGTGGGTGACCTCCGAGGGCGCCACGCAGCTCGCCGGCTGGAACAACGTGTTCAACGGCATCGCCGGCATCATCAACATCTTCTGCATGACCGGCTGGTGGAGCGTCTATGCCTCCGAGGACAAGTGCGACATGCTGTGGCCCGATATGACCTGGGTCTATATCATCGCCTATGACATCTGGAATTTCTGCTACACCTACAACTGCCTGCCCACCCACTCCTGGTTCTGCGGCTTTGCGCTGCTGCTGGCCCCGACGGTCGCCGGTCTTCTGTGGAACAAGGGCGGCTGGATCCAGAACCGCGCCTTTACGCTGGCTATCTGGTGCATGTTCGCGCAGGTGTTCCCCTACTTCCAGGAGCAGAGCATCTTCGTGACGCACTCCACGCTCAACCCCACCTCGGCGCTCGTGGTTTCGATCCTGGCGCTCGTTGCCAACATCGCCGCGATCATCTACGTTGTCTATCGCGCCAAGAAGCTCGGCCGCAACCCTTACAAGCAGGATGTCTTCGAGGGCACCCGCGACTGGGAGATCGCAACCGCCCGCCGCGCCAAGGTCGACTACGCCCACGCGGAGTAGCACCAAAAACAGCCACCGAAAGCGCTATCTTACGCGTTATGTGTAGGTAAATTCGAATTGGTCGTCTAGACCCTATACAGGCCCAAGAAAACACCGCTGTTTTCCTGGGCTTTTATATTTGTCGATCCTGGGCTACTTCAACAAATGGAATTAACCTACACATAACGTTTTGACATGGTCGTATCTATCAGAGAGACACGGCCGTTCGCGGCCCGCTGCGGGCTAAAAAAGAGATAAAGACGCAAAAGGTTGCAAGCAAGTCCTTGGAATCGTGGGCGAAGACCCCTATTTTGGGTACATCGTGTTCCGAATTTACGGTTTCTTTGATGGGGGATCCATGGACGACGAGACGCAAGGTCTGACAACCGAAGAAAAGGACGCCGAAGCGTGCGCCGAGGCGCTCGAGAGCCTCGACCGAATCGACGTGGCCGGCGTCGTCACCTTTGAGGAGGACGACATCGCCGCGGAGGATGAGGCGCAAGATATGTCAGCCGCTGGGAATACGCCAACAGAAGGCAAGGATGACGAAACGACCGAGGCAGCGCGGGACGACGGGGCCGCAGGCGCCGATGAGGCCGCGCAAGACGACATCGACCCTGCAACATCCGACGGTCAGGACGAGGCCCCCGAGCGCGAAGACGGCCCCGAGCGCGAGCAGGGCCCCGACACCTCCGACGATGAGCCAGTTCAGACCCAGGCCCCTTCGGCCGACAAGACCGTGCTCATCGACGAGCTCCCCCAGGACGAATCGCTCACCCGCGAGCTGCCCGGCCTAGGCTCGGCGCCCGCCGTCGACGAAACGATCGCCATCGGCGACATTCCGTTACCTTCCGTGCCCACCGCGCAGCAGGCCGAAGCGCGTCACCGCCACCTGTCGCCGCGCCGCCGCAACCTGATTGTCGCCGGTGCCGTCATCGCCGCGCTCGCCGCGGGCGGGGCGGGCTACTATGCCTGGCGCGGCTACCAAACCGAGCAGGCTGCCGCCGAGGCCGCCAACGCCCACACCATGATGTCGGTGCGCATCGGCATCACCGCCGCAGGGCTCGATGCGTCGACCGGAACCAAGATCCCCATCCAGGTGACAGGACAGGACGCAGACGGCACCGCCGTGACCGAGACCTGCTATGTGGACGAAAAGGGCCGCGGCATCAAACTCATGCCCGGCGATTACACGTTCTCGGTTGCCGCCTCCCCCATCGCAGCCGACGGCACCGTCTACACCGTACCCACCAAAAAGGCCGAGGTGACCGTCAAGAGCGAGGGGCAGGACCTGAGCGGTACCTGCGCGTTTAGGCTCAAGGTTCCCAGCGCCGACACGGTGACCGATGAGGCGATCGAGGCAGCCGCCAAATATGCCGAGGATGGCGGGTGCAACTCCGCCGCCGTCGCCAAAGTGCTCGAACAGGCGGCGACCGCTCGCCGCGATGCCGCTGTCAACGCCGTGACCGCGCGCAAGAACCAGGTCGCACGCGAGGCGGATGCACGCCACAAGGCCACGAACCTCTATCAACTCGATATTCCCGTCGAGTGGTATGGCAAGGTCGCTACCTGGCAAAACGGCAACACGCTGTGTATCTATATGGCAGGCGACACCGCCACACCGCTCGTGACGCTCAGCACCGTGGCAACCGGTCAGAGCTTCACCCCCGACGATGGTGACACGCAACTGGGTTCCGTCGACCTGGGCAACGGATATACCGTCTATGCAAGCGGTCCCGTCTACCCCTATATCGTGCCTCAAACCATAAACGGCAAGACAAACGATCCGGTCTCCAAATACTCCATGGATGAGGCCATCGAGCTTGTCGAGCTCACGACCGGCAACCGCTACACCTACGACCAGATCAAAAACGACCTGGTCGACAAGAACGGCAAAGCCGACGCCGCGACCAAGCTCGAGACCGACTACCTCGCCCAGATTCTGCTGCCGAGCATCAAAGCCGAGGACTAGCCCCAGAGCCGCCCACGGCGTGCTCGGCGTCCATCGGCGCCGCTAGCGCCAGGGATCGGGCTCGAACATCGGCTCGCGCTCGGGACGACGGTCGCTATAGGGATCATAGCCATCGTCGTCCTCGTTTTCGGCACGAATAAACGGGTCCTGCACCTTGGCCTTTCGATCGGTCTTTGGTGCAGGACCCGTCTTCTTGGATGAATCGTCTGTTTTGCTATCGGTCATAACCGCTCCCGTCTTTGCGTTTGCCTCATCCTAGCATGCAAAAGCGGGAGCGGCGCGGCGGCTAAGCCGCCAGCCTACTCGCCGTCGGGCACCTCGTAGCTCGCAGCCGGAGTACCGTCGTTGACCACGGTGAAACCGCCGTCCTTATCGACGTCGACCGTCACCTGATCGCCCTCGTGCACCGTGCCGTCGATAATGGCACCGGCGATGGCGTCGACCACCTCGCGCTGAACCAGGCGTTTGAGCGGACGGGCGCCGAAGACCGGGTCGAGGCCGCCCACCGCGAGCATCTGCTTGGCCGCGGGCGTGATGGCGAGCGTCATGCGCTCCTTGGCCAAACGCGCGCGGACGTCGGCGAGCTGAATCTCGACAATCTTCTCGATCTGCGCCATACCGAGCGGATGGAACACCACGATATCGTCGATACGGTTGAGGAACTCGGGCCTGAAGGTCTGGGCCATGGCTGCGTCGACCTGGTGGCGCATCTCCTCCTCGTCCTTGCCGGAGAGCTCCGCGATGGCCTTGGAGCCCACGTTCGACGTCATGATGATGATCGTGTTCTTGAAGGACACCTGGCGACCCTGGCCGTCGGTCAACCGTCCGTCATCGAGCACCTGCAGCAGCACGTTGAAGACGTCGGGGTGCGCCTTCTCCATCTCGTCGAGCAGGATCACGCTGTACGGACGACGGCGCACGGCCTCGGTGAGCTGGCCGCCCTCGTCGTAGCCCACGTATCCAGGAGGAGCACCGATCAGACGTTGGACGCTGAACTTCTCCATGTACTCGGACATATCGATGCGCACAAGCGCGCGCTCGTCATCGAACAGGCACTCGGCGAGCGCCTTGGCGAGCTCGGTCTTGCCCACGCCGGTGGGGCCGAGGAAGAAGAAACTGCCGATCGGCTTGTCGGGATCGGAGAGGCCGGCACGGCTGCGGCGCACGGCTGCGGCGACGGCGCGGACGGCCTCGTCCTGGCCGATGACGCGCTTATGCAGCTCGCCCTCGAGACCCTTGAGCTTGTCGAGCTCGCCCTGCATCATCTTTGACACGGGCACGCCCGTCCAAGCACTCACGACCTCGGCGATCTCATCGGAGGTCACCTGCTCGTTGAGGCCCTCACCGTCCTTATCCTTCTGTGCGGCAAGCGCATCCTCGGCCGTTTTGATCTCTTGTTGGAGACCCGGAATCACCGAGTAGCGCAGCTCCGAGGCGCGGCCCAGATCGCCGTTGCGCGTGGCACGCTCCTCCTCGCTCTTGGCGTCGTCGAGTTTGCCCTTGAGCTCTTGCACGTGATCGATGGCGTTTTTCTGGTTGAGCCAACCGGCCTTTTGCACGTTGAGCTTCTCCTGGACCTCGGCGATCTCCTGGCGCAGGGCCTCGAGACGCTCCTTGGAGGCGTCGTCCGTCTCCTTCATGAGCGCCTGTTCCTCGATCTGCAGCTGGGTGAGCTGACGTGTAGTGGCGTCAATCTCAACGGGCATGCTGTCGAGCTCCATGCGCAGACGGCTCGCCGCCTCGTCGACCAGGTCGATGGCCTTGTCGGGCAAGAAGCGGTCGGCGATGTAGCGGTCGGAGAGGTCCGCGGCCGCCACGAGCGCGCCATCGGTGATGTGCACGCCGTGGAAGATCTCGTACTTCTCCTTGAGGCCACGCAGGATCGAGATGGTGTCCTCGACAGAGGGCTCAGAGACCATGACCGTCTGGAAACGACGGGCAAGGGCCGCGTCCTTCTCGATGTACTTGCGGTACTCGTCGAGCGTGGTGGCGCCGATCGCGTGCAGGTCGCCACGGGCGAGCGCCGGCTTCAGGATGTTGCCGGCGTCCATGGAGCCCTCGGTGGCACCCGCGCCCACGATGGTGTGGAGCTCATCGATGAACAGGATGACCTTGCCGTTGGCCTTCTCGACCTCTTTGAGCACGGCCTTCAAGCGGTCCTCGAACTCACCGCGGTACTTGGCGCCGGCCACAAGCGCACTCATATCGAGCTCGATGAGGTCACGGTCGCGCAGGGTCGACGGCACATCGCCCGCGACGATACGCTGGGCGATGCCCTCGACGATGGCGGTCTTGCCCACGCCCGGCTCGCCGATGAGCACGGGATTGTTCTTGGTACGGCGGCTGAGCACCTGGATGGTGCGGCGGATCTCGTCGGTACGGCCGATGACCGGGTCGAGCTTGCCGGCGCGCGCAAGGTCGCAGATGTTGCGGCCGTACTGCTCCAGCGCCTCGAACTGGGTCTTGTCCTCGGCGGACGTCACGCGGTCATCTCCGCGCAGCTCCTCGTAGACCTGCTCGATGCGGTCGCGGGTGACACCGGCCGCGTTGAGCACGCGGCCCGCGTCGCCCTTGTCCTCGGCGAGCGCCATGAGCAGATGCTCGGTCACCACAAAGCTGTCGCCCATCTTGGAGGCCTTCTTCTCGGCCTTCTCAATCACACGGACGAGCTCGTTGGAAAGCCCCATCTGCTGACCCTCGCCCGAAACCTTGGGAGCCCGATCGATAGCCTCCTGCGTGGACTTGGCAAGCTGCGCCGGATCGGCACCGATGCGCTCGATAATCACGTTGAGGTTGCGCTCACCGGCCGTGAGCAGGGCAGACAGCAGGTGGATCGGCTCGACGGCGCCGGCTTGCGCATCTGCGGCGATGCTCATGGACGTCTGAAGTGCCTCGCGCGATGTCATGGCCAGCTTATCGATTCTCATGGAATCACCTCTCTTGGGTTGTCGCGCTCCAGAGAGCGCGGCGGTCGCCCTACGGGGCGACCCTTCGTTGTTCGAGGTGTATTGTTGCCAAACTCGCGTGGTTTATTCACGAATCTAAGTGTCTCTATATAAGATTTTATGAGTGACAATGAGGTAAGGCTTAAGACCTCGCGCTGGCCGAGTTTACGCTTCCCGATTCACCGTCCCAGGGCACCTCATCCGCAAAAAGCCAGGTTCGCGCAGAACCGTTGTCTCGTGCTGTCTGTGGGTCGGGCAGACAGGTCTGCTCGTAGGCATCTTGGATGCACTGGTCCATAAAAACGTTGAGCTCAGTCTGGTCGCCCTCCATGACATAGGCGACATCGCCGTCCAGGATGTAGATGCCCGGGCCCTCGTTGTCCTCAAAGCCCGGATCGTATGAGACGTCGCACAGTTTTGCTCCGTTCGCAGTATCCAGCTCGATGGATGAGTGCCACCCGCCGACCATGCTGTTCGTTTTCGCCCGATAGGACGAGTATCCGTACCAGCGCTTAAAGGTCTTACCCTTAAGCAGTTCAGACGCCTTGTCGATCAGAGCCGCCTCTTTGGTGTAGCGCGTAGCCCCAAGCTCGAGGCGTGGGTAATTGCTGACCCCCAGGACCGTCGGTTGTTCACTGAAATCGACCGTGATGGTCTCGGGTTTAACGGTGTCGGTCACGATCTCGATCGGTTTGGTCACGACCGCAACTGCCGCCTCCGTCGCCGAAGGCGGTAGAAAGGCCAGACAGATAACGCCCACGCCGATCACAGCGATACCAATCGCCAATACGAGCAACCCAATATAGGTAGAACGCCTCATCGCAGCACGCCTCATAAACCGGCCCTATGATCAATTTAGATAATGATACTGCCTTTTAGCAATTTCCACGGCAAGCAGGTCAACAAAACATCTCTTTGAAGCATATTTGCCCCGAGTGCCCTCTGGTAGAATTTTTGTCACCGTCGGCAGTCCTTGTGCCGGGCAGAGCCCTCCACCCGATGGGAGGTGATGCCCATGACCGATTTCACCGAGCTCGTGAAGCTCCTGACCGCTCTGGTCTCGCTCCTCACGGCCCTCGTCGGCCTTTCCAAGGCACTCAAGCAGGGCTCGAAGCCCAAAAAGAAAGCTCACCGTCACTAAGACGATGAGCTAACTTCACAAGCAACGGCTCTGCCCAGCTTCCTCAAACTTGGGCTGCCGTCGGCACTATTCTACCCCATCTTCATACTCATAGCATCCGTGCCCTCAAATTCGACAAATAGGGCCGCACCAGCCCACGTCTCTTTAAGCGTTTCTCCAAAGCCCCGCCGAAGAGCGCCGATACAAGTAGTCCGGGGTCTCCCCTTTCCCG
>DJRK01000128.1:0-2054 GCA_002440065.1 Atopobium sp. UBA6362 | reverse complement strand
CGGGAAAGGGGAGACCCCGGACGGACAGAGCAGACGCTATTCGGCGGCGGCTTTGAACTTGTTGTAGTTGATCAGGCACCCGGCCTTGACGATGGCGCGCTCTTCGTCGGTCATGGGCGCGATGTGGAGCTCGAGCCTATCGACACCGGCGACGGAGCCGTCCTCGGCCATACGCACCGCATAGGCCGCGATGTTCGAGAGGTCGCCGTCGAGCGCTGCACGAATACCCGGCACAAAGACGTAGTCTCCCACCTCGAACGCGGGCTCCTCCTCCATCTGGAAGGGCACCATGCCCCAGTTCATGACGTTGGAGCGGTAGCGCTTGGTCGCGTACTCGTGGACGATGTTGGCTAGGCCGCCGATCACGCGCTGACAGCTCGCCGCCTGCTCGCGGGCAGAGCCGTCACCCGGCTTCTTGGCGTAGACCATCGAGCCGTACTCGGTGGCCTTCGCGTCCGCAGCAACGCCCGCACCGGCGAGCGCCTCAAACACGACGGCGAGCTCGCCGTCGAGCGCGGTCAGATCGCCCGCGGCCTCACCGGTCACACGGCGCTTCTCCACGGCGTCGACGAGCTTGGAGCGACCCACGTAGCCCGGGTCGCGACGGCTGAGCGTGAACTCGGCCAGACCCAACGGGTTGGAGCGGAAGGAGCTCGTCTCGCCCGAGGGAATGAGCTCGTCGGTCGTGGTAACCGGGTCCAAGATCTTGGAGCAGACCTTGAGCAGAATGTCATCGCCGAGCGGCTCCATCGCCGGCCACGGTTTGATGTTGGGCCCCTCGACCAGCTCATCCTCGGCCTGAGCCTTACCAAAGCCCCAGTAGACGCGCTTCTTGTACGGCGCGTCATCGAACGTGTACTCGCAGTGTTCGTCCCAGATCTCGTCGGGCAGGTCGGTCGCCGGCGTGAGGACGCCGCCGTTGGCCGCGGTCGCCGCGATCGAACGCGCATCCATGAGCGCCACGGCAGACAGCTGTCCGTTGCCGGGCTTGGAACCCTCGCGGTTGGGGAAGTTGCGCGTGGTATGACGGATCGAAAGACCGTTGTTGGCGGGCGTGTCGCCGGCACCGAAGCACGGTCCGCAGAACGCCGTGCGCACGATCGCGCCGGCCTCCATGAGGTCGTAGATGTAGCCGCGGCGCGTGAGCTCGAGCGCCACGGGCTGGCTCGTGGGATAGACGGAAAGTGAGAACTCGCCGCAGCTGGTATTGGCGCCCTTGAGTGCGCGGGCCGCCTGGACCACATTGTCGTAGTTGCCGCCCGAACAGCCGGCGATCACGCCCTGTTGCACGTGCAATTTACCGTCGACGATCTTGTCGAGCAGGCTGAGTTTAACGTTGCCGTCGCCGACCTTGGCCGCCTCGAGCTCGACCTCGTGCAGGATATCCTCAAGGTTCTCGTTGAGCTCGTCGATCTCAAACCCGTTGGACGGGTGGAACGGCAGCGCGATCATGGGTTTCACCGTCGAGAGGTCGACCTCGACGCAACCGTCGTAGTAGGCGACGTTCGCCGGCTTAAGCTCGCGGTACTCATCACCGCGACCGTGCATGATAAGGAAGGCATGCGTGTCCTCGTCCGTCGCCCAGATGGACGACAGGCAGGTGGTCTCCGTGGTCATAACGTCGACACCGTTGCGGTAGTCGGTCGTCATGCTCGCGATGCCGGGGCCCACGAACTCCATGACCTTGTTCTTGACGTAGCCTGATGCGAAGACGGCACGGATGATGGCGAGCGCCACGTCGTGCGGACCCACACCGGGACGCGGAGCGCCCTTGAGATAGATGGCGACGACGCCGGGATAGGCGACGTCATAGGTGTCGCGCAACAGCTGCTTGGCGAGCTCGCCGCCGCCCTCGCCCACGGCCATGGTGCCGAGTGCGCCGTAGCGGGTGTGCGAGTCGGAGCCCAGGATCATCTTGCCGCAGCCGGCAAAGTTCTCGCGCATGAAGGAGTGAATAACGGCGATGTGCGGGGGCACGAAGATGCCGCCGTACTTTTTGGCGGCCGAGAGGCCGAAGACATGGTCGTCCTCATTGATGGTGCCGCCCACGGCGC
>DJRK01000027.1 GCA_002440065.1 Atopobium sp. UBA6362 | reverse complement strand
TCATGAAGTCCATGTCGATGGTGTCGTACGGGATCTCCTCGTTGTACTGCGTCGCGAACTGGCACAGCGGCTTGCGGAGGTCCTGGAGGCCCAGGATGTAGTTCTTGGACGGGCTGAAAGTGTGGGCCCAGGTGATGATGCCGGCGCAGTCGGGGTCGTTGTTGGCCTCGTTGAAGACCTGCTGGATCATGGAGGCGGTCAGCAGGTTGGGCTTGAGCTCGATCTCGAACGGGACCTTATCGGAGGCGTTGAGGTAGTTCACGACCTCCTCGGCGTGCTCGTGCACGTGCTGCAGGCACTCGTCGCCGTAAAGGTCCTGGGTGCAGGGGCAGAAATAGAACTTGTACTTCTTGATCTCAAGCATGTTCGTTCCTCCAGGGAATCTGATGCCTTACGATTTGCTGCCGCGCGAATCGAGGGCGGCAAGAAAACCCGACGATTACCGCCTTGCGCCGCTCGTCCGGGCAAGCGAAGGCGACCCAAGGGCGCACGAGGCGCCCCGGAGCCTGTCGGAAGAAGCCTTCCCAGTGGCCCCGCCCCAAGGGAAGAGGTGGGTGGGACGGGGCCAGAAAGGAAGGGTGGAACCAATGGAGCGGTGCCTTGGGGCAATCCCCTACTTGATGACCTGGTTGGAGCTGCGGTCGGAGAAGAGGGCCACGAGGCCGACGAAGACGATGCCCAGGAAGAGCTGCTGCATTTCGGTCGTGAGGCCGAGCATGACGAGGCCCTTCTGAAGGACGAGGTAGGACAGGACGCCGACGACGACGTTGGAGAAGCGGGCGCGAGCGCCGCCGTTGATGGGCATGCCGCCGAGGACCATGGCGATGAGCAGCTGGGTCTCGAACATGTTGCCCGCGGAAGAGGTGACGGAGCCGACCTTGACGGCGTTGATGAAGGCGGCGAAGCCGGTGATGCAGCCCGCGACGACGTAGACGAGGATCTTGGTCTTGGTGACCTTGATGCCGGCGAAACGGGCGGCCTTCTCGTTCGCGCCGATGGCCTTGAGGTTACGGCCGATCGGGGTGAAGGTGGTCACGACGTAGGTGACGACGAGGACGGCGATCGTGAGGCCCATGAGCAGGGGCATCGAGTTGAAGCCGGTGACGTAGGAGGCAGCGTAGATCGGGCTCTCGGTGGTGATGAGGGAGACGACGCCTCGAAGCAGGAACATGGTGCAGTTCGTGACCACGAAGGACTGGATCTGGCCCTTGACGTGGAGCAGCGCGTTCACGAGCGAGATGAGGGCGCCGGTCGCGATGGAGCCTACAAGCGCGAGGCCCAAGTTGATCTGCGACAAGGCGCAGAATACAGCGCAGGAGACTCCGAGCATGGATCCCTGCGAGAAGTCGAGGCATCCCATGGTCATGATGAGCCACACGCCGCAGGCAGCGATCATGAGCATGTAGCCGCCGGACAGGATCAGGGTGATGTTCTTGGGCGTGAGAATCCTGCCGCCGGTCGCGACGGCGAAGAAGATCAAGATAATCGCGAAAGCGACGTACGGCAGGTAAGTCTGGAGCTTGGCGAAGTCGAACGGCTTCTTCTCGGCCTTAGGGGCGACCGCCGCGTCAGTAGTGTTAGCCATTTATCTTCCCTCCTAGACCATCTTGGCGATGAGGTCCTGGTCGGAAAGCTCGGGGCTACGCTGCATCTCAGCGTTGATCTTTCCGTCCTTCATGATGTAGATGCGGTCGCACATGCCGATAAGCTCCATGATTTCCTCGGAAATGATGAGGATGGCCTTGCCCTCGGCACGCATGTCCTCCAGCAGCTGGTAGATGGAAGCCTTGACCTTGATGTCGATGCCGCGGGTCGGCGAGTCGAGCACGAGGATGTCGGACTTCTTGCCCAGCCAGCGGGCGAGAACGACCTTCTGCTTGTTGCCGCCGGACAGAGCCGCGACGTACTGCTTGACGTCAACCATCTTGGTCTGCATCTGCTTGGCGTAGAGGTCTGCGAACTCGCGAATCTTCTTGTTGGACAGGGGCTTCTTCATGTCACGTAGCGACGGGATGACCACGTTGTCCTCGATGGTGTCCTGGATGAGCAGCGACTCGTTGTCGCGGTCCTTGGACGCGTAGGCGATCGAGTGGTTGATGGCGGTGTTGATGTCGTTCACGTGCGTGCCGTCGGCGAGGATGACCTCACCCTCGCGGTCGTAGGACGCACCGAAGATGGCCTTGCCGACCTCGTGCATACCGCACTCGGAAAGGCCGCCGAAGCCCAGGATCTCACCGTAGTGGAGCTCGAAGTTCAGGTCCTCGACCTGGCCGGGGACGGTTACATGCTCGACCTTGACGGCGACCTTGCCGGCGTTCTCGGCCGTGTAGTCGGGGTAATCGGTGCGGTAGTAGTGGTCGTCCATCTCGCGGCCGACCATGAGGGTCTTGAGCTTGTCCTCGTCAACGTCGGAGGCGTTGATGGTCGTGATGTAGTCGCCGTCTCGAAGGATGGAGATGCGATCGCTCATCTCGAGGACCTCGGCCATGTCGTGGGAGATGAAGATGACGCAGTGGCCGATGTCGCGGATGTGGCGCATGACCTCGAAGAGCTTCTCGCGGCCACCCTGGCCGAGTGCCGTCGTGGTCTCGTCGACGACGAGGATATCGGGGTCGAAGTAAGTGGATCGCACGATCTCGACGAGCTTGCGGTCCTCGAAGTCGTAATTGTCGACGGACTGGGCCGCCTTGATGTGGGACAGGCCGTAGGAGTCCAGGAGCTCCTGACACTTCTTGTTCATCGCGGCGGTGTTCTTGATGCCGTTCTTGATGAACTGGTCCTCATCGCCCAGGAACATGTTCTCGGCGACGGTCAGGCCGGAAAGGGTGCCCATCTCCTGAACGACGATTGCAATGCCGTGGTGATTGGCGTCGACCTGGTTCTTGGGGGCGACCTCCTTGCCGCGAAGGGTGAAGGTGCCGGAGCCGATGGGCAGGATTCCCGTCAGCATGTTGGTGAACGTGGACTTGCCGGAGCCGTTCTCGCCGATGAGGGCGTGGATCTCGCCCTCATAGAAGTCGAGGGACACCTCCTTGACGGCGTGGGTCGGGCCGAACTTCTTGTCGATCTTCTCGCCGTGCAGCAAAAGCTTGCTTTCCATGGTATGTATCCCTCCTTACTTGACGACTGCGCCCTTGACGCGCTTGGTGGTGACCAGGACGATGAGCAGGAGCGTGGCGCCGGAGACGATGTTGTTGATCGTGATCGGCATGCCGAGCGCGGTGAAGCCGGCGAACATCATTGCGATGAGGAACTCGCCGATGACGATGGAGGCGACGGGGTGGCCGTACTTCTTGAAGGCCAGGCCAAAGAAGGCGCCCATCAGCGGCTTGAAGTTGAGCGACTGGGACTGCATGCCGGTCATCGGGGTCTGAGAGGTGCCGTAGCCGATGTAGAGGACGGCCATGATGCCGACGAACATGGAGCAGAGAACGAACGCGATGAACTTATACTTGTCGACCTGCACGCCCATGTTCTTTGCCGTGGCCTCGTTGGCGCCGATGGCGCTCGCGTAGGTACCGAGCTTGGTGTACTTGAGGATGAACTGGCACAAGGCAAAGGTGATGAGCGCCAGGATGAGGTTCCAAGGATAGGAGCCGAACAGCTTGAAGTCGTCGGAAAGACGAGTGCCGGCCCAGTTGGAGGCGAACACCGAGAAGGACTCGTAGAGAAGCGAGAGGCCGACGGTGACGATCAGGGACGGGATGCGCAGCTTGGTGTAGGCGATGCCGTTGCAAGCGCCCAGGATGGCGCCGCACAGGATCGGGCCCACGACGACGCCCACGATGCCGAACATCTGCGAGCAGCCGATTGCAATCAGGCAGGACAGGACGAGGACGGAGCCCACGGAGAAGTCCCACAGGCCCATGACGACGATGAAGTAGAGGCCGCAACCTCCGATGGCGTAGATGAGGCCCGTCTGGAGGTACGTGAGCATCTGGTCAGGAGAGCCGAACGCGTCCTGGCACAGGAGCTTGAAGATGACCCAACAAACGAGCGTGAATACGAGGAGCAGGCCGACGCCATACCACTGGCTCTGCTTCGCTTTCTTCAGAAGTTCCATTCACCGATCCTTCCCTTTTTTGAACCCTCGTTCCGCACAAAGAAGCGCGGGCCCTAGTGGGACCAGGGCCCGCGCCCACTCAAGCGGAGTTAGTACCTAAAACAAAGACTTACGCGTGACGCTTCTTGACGTCGTCGATGGAAAGCGACGTAGCGGAGGTGTTGAGCGCGTCGAAGTCCTTCTCGGAGAGCTCCTTGATCTCGTCATCGGTGTAAGGAGCGTCGTCGACGAAGTACTTCTCGTAGTCCTCGTACTCCTTGACGGAGGAAACGAAGACGTAGGGGAACTTGATCTCCTTGCCGAAGTCGCCGGACTTGGGCTTGAAGGAATCAACGCCCTTGCAGGCCGCGTAGACCATCAGGAAGGCGTACAGCGGGTCGCAGAAGTGGCCGCCGGACTCGCAGTACATGCCGCCGACGGAGAGCTGATCCTTGAGGTCGTCCAGGAAGTCGGTGGAAGCGACGCGGATCTTGCCGGTGAGGCCCATGTTCTTGAGCTGGCCCACGGAACCCACGAGCGGGTCGCCGCCGCCGCCGGCGACGATCAGGGCGTCCATCGTGCCATCGGCGTTGTAGAACTGCTGCGTGACGTTCGCGCCCTCGGTGGAGGAGGTGTTGGCGTACTGCGGGTCGGAGAGGGTAGCCTGGTCGCTCGGGTTGGCGGAGTTCCACTTCTCGATGCCGGACTTGTAGCCCTTCCAGCGCTCCTGGAAGGTGGCGTCGCCGACGGTCCAGGCCTCGAGCTTGATGTTGCGGGCGCCCTTCTGGATGCCCTCGTAGGCGTCGGCGTTGTCGGCGGTCAGGAGCTCGATGAGCTTCTCGCCGTTGCCGACCTCGTCCTCGTGGACGGCGCCCACGTAGTACTGGGAGTTCTCGGCGAGGGAGTAGACGTCGGGCGAGTTCTCCTTGGAGATCATGCGGTAGAACTGGGCCAGGTAGACCTGGTTGTCGTTGCAGGTGTTGATGCAGGAGGTCATCTCGGAGTCGGCGGAGTTGCAGACGACGATGCCGTTACAACCAGCGGCGCAGAGCTCCTCGATGGAAGCGGTGACCTGCTCGGAGACGTGGCCCTGGTCCTTCGTGATGACGTCGACGCCGAGGATGCCGGCGGCCTTCTTGATGATGTCCACGGAGAGCTTGCCCAGAGCGTCGGTGGAGGACCAGATGGAAACGCCGATCTTCACCTTACCGCCGTCAGAGCCGCCGTTGCCGGAATCGCCGCTGCCGGAGCAACCGGCCAGGCTGGCCATGCCCGCGACGCCGCCGGCCAGACCGGCGTACTTGAGGAAGTTCCTCCTCGAAACGTTGCCCATGTTCTTTCCTTCCCTTCAACTTGCTTCCCGGCCCGCGCCCCTGCGCGAGCACACTGAAACAATGAGTAAACAACCGGACGGTTGTTCACTGCATCTGCTTGGTATGAGCGGGCGTTTAAGCTCGCTTTTTTGTCGATCTGGTGCCTGCCGGTCGCGAACGGTGCTTTGCGCGTTTCCAGCGACTTGCGCCTTTTGACAATGACCTTCTCGCTACCCCGTTGCCGGATTCGGTCGCTCCCTGGCAACCGCCACCCTCTTTGAGCTGGGCAATCTTGAAGTTCCCTGATTGTGCTCGGTGGCGCTGTCTTCTTCTTTGCAATGCCTTTGCTGATTTATTTCTAATCCCGAAAGGCGCGTTTGGCGATTTCGTGTACCGCCAACGGTAGGAAAACTCACGCTAACGGTATGTTTACATAACTGTTTAGAGCAAAAGCCCAGTTGGCGATTTATTTAATGTTCAGATGTGTTTAGATTCAGGTGTGATACTTCCGCTTTCGGATAGTTATTTGAGCGTTTTGTTCATATATCAGACGTTTATGAACAATGTTTATAACCAGTCAGGGCTTCTTCCAAAGTGTTTGGTAGCTTTACGTTCGCAACACATAGCCAAACATGCTGCTGACGGGCGTGTTCTTTGCGCCCGGGTTTCTACGGCCCGTGCCCAGCGGCGCGTTCGTATCGCGCATCTTATAATTGCCTCTATATGAGCGCGGGCAGCCAGGCGCCCCCACCTTCATATATGTTCAAGCCACGTGAAAATGTGCCCGGCACCGGGACCCGGACGGCGGGCACGCGACCGCAAAGGGGTATGCAGTGGACATCACGCCGCAGGAAGTCGCCGAGACTCTGAGCATGGTCTCGGAGCAGAACCTCGATCTGCGCACCATTACTATGGGCATCTCGCTGGCGGGCTGCGCCGACGAGGACATGGGCCGCATGTGCGACAAGGTCTACGACAAGATCACCCGCACGGCCGAGCACCTCGTCCAAACGGCCAACGACCTCCAGGACGAGTACGGCATCCCCATCGCGAACAAGCGCGTGAGCGTGACCCCCGTGGCGCAGATCGCCGCCGGCTGCCCCGACGCCGACCTCTCCCCCATCGCGCACGCCATGGACCGCGCGGCCGAGACGCTGGGCATCGACTTCATGGGCGGCTTCTCCGCGCTCGTGCAGAAGGGCATCGGCGCCACGGACCGCAAGCTCATCGAGTCCGTGCCCGAGGCGCTCGCCACGACCGAGCGCGTGTGCTCGTCGCTCAACATCGCTTCCACGCGCGCGGGCATAAACATGGACGCCGTGCTTCTCTCCGCGCAGACCATCCAGGAGTGCGCGCGCCGCACGGTCGACATCGACTGCTACGGCGCGGCGAAGTTCGTCGTGTTCGCCAACATGGTCGAGGACTCGCCGTTCATGGCGGGCGCCGTCCACGGCACGGGCGAGGCGGACGCCGTCATCAACGTGGGCGTCTCCGGCCCCGGCGTCATGGCGGCCGCGCTCTCCGAGCTGCCCGAGACTGCGAGCCTCATGGAGGTCGCCGAGAAGATCAAGCAGACCGCGTTCAAGATCACGCGCGCGGGCGAGCTCATGAGCCGCGAGGCGTCCCGTCGCCTGGGCGTCGAGAAGGGCATCGTCGACCTGTCCCTGGCGCCGACCCCCGCCGCCGGCGACTCCGTGGCGAAGATCCTGGAGATCATCGGCGTGGGCGAGTGCGGCGGCCCGGGCACCACGGCGGCGCTCGCGCTTCTCAACGACTGCGTGAAGAAGGGCGGCGTCATGGCGTCGTCGTCCGTGGGCGGCCTCTCCGGCGCGTTCATCCCCGTGTCCGAGGACGCCGGCATGATCCGCGCGGCCGTGGACGGCGCGCTCTCCATCGAGAAGCTCGAGGCCATGACCTGCGTGTGCTCCGTGGGCCTGGACATGATCGCCATCCCGGGCGACACCTCCGTCGAGGCGATCGCGGGCATCATCGCCGACGAGATGGCCATCGGCGTGATCAACACCAAGACCACGGCCGTCCGCCTGATCCCGGCCATCGGCAAGTCCGAGGGCGACATGCTCGAGTTCGGCGGGCTCTTCGGCTCGGCGCCCGTCATGCCGGTCAACCGCTTCGCGGGCAACGTCCTGGCCCACCGCGGCGGTCGCTTCCCGGCCCCGCTGAACTCGCTGAAGAACTAGCGCGGCGCAATTTGGGGTCCGACCCCAAATTCAGTCGGGGTGCTTCTCGGGAGGCGCCGCAATTTGGGGTCCGACCCCAAATTGCGGGTAGCGAGGGCAACGCGGGTCGCGCCAGGCTTGGCAGACGATTGGAACAGTTTTAGGGTACTTCCGCGGAAGTACCCTAACTTTTTAACCATCGACAAAAGACCAGTTGAGTGCCGAGAAGGTCTTCTTTGCGCTGCCTTGGCCTACTTCTGCAGAAGTAGGCTATCTTTTGGCTTGGCCAGGCCCACTGCTATACGTGGAGCGTCGCGATCCCGTGCGGCACGCCCGCGGCAAAGAGAGCGGCCTCAAGTCCAAGCCCACTGCGGGTGGCGCCGAGTAGCTCAGCGTGCAGCGCCGCCCTTTGCGTACGGCTCGCCCGCTGCGGCACGGTGCCGTTGCGTTCGGGCACCTTGCCCCGAAGGGTCCTCACGACGGCCTCGAGGCGACGGGGGTCGGCAAGGTCTCGGGCCTCGACGGTCCTTATCGACCAGCCCATATGCTCGAGCGCCTCGACCCGCTTACGGTCCCGTGCGTGATCGAGGTGGTATTCGCGGCCGTTGTACTCGATGCCGACCTTGGCATCGGGCCAGGCGATGTCGATATAGCAGCGACGGCTACCCGCCAACCCCGCGCTGACCGCGTCGAGCGCCACCTCGTAGTTGAGCTTCGGGTTCTCGAACCCGAATCCGCCGAGATCGTCGGGAAACGCCAGCTCGCAGGCAACGAGCGTCTCCATAGGCGAACGCGAGCCTTCGCAGACGAGGCTCAGCGCTTCTTGGCTGCGCCCCAGGCCGCGACTGCCGCGGAACCACTCGAGCCCCATGAAGATCCGGTCGCCGGTCGTGAGCGGAGGCCGTTCGTAGAATCCCGAGACCGGGGGCGCGAAATGCGAGTACGCCCCACATAGCTCAAAGCCCAGGCAGACCGCCGACACGAGATCGGCAGTCCGGGAAAGCTGGACAAAGACCGCCTCCGGACTACAAAATAGATGCCGTGGCGCGAACTGCCCGACGTCTGCGAGAAACCCCAGAGAAGCGGGAAGGGGACGCGGCCCTCGCCGAATTCATGGCTCACCACTTCGCGCGCTTGACTTCTCCGCTGACCTTTGCCAACGAGGACGTGGACCGGACGGCTTCGGGCTCCAAAAGCAGCGGGATCGACGCGCGCAAGCTCGCCGAAGTCGGTCGTGATGCCGTCGCCGCCCATAGGGACCTCGCCCGCGAAAGGCTTCGTCAGCTTCGCCTGGGGCGGGATGGCCCGCAGAATCTCGAGCGCCGTGTCGTGGGAGAAGATGATCGCCATGCGTTCCTCTGTTCGACGAGCTCAAAGGGCGATAGATTCTACCGGACTCTCTGGGCATCTAATTGCGGCGCGAGAGCTTTGCCCGGCGAGCGGGCTTCTTTGCTCGGCGTCTGCGGCGGCGCGCGAAAGTGAGCGCGCGAAAGTTAGGGTACTTCTTGGCAAGTAGGCTAAGGAGCCGCGAAGAAGGACTTCTAAATTGCCAACTGGGTTTTTACCGATGGTTAAAAAGTTAGGCTACTTCCGTAGAAGCAGCCTAACGGTGCAATTTGGGGTCGGACCCCAAATTGCGGGCGGCGGGGTTAGCCGAGGAAGCGGACCTCGGGCTCCAGGCGCACGCCGAACTGGCGCTCGACCTCGTCCTGGACGTGCTCGATCACGGCGTGGACGTCGGCCGCTGTCGCGCCGCCCACGTTCACGACGAACCCGGCGTGCTTCTTGCTCACGGCGGCGCCGCCCACCTGGTAGCCCTTGAGCCCGGCGTCGGTGATGAGCTTGCCGGCGAAGTGGCCCTCGGGGCGCTTGAACGTGGAGCCGGCGCTCGGCAGCTCGAGCGGCTGCTTCTCCTCGCGGCGGCGCGTGAGGTCGTCCATGGTCGCGCGGATCTTCTCGGGGTCGCCCGGCTCGAGGGCGAACGTCGCCGAGAGCACCACGAGGCCCTCGTTCGCAACGCGGCTCTGGCGATAGCCCAGGTCGAGGTCGGCCACGGGGATGTCGTCCACCGAGCCGTCGGGAAGAAGGACGCGCACCTCCTTGAGCACGTCGGCGATGCAGCCGCCGTAGGCCCCGGCGTTCATGTAGCACGCGCCGCCGACCGAGCCCGGGATCCCGCAGGCGAACTCGAGGCCGGAAAGCCCCAGCTCACAGGCCATCTCGGACGCCTCGCGCAGGCCGACGCCCGCCTGGCAGCAGATCTCGTCGCCCTCGACGGCCACGCCCACGAGGCCGTCCGCCACGGCGACGATCGCGCCGCGGTAGCCCTCGTCGGAAACGAGCAGGTCCGACCCGCACCCCAGCAAGAAGTACTTCTCGCCGGATTCCTTGCAGGCAGCCACCACCTGACGGACCTCATCGAAGTCCTCGGGGATGACGTAGAGGTCTGCCGGCCCGCCCACCTTGAACGTCGTGTGCTCGCTCATGGGCTCGTCTACCAGCACGTTCTCCTCGCCGACGATGGAGCGCAGGCGCCATGCGAGGGGTTGGTCGCTCTCGGACATGCTTTCCCTTCTCTAGGGTTACAGGAGGCGTCCCGCCCGTCCGCGCGAGGCGGGGCGCATAAGTCACCAAAGTATAGCAGTGCGAGGCGCAGGTTATAGGGGCTTTACGAGGGGCTTACGAAGGCGGCGCGGCCAAGAAGGGCCGCAGGGGCCACGCGGAGCGGACGGCAAGAAGATCTTCTTCGCGCCGTTGCAGGGGTGCGGGGCCGGTGCTATAGTCTGTCGCGACAGTTTCAGGGCGGGGTGAGATTCCCCACTGGCGGTAACGGCTTGGGCGCCTGCGGGCGCAGCCGAAGTCCGCGACCCGCGAATACGCGGTCGACCTGGTGGGATTCCAGGACCAACGGTTACAGTCCGGATGAAAGAAACGGAGGCCAAGATGGCCGTTTCCACACACGCATCGCACGACGTCCACTCCACCACGCAGGCAGGGGCCGGCTGGTCCACGCGCCGCATCGCGGTGACCGCGCTCTTCTGCGCGCTCTCGTTCATCGCGAGCTTCATCGAGATCCCCATCTTCCCGCCGGCGCCGTGGCTCAAGTACGACCCGTCCTGCGTCATCGGCATGGTCGCGGGCCTCGCCTTTGGGCCGGCGACGGGCACCATCGTGGTCGTCCTCTCGTGGGCGCTGCACCTCATCTTCTCGTTCGACCCTTGGGGCGTCCTCATGGCGATCATCGCGAACGTCGCCCTCGTGGTCCCCTGCTGCGCGATCGCGCGCCGCATCGGCGGCGGGCGCGGGCTCGGGATCGGCATGGCGGCGGGCGCCGTCGTCTCGCTCGCGTGCTGCATCGTGTGCAACATCGTGGTGACGCCGCTCTACACCGCCGTCTCGACCGAGGCCGTCATCGGCATGATCGTGCCCATACTCGTGCCGTTCAACCTGCTCAAGGGCGTGCTGGTGTCGCTGCTGACATTCTTTTTGTACAAGCGCGTGGAGAAGCTGTTCTTCCGGCGCTCCAAAAAGGCGTGATTTTTGTACAGAATCTCTCCCGTGCCCAATCTTCATAAAAGTTTAACAAACGGAATCTTGTTTTTTTCGCGCGCATCGAGTAGTATTCTCTTTACCAAAGATGGAGTTCAAAGGATATGAAGGAAAAGTCCCGCCAAAAGCGTCTGCGGCTGCTCGCAGAGGCGAAGAAGAAGCCGGCCGTGTTCACGGTCTACGTCGTTTTGCGATTGATCGTCGTTGCGATCCTCGTTTCTTCGATCCTGCGGGGCGAATATGAAAACGCGGCGATCTGCCTGCTGGTGCTGTTTCTGTTCCTGCTGCCGATGTTCGTGCAGCGGAACTTCGGCATTGAGCTGCCGAGCACGCTGGAGATCATCATTCTGGTGTTCATCTTCGCGGCGGAGATCCTCGGCGAGCTGGCCTGCTTCTTTGTCAATGTGCCAAACTGGGATACGATCCTGCATACGACAAGCGGCTTCCTCAGCGCGGCCTTTGGCTTCGCACTCATCGACATCCTGAACCGCAACGACAAGATCAAGTTCGAGCTGTCGCCGGTCTACGTTGCGCTCGTCGCGTTCTGTTTTTCGCTGACGATCGGCGTTCTGTGGGAGTTCGTCGAGTTCAGCATCGACCGGCTGTTCCACATGGACATGCAGAAGGACACGATCGTGCACACGATCTCATCCGTCGCGCTCGACCCCACAAACAGAAATATCCCCATCACCATCGAAAATATCACATCGGTCGCCGTCAACGGGCAGGATCTGGGCTTCAACGGGTATCTGGACATCGGCCTGTACGACACGATGGAGGATCTGTTCGTCAACTTTATCGGCGCGCTGACGTTCAGCGTATTCGGCTTCTTCTATATCAAGCACCGCGGCAAGGGCCGCATCGCAAAAGCGTTCATTCCTACGATCACTACAGAAAGCAGGGAATCAGACCATGAGCAACCGCCCGCGCAGGACGCTGAAGATCGGAACGGTTGAGAACTGCCGCCACCACTGGTATCTTCTCATCTGGCTCGTCTATTTTGTCCTGTTTTATATCGCCGAGCATGTCGTGACTGAGAATTACTGGGTCTCGTATCTGCCGCTCGACGACAAGATCCCGTTCTGCCGCTTTTTTATCCTCCCCTACTGCATGTGGCACCCGCTGCTGTTTATCATGACGCTCTATCTCATGTGGTACGACGTTCCGGCGTTCAAGCGGTTCATGGTCTATATCGGCCTTGGCTTCGGCGGATCGATCATCTTCTGCCTGCTGTTCCCGAACGGACAGGATCTGCGGCCGACGCAGTTCGCGCAGAACGATGTTTTCATCTGGCTCCTCAAGCGGATCTACGCTGCCGACACCAACACGAATGTGCTGCCCAGCATGCACGTCATCGGCTGCGCCGCGCTGACGCTGGCCTGCTTTGATTCTGCACCGCTGTGCCGGCGGCATCTGCAGTGGGTCATGCTGCCGCTCGGCGCCGTGATCAGCATGTCGACGGTTTTTGTCAAGCAGCACTCCATTCTCGACGTCTTCGCCGCCATCCCGGTCAGCGCCGCGCTGTATTTTATCGTCTATCATCGCGCGTTCCGGAAAAAGCGGACGCAGAGGGCCAACGCATAAATAAAAAGCGCGGAAAACCGCGCTTTTTTATTGACTTTTGACCGTCCCCGTGCGATAATAACAAAACTTTTCCGTAAAGGCTGTGTGAGAATATGAGTATTCTGGAGATCCTGCTTCTGGGTATCGGACTTTCCATGGACGCATTCGCCGTGTCGATCTGCAAGGGGCTCTCCGTGCAGAAGCTTCAATTCAAGCACTATCTGATCATCGGGGCCTGGTTCGGCGGCTTTCAGGCGCTCATGCCGACCATCGGCTATTTCCTCGGCTCGACGTTCGAGCAGTACATCACAGCCTTTGACCATTGGGTCGCCTTTGTCCTGCTGGCCGCCATCGGCGCGGGCATGATCAAGGAAAGCCTTTCCAAGGAGGAGACTGACGGCAACGCCTCGTTCAGCGTCAAGACCATGCTTGTTCTGGCGCTGGCCACGAGCATCGACGCGCTGGCTGTCGGCATCACGTTCGCCCTGCTGCCCGACGTCAACGTCCCGCTGGCCGTCACGCTCATCGGCATCACGACGTTCCTGTTCTCCGCAGCCGGTCTCAAGGTCGGCAATCTCTTCGGCACGCGCTATAAGGCCAAAACAGAACTGACCGGCGGCATCATTCTGATCCTGATCGGTCTGAAGATCCTCCTTGAGCATCTGGGCGTCATCAATTTCTGAATCCCATCCTCCGGCAGAAGCTCTGCCGGAGGATCTTTCTGTACTGGCTTTTTCCACCTCAGTGTGATATGCTTATCATGTTATAATAAAGAAAGGAATCGACTCTCATGATCTACAAGGATTTTCAGGGACTGAAGCTCTCCCAGCTCGGATTCGGCACCATGCGCCTGCCGCTGCGGGAGGACAAGACGATCGATCTGGAACAGGCCGCCGCCATGACGGACGAAGCCATCCGTCATGGCGTCAATTACTTCGATACCGCGTGGCCGTATCACAGCGGGCACTCCGAGACCGCCATCGGCAGCATTCTGAAAAACTATCCGCGCGAGAGCTTTTATCTGGCCGACAAGTTCCCCGGTCACCAGATCGCGGACACCTACGACGTCAAGGCCGTTTTTGAGCGGCAGCTGGAAAAGTGCGGCGTGGAATATTTCGATTTCTATCTGCTGCATAACGTCTATGAGAACTCCATTGCCGTCTATGAGGATCCGCGGTGGAACATCCTCCCCTATCTTCTCGAGCAGAAGAAAAACGGCCGCATCCGCCATCTGGGCTTCTCCACGCACGCGGGTCTGCCTGCGCTGGAGCAGTTCCTTGAAAAGCACGGCAGCGACATGGAGTTCTGTCAGATCCAGC
>DJRK01000014.1:6354-8883 GCA_002440065.1 Atopobium sp. UBA6362 | reverse complement strand
TACACGATCGTGAACAGCTACCAATTTTGAAAGACCAAGGGTATCGATAAACTCGTTTACAGCATTAACCTTTTTGCCAACGGAGTCGAGTAGAACACCATTCATGCCCGTTGCAATCCCTAATGGAATACCAGGAAAACCAGCACCAGTTCCAATATCAAGGAATCTAAGGCTTTCTGAGGGCTTGAAATTGTTTGTCTGGAGTGGGACCAGGGAGTCAACGAGATGGAGCGTTACAGCGTCTTCTGGAGCCACGATTCTGGTGAGATTAAGTACTTTGTTCTTCTGAATCACCAGACGTAAATGCTCGGTCATCATTTGAGCTTGAGAATCAGAAATCTGGATGCCCAGAGAAGAAAGCTCCTCGAGAAGCTGATTCACTAACGACAGACTATCAAAGCAATCCATAAAGTCCTCCTGACAAAAGTTTGTGACACAAGAGTTTTTGGCATAAGAAAAGGGAGGAGCCGAAGCTCCTCCCTTTGAATACTACTGTATCGACAGCTACTTTACGGCAGTGATAACCACGTGTCGATTAGGATCCTCACCCTCGGAGTGAGTCGTGACCGAATCGTCATCCATGAGAGCAAGGTGAACAAGACGGCGCTCATAAGCATTCATGGGAGCGAGAGCAACGCGGCCTTGTTTGCGGGCACGAGAAGCAGCAGAGCGTGCAATACCCTGCACCTTGGACTTCCTACGGCTCTTATAGCTCTCGATATCCACAGTAATGGGATAGTAAAACTTAAGAGTGCTGCTCATAAGCGAGGTAAGAACCATCTGCAGGGCATCGAGCGTGCGACCATGGCGACCAATCAGAACCGCAAGGTCCCCGCCGTTAACATCCAAAATCAGCTCGCCATTCTCGCCATCGTACTCGTCGATGGAAGAAGAAGTCTCGCCAAAGAAACCAAGAAGCTCACGCAGATATGAAACGGCGACGTCGGCGACCTTATCGGTCTCTTCGTCGGTCAAGGCAACGCCGGCCTCAAAGTGCTCACGAATGGAAGCAAACTCGTCTGTGGCATCAGTGTCGAGGACCTGAGAAGCGTCCATAGCGGACTCCTCCTCAGTCATCACCTCATCATCCATGCCAACCTCCTGTAATAAATAACTCAACTAATACGTAGAATATTCGCAGCTAGAAGGACTACTTCTTCTTGTGAGGACGAGGCTTCTTCTCCTTGCGCACCACGTTGACCTCCACGGGCCTGTTCGCAGCATCGGCCTCAGCCTTGGCACGGGCCTTCTCCATGACCTTCTGGGTCACGAACTTCTGCTGGACGACCTGCCACAGCGAAGAGGCGACGTAGTACAGAAGCACGGCCGCAGGGCAGGACCAGCCGAACCAGATCATCATGATGGACATGACGGCGCCCATGGTGATCTGCTGGCTCTTCATCTCCGGAGTCGTGTTCGCGTTCATGAGCATAGGAACGAAAGTCAGCACGCCAAAGAGCAGGTCAAAGATGATGTAGGGAGCGCCGGCCGCAAAACCCATCTGACCAACCACGCCGGCGGCGGAGTTGGAGATGGAGGGCAGGATGCCGTAGAAACACGCGTCCGCGGGGACGTTCTTGATAACCGTGAACAGGGCAAAGAAGACGGGCATCTGCAGGAAGAGGGGCAGGCAGCCCATGAGCGGGTTGACCTTCATCTCGGAATAGATCTTCATAGTCTCTTCCTGGAGCTTCACAGGGTCGTTNNCGGTCGTCCTGGTAGCGATCCTGGATCTCCTGGAGCTTGGGCTGCATGACCTGCATGCCGGCGGTCGACTTGATCGACTTGTTCTGCAGCGGCATCAGGATCAGGCGGATGATGATGGTCAAGACGATGACGGCAAGGCCCCAATCGCCGACGAAACCTTGGATGCCGGCGAGCACCATCGTCAAGAAGTTAATAAACCAATCCCACATGTTTCCTCCGTGGTCATCGACTAGGGAACGGGGTCGTACCCACCGTTATGAAGAGGATGACAGCGCAATATCCTGCGCACCGCGAGCCAGGAGCCTTTGAGGGCTCCGTACTTGCGGATGGCTACATATGCGTACTCGGAGCACGTGGGGTAGTAGATGCACCGGGCGGGCAGAAGCGGCGAAATCGAGCGTTGATAAAAGACGACGGCGCAGAGCAGCGCCCTCGAGACAGGAGATTGCCTGCGAGGGACGGCCACTCTACGCGCCGACCTTCTTGATGAGCCTTCTCAGAGATCGCGCGACACTCGACGGCGAGCTGTCATGCGTGCCCTTGGTAGAGAAGAGAATCACGTCGTAGCCTTCCAGAGGAAACCCGCACTCACGGGCGGCTTCACGCAGCACGCGCTTGCAACGGTTCCTATAGACGGCGTTACCAAGCCGCTTAGGCGCGACGAAGGCGACCCTAGGAGAGTCGCCCTCGTCAAGCTTAGCCAATCGAATGCGCAGGAGGGGGTCGTTCAGCCTCTTCCCACTCGAGAAGACCTTCTCAAATTCACGCTTGGATTTGATGGTCTCCATCTGTGTGTTTAGACGGTGAGACGCTTGCGGCCCT
>DJRK01000014.1:2806-6316 GCA_002440065.1 Atopobium sp. UBA6362 | reverse complement strand
GAACGGCACGGCCGCCCTTGGTGGCCATACGAGCACGGAAGCCGTGGGTCTTGGCGCGCTTGCGCTTGTTCGGCTGATACGTACGCTTCATAGCTATTCCTCCCGGTTGGGTGTAAACGTCGGTTTTAGTGCCAATAAGCTCAAAGATTGTAAGGGTCAGTCGGGCAAAGTGTCAAATCTCCATGCAAAAGCATCACGCGCACGCGAGATAAAAGAGGCAAAAAGACGCGTTTCTCGACTTTTCGCGGCTTATTCTTCACTTTTCATCAAATGATGAAAAGAGGACGAAAAGTTGGAATGAATCGTTCATACGAGCCTGAATATGCGCCTGCGTGCTATGATTCTCCAGCTTTGGATTCATGCGTTTCACCTGTTTTCAACAGCTTTTCTTCTTTTGTTGAAAACTTTTCGTTCACATCGAATCCGCTCTGAAAAGTTTTCGACAAATGATGAAAAGCTGTTGAGAAAGTGGGGTGTGCCGGATGGCGAGGGACTTCTATCCCTTCGTGGAAGAGGGCGAGAAGGACGGTGAGCCGGCAAAACAGCTGGTCACGCACCCCGCCCGCATCGCCGTTTACGACGACGCGTCGGCGGCCCCCCGCGTCGTGGTCGTCGAGCCGAAGGACGTTCGCGCCTATCTGGAAGAGATAACCGGCACCGTGAACAAGCTCTCCCACGAGCAGGGCGGCACCATCCCGTTCATGGTCATCCGCGAGATCGTGGAAAACTTCATCCACGCCTACTTCCAGGCCCCGACCATAACGATCTTGGACAGCGGAAACACGATTCGCTTCTCTGACCAGGGGCCGGGCATACGCGAGAAGGACCTCGCCCTCGAGTACGGGACTTCCTCGGCCACCGAGGAGATGCGCCAATACATCCGCGGCGTCGGCTCGGGGCTGCCCTATGTCCAGCAATACATGGAGGACAAGGGCGGCAGCCTGACCATCGACGACAACATCCAGGGCGGGACGGTCGTCACGATCTCCATTCACCCCAAGGAAGAGGCAGCCGGCATATCGCACGTGGCGATGGCCGAAAACGACGCCGCGTCTTTGGGAGACCAGGCGGGTGCCGCGGCAGGAGCTTATTCACCTCAAGCGGCAATCCCGCAGGTCAACCCCTACATGGCATATGGGCAGCAGATGACCGCGGGACAGCCGGCAGCTGCGCCCGCGCGGTCGCAGCCCGTAGGGTATGACCAGTACGGCAGGCCCATCCAACAGCCTGTGGCACAGCCGGGGACGTATCCCCAGCAGGCCGGCTATCCCTGGCCCGCGGGTTATCAACAGCAGCCGGGAGCCTACCAGCAGCAGCCCGCATGGGGACAGCAAGCCGCATATCCCCAACAATATGCGCCACAGGTCCCAGCCCAGCAGGCGCAGGCGCCTGTACCCGACCCATCAGCGATGCCGCAGCTCAGCGAGCGGGGAGCGATGGTCCTCGACTACCTCGCGCGGCACGAGACGTGCGGCCCCACCGACCTCGTTCGCGAGTACGGCCTCTCGGGCCCCACGTGGACGCGCGAGCTCCAGAGCCTCGCAGCCTCCGGCTTCGTGATGAAAACGGGGCAGAAGCACCACCTCACCGCGCTCGGCCGCTCATACGTGTAGAAACATGTAGAAACCTCCTCTCGCAGAAGAAAAGCGAAGGGAGGTTTTTTCGACACGCAAAAGCGCAGGTAAACATGGGATTCTTGGCTTTTGACCAAGAACGGGGCCAAGTTATCAACATTCCGCTATACTCGAATTCCGACTTTTCAACAATCGCAGGAACGGGCAGTCATGGACATCTCGCTAGAAGACGACGCCGACGCGCTGTGGCAGGACACCCTCGACCTTTTGGCGGACGAGGGCCAGCCGGAGGCCGTGCTCGCCATGCTCAGGAGCTGCACGCCCGTGAGCATGGACGACGGCACGCTGAAGCTCGAGACCCCCATGAGGCTCGTCCTGAAGACCGTGGCGAAGAACACCGAGGCGCTCGAGGCGGCGCTCAGCCAGGCGGCGTTCGAGCCAATGAAACTTGAGGTCTCCCTAGGCGGAAGCAAGTCGACCCCCAAACCGGTCGCTGCGCCGAGCAACACGATGTCGCCCTCGGCGGCCCGAAGCTGGGAAGAGGCCACGGCGGCACCCGCGCCCAAGCCGCGCGGGGAGGCCCCCATCGCGCCCGTGCACCATTCCGAGACACACGCCGAGCGCATGAGCGACGAGGGCTGGCGCGAGGACGCGGACCGCGCCGAGCGCGAGGCCCGCGAGCGCAAGGCCGCGAACCCGCTGGTAGAGGACGCGGGGGAGGCGGATTCCAAGCTCACCTTCGACCGGTTCGTCCAGGGCGACGAGAACATCCTCGCCTACGAGTCGGCGGTGCAGGTGGCCAACGGCGTGAACCGAGGCTACAACCTCGTGTTCATCTACGGCAAGAGCGGCCTGGGCAAGACGCACCTCCTGCGCGCCATACAGAACTACATCGCAAAGAACGACCCGTCGCGCGTGTGCGTATACAAGGACGCGTCGAGCTTCATCACCGACTACGTGAACGCCTCGAGGAGCGAGAACAAGTCGGCGGCGGACGAGCTGCGCCACCACTACGCCGACATCGACGTGCTCATCATCGACGACGTGCAGATGCTCGCCGGCAAGGCGGGGACCATCAACTTCTTCTTCGACACGTTCAACACGCTGCGAGCGAACGGCAAGTGGATCGTCCTCGCGGCCGACCGCACCCCCGCCGAGCTGGGGATGGGCAAAGACGCCCTCGACGAACGCGTGACGAGCCGCATGGGCGCGGGCGTGCTCGCGTCGGTCATGGTGCCGAGCTACGAGCTCAAGGTCCGCCTCATCGAGAAGTTCTGCGAGCGCGCGAACGAGGACGCGCGGCGCGAGCACGTGGACTCGCTCACCGGGGCGGTCCCCTCGGAAATCCAGGAGTACATGGCCGAGAAAGCCGGCAACAACATCCGCGTGATCGAGGGGTTCTGCCAGCGCTGCATCATCGCGGCGACGGCGGCGCAGAAGAAGGGCCTCGACATCACGCGCGAAGTCGTGGACGACATCTGCCGCGAGATGTGGCCGCAGAGCTCGACCACGGTGAGCATCGCCGCCGTGCAGAAGTACATCGAGCGCGCCTACGACGTCACACACGAGGAGCTCATAGGAAACCGCAGGAACAAGGCGCTCATGGAGGCCCGCCACGTGGCCATATGGCTGTGCCGCGACCTGTGCGAGCAGACGCTGGCCGACATCGGCAAGCAGTTCGGCGGGCGCAGTCACGCGACCGTCATGCACAGCCTGCGTGTCGTCGAGGACCTCTCCGACAGCGACCACGTGTTCAAGGCGAAGGTGATCAAGCTCAAGGAAGGCATCATCGATGGGGCCTAGGCGCGCCGCGACGGGCGCATGGGGTGGGTTTTCTACACCGCGCGGGTTATTCTTGACCGATCGCATGTTCAAAACTTGTGGATATGTGGTCGGAAGCTTTAAGAAAAGTGGCCGATCGTTGTCGAAGGATTTT
>DJRK01000014.1:0-2716 GCA_002440065.1 Atopobium sp. UBA6362 | reverse complement strand
GCAAGCTTTTCTACTTTTCAACAGCGCTTATTATTACTACTGTTCTTTAGATATATAAATACATATAAATAGAAGGGTCGGAAGATGAAGTTCACCGTAAGCCAGTCCTCGCTCATGAAGGCGCTCACCGTGGTGGCCAAGGGCATGGGGGCCAATTCCACGCTCCCGATCCTCTCGGGCATCTATATCAAGGCCGCGGACGGCACGCTCGAGTTCCAGACGAACAACCTGACCATCTCCATCCGCCACCTCATCCCCGCCAACGTCGAGGAGCCGGGCGAGACGGTCGTCTCGGGCAAGGTGCTCACGAACATCGTGAAGACCCTCCCCGACGCCGCGGTGACCTTCGACGGCGGCGAGAGGACCATCTCCATCTCGTGCGACAAGTCCTCCTTCCGCCTGAACACGCTTTCCCCCGCCGACTGGTCCGGTTTTCCCGACGTCGCGCCCGAGCGCGAGATCGAGCTGCCGAGCGACCTTCTGGCCACGATGGTCGACAAGGTCTACAAGGTCACGTCCAAGGACACCTCCCGCGCGATCCTGCAGGGCATCCTGCTGACCGTCGAGGACAACACCATCCGCCTCGTCGCGACCGACTCCTTCCGCCTGGCCGTGTGCGATGCCCACGTGGAGTCCGAGGCGGGCGAGTCCTTCCGCGCGATCGTGGGCGGCAACGTGTTCCACGATGTCTTGACCATGCCCTCCATGACCGACGAGGTGCGCATCGGCACGACCGAGAGCCAGGTGGTCTTTAGCTTCGGCACGACGACGTTCGTCTCGCGCCGCATCGAGGGCAACTTCCCAGACTACAAGCAGCTCCTCCCGTCCACGTGCGGGACGGCCGTCGAGGTCTCGGTCCCCGCGCTGACCGCGGCCCTCAAGCGCGTCTCGGTCATCGCCCTCACGAACGCCTCGGTGCGCTTCGACATCGACGCCGACGGCAGGTTCGTCAAGCTCTCCGCGAGCTCGCCGGAGCAGGGCGAGTCCTCCGAGATCGTGGACGCCCAGATCGACGGCCAGAGCCTGTCCATCGCCCTGAACTACCACTACGTCTTTGACTGCATGAACGCCGTCGCGGGCGGCAAGACCCTGCGCCTCGAGCTCCAGAGCTCCACGCAGCCGGGCATCTTCAAGTCCAACGGCAACGTGAACTACCTGTACCTGCTCATGCCGGTGCGCCTGTAAGGGGCGGGGGAGCGACTTGGGCCTGGCCGTAGACACTCTCGAGCTCGTGGACTTCCGCAGCATCGAGGACCGCAGGATCGCGTTCTCGCCCGCGACCACGGTGCTCGTGGGGCCCAACGCGGCGGGCAAGACGAACACGGTCGAGGCCCTGCAGATGCTCACGGCGGGCTTCTCGTTCCGCCGCCCCACGCCTGCGCAGCTCGTGCGCGAAGGCGCGCGGGCGGCGCGCATCTCCGCTCGCCTCACGGGCGACGGGCGCGTGGTCGACGTGCGCTGCGACGTGTCCGCCGGCCGGCGTCAGTTCTCGCGCAACGGCAAGAAGTGCCATGCGCCGGATATCCCCGGGACGCTCATGTCGGTCCTCTTTACCCCCGACGACCTGAGCCTGGTCAAGAGGGGCGCCTCGGGCAGGCGAGATGAGCTCGATGGCTTTGGGCGGCAGGCGAACGCCGGGTACTCGCGGCTGCTTGCGGCCTATGCCCGCGCCGTCGAGCAGCGCAACCGCCTGCTCAAGGAGGAACGCCCCGATTTGGGGCTGCTCGACGCCTGGGACGCCTCGGTCGCGACGGGCGGCGCCGCGCTGCTCTACTCGAGGCTGCGGCTCTTCTCGCGCCTCGCGCAGAAGGTGGGGGAGGCCTACGGCCGCATCGCGGGGTCCGAGGGGCTCGCGTGGGAGTACCGGAGCAGCCTGGGCGACGGCGTGGAGGGGCTCTCCCGCGTCGAGCTCGCCGAGCTCTTCTCGGCACGGCTCGCCGAGGCGCGGCCGGAGGACCTGCGCAGGCAGCAGACGACCGTGGGCCCTCACCGCGACGACGCGGCCTTCATTGTGGACGGCCGAGACGCGCGCGCCTTCGCTTCCCAGGGGCAGCAGCGCTCGGTCGTGCTCGCGCTCAAGATGGCCGAGGTCGAGCTATGCGAGGAGGTCACGGGTTCCCGCCCGCTCCTTTTGCTCGACGACGTGATGAGCGAGCTCGACGAGTCGCGCCGCGAGGCGGTCACGCGCCTTTTGCTCGCGGGGACCCAGACCGTGATCACGACGACGAACCTTGGGTACTTCTCGGCAGGGGTCCTCGACGGCGCCGAGGTCGTGAAGTACGGGTAGCGTCCGGCGGTGGCTCGGCGACAAACACCGCCCGCTCCCATCTATGTCACCTGCATTTTTGGACATAAAGCAGCCGCCAGATGTCCGAAATTGCAGGGGTGCGAGAGAGCGGATCGGCGGACGGATGGGTCCGGTATCGAGCGCTCGGGCCTGGCGCCGCGGCGCTGTAAGAGGAGGGGAGAGGCATGCAGATCGACGATTTCGCGAACCTGACGACGGCGGGCGACGCGGTCCAGGGGCTCTTTGAGTCGCCGGAGGCCAGGGCCCGCATGAGCGTGGGCCGCCGCGCGAGCCTCGCGTGGTTCCGCGTGAACGGCGACATCGAGCGCGCCCATACCTGCGGCGTCTACATCCGCCGCCCCCGCCGCCAAGGCGAGCTGCCCGTCCTGGGCGTCTACGTCGACTCCGCCGCCCGCGCCGTGGATTTCC
>DJRK01000151.1:222-3474 GCA_002440065.1 Atopobium sp. UBA6362 | reverse complement strand
CGGCGAAGCCGTCGACGATGACCTTGCCCGTGTTGAGCTCGTAGGCCTCCTCGATCTCCTCCTCGGTCAGGCCGCGCATGCAGGGCACGGGGCCGTAGAAGTAGTCGGCGTGCGTCGTGCCGTAGGCGGGCAGGTCGCGGCCGGCCTGGGCCCACGCGACGGCAGCGGCGGAGTGCGTGTGCACGCAGCCGTGGACGCCCTTATCGGCCCAGTTCTTGTAGATCCAGGCGTGCGTGGCGGTATCGGAGGACGGGTTGAGGTCGCCCTCGACGCGCTTGCCCTCGAGGTCGCAGACGACCATGTTCTCGGGCGAGAGCTTGTCGTAGTCGACGCCGGACGGCTTGATGACGAACAGGCCGGTCTCCGGGTCGAACTCGGAGGCGTTGCCCCAGGTGAAGACGACGAGCCCGTGCTTGGGCAGGTCCATGTTCGCCTCGTAGACCTTCTCGCGCAGTTCCTTGAGCATCATAAAGAAATACTCCCTTTCTGAATGTTCCCTCGGCTTACCTTGAGCGATTCGAACGATTCCGTAAGCAAACGCTCCGGGATACAGCTCAAATCATTCAGCAAGCCCCTGAGAGGATTCTAAGCCAATTGAGCCTCGGCGGTCTTCTCGGCCTCGTTAACTTTCTTGAACGAGGCGAGGAACTCGCGGTAGCCGGCGACGTCGGCGTCGTCGGGCTCGATCGTGACGCCCTCCATGCCCGCGAAGACCTTGTTGTCGAGGAAGTCGGCGAGGCTCTCGCCCTCGGCCTTGTTCAGCATGTAGGACGCGGCGACGGCCTGGCCCCACGCGCCGCCCTCGCCCGCCGTGGACATGACGGTCACGGGCGCCTCGAGCGCGGCCGCGAGGAGGCTCTGGGCCACCTTGGGGGTCTTGAAGATGCCGCCGTGGCCGTAGAGCTTGTCGATCTTCACGTCCTCGGCGCGCAGGGCCTCGTTGCCCGCGGCCAGGGCGCCGAAGGCGGCCATGATGTGCATGCGCATGAAGTTCGCGATGCTGAACTTGGCGTTCTGCTTGCGCACGACCATCGGGAAGCCGGTCTGGACGCCCATGACCGTCTCGCCGCTGATGAACGGGATGGACACGAGGCCGCCGGCGTCCTTGTCGCCCGTGAGCGCGGCGTTGAAGAGCGTCGTGTAGATGTCGCCCTTGTCGACGGGCTTGCCCATGGTCTGGGCGAAGTCGGCGAGAAGGTCGACCCAGTCGTTGATGTCGGAGGTGCAGTTGTTGCAGTGGACCATGGCCACCGGGTCGCCGACCGGCGTGGTCACGAGGTCGATCTCCTCGGCGGTGGAGTCCTTGAGCGCGTGCTCGAGCACGATCATCGAGAAGACCGAGGTGCCCGCGCTCACGTTGCCCGTGCGCTGGGCGATGGAGTTCGTGGCGATCATGCCGGTGCCGGCGTCGCCCTCGGGCGGGCACAGCGGGCAGCCGGCCTTGAGGTCGCCCTCGGGGTCGAGCAGGCGCGCGCCCTCCTCGGTGAGGTGACCGGCCACGTCGCCGGCGACGAGCACGCGGGGCAGCAGGTCCTCGACCTTCCAGGCCACGCCCTTGCCTGCCACGAGCTCGTCGAACTTAGCGATCTTCTCGGCGTCGTAGTCCTTGGTCGTAGAGTCGATGGGGAACATGCCGGAGGCGTCGCCCACGGAAAGGACCTTCTCGCCCGTCAGGCGCCAGTGCACGAAGCCGGCGAGCGTCGTGAAGAAGTCGATGCTCGGAACGTGCTCCTCGCCGTTGAGGATCGCCTGGTAGATGTGGCTGACGCTCCAACGCTCGGGCGTGTGGAAGGCGAAGAGCTTGGACAGCTCGTGCGCCGCCTCGGTCGTCGTGGTGTTGCGCCACGTGCGGAACGGGACGAGGAGCTTGCCGTCCTTGTCGAAGGGCAGGTAGCCGTGCATCATGGCGGAGATGCCGAGGGCACCCACCTGCGCGAGGGTCACGCCGTACTTGGCCGCGACGTCGGCCTTGAGGGAGGCGTAGCAGGCCTTGAGCCCGTCGAAGATCTCCTGCTCGCTGTAGGTCCAGTAGCCGTCTACCAGGGAGTTCTCCCAGTCAAAGGTACCGATGGCCACCGGCTCGTTCGTCGCGTCGTCCAGGACCGCCTTGATGCGGGTGGAGCCGTACTCGATGCCCAGCGTGGTGCGGCCGGCCTCGATATCGGCGACGATCTGCTCTTTTGTCTGAGCCATTCTTCAATCTCCTTACTTGCGAAGAGAATCGCAAAGCCAACAAGTGCGGCCGCACCCCCGTTTACAGAGGCGCGGCCGGGAGTCACAGGTGCGTATGCGCTATGCGACCAAGAACCTAGCGGTAGAAGACCTCGCCGAGCTTGAGGTCCTTCTTGAACTCGCGGAGGTTCGTGTTCTCGTCGATGACGACGGACTCGATGCCCATGTTGTTGGCCCAGTCGACCATCTGGTCAGCGGTGAGGTCGAAGGACACGGCGGTGTGGTGCGCGCCGCCCGCGTAGATCCAGGCCTCGGTGCCGACCTTGAGGTTCGGGCGCGGGGTCCAGAACATGGTGCCGGTAGGAAGCTTGGGCATGGGCTTCTCGACCTTCTTGCAGTCGATGTCCTGGATGATGAGGCGGAAGCGGTTGCCCAGGTCGATGAGGGACGTCGCGATGGCGGGGCCGGTCTTGCCGGTGAAGATGAGGCGCGCCGGATCCTCGCGGTCGCCCATGGAGAGCGGGGTGGCGCGGATCTTGATCTCGCCGTCGGCCATGGAAGGATCGACCTCGGACATGTGGGACTCGAGGATGCCCTCCTTGCCCGGGACGAGGTTGTAGGTGTAGTCCTCGAGAAGCGCGGAGCCCTTGGCGTTGGGGTTCGCGGAGGTCATGGCCTTCATCATGCGGACCATGCACGGGGTCTTCCAGTCGCCCTCGGGGCCGAAGCCGTAGCCCTTCTGCATGAGGCGCTGGATGGAGAGCGACGGGAGCTGCTTGAGGCCGCCGAGGTCGCCGAAGTGGTCGGAGAAGCAGTTGTAGTCGTGCTCGACGAGGAAGCGCTCGATGCCGATCTCCTGGGCGGCCTGGACCTCGACGTGCTTACGGAACTCCTCGGGGTCGCGGCCGTCGAGGACGATGCCGTAGGTGTCGTAGTACTCGTCGGTGAGGGCCTTGACCTCGGCGGGGGTCACGGCGTCGACGTAGGGTACGAGCTCGTTGACCGGCCACGCGTCGACGGTCCAGCCGAACTTGACCTGGGCCTCGATCTTGTCGCCATCGGTGACGGCCACGTTGCGCA
>DJRK01000151.1:0-165 GCA_002440065.1 Atopobium sp. UBA6362 | reverse complement strand
AGGCCGACCGCGGTGGTCTGCCACTGGCCGAGCTCGGCGAGGGCGGCGTCATCCTTCCAATAACCGAAGACGACCTTGTGCTCCCAGCGCATGCGGGCGAAGATGTGGCCCAGCTCGCGCTCACCATGTGCGGCCTGGTTCTCGTTCATGAAGTCCATGTCGATG
>DJRK01000115.1:520-14821 GCA_002440065.1 Atopobium sp. UBA6362 | reverse complement strand
CGTCGTCGTGCGTCTCGTCGAATTCGGCGGCGACGCCCATGAACTCCTTGATGTTCTCGATGCGGCCGTCCGCCTCGTCGGAGTGCTCCGCCTCGAGCGCGCGGATGAGCCCCGCCTTGGAGACGATGGCATCGACGACCTGTGCGAGCTCGCCGGAGATGTGGCGGCTCTCCTCGATGACGGCGCAGAAGCCGGAGAGCGCCTGGCGCACCTTGGGCGAGAAGAGGCCCGCCTCGCAAATGCCTTGCTGGCAGGCAGCGAAGAAGCTGATCCCCTCGTCGGCCGCGAGCTGCGAGATCTTGTTTATGGACGTGGTGCCGATGCCGCGGCGCGGGGTGTTGATCACGCGCTGGACGGCCACGTCGTCGTTGGGGTTGCAAACGGCCTTGAGGTAGGCCATGACGTCGCGCACCTCGGCGCGGTCGAAGAAGCGCGTGCCGCCCACGATCTTGTACGGGACGCCGGCGCGCAGGAGCATATCTTCGAGGATACGGGACTGGGCGTTCGTGCGGTAGAACACGGCGAAGTCGTCGTAGCTCGTCCCCTTGTCGTGCAGCTTCTCTATCTCGGCGCCGATCCAGCGCCCCTCGTCGCGCTCGTCGGAGGCTTGGAAGAGCTGGATCTTCTCGCCGTCGCCCGCGTCGGTGAAGAGGCGCTTGGCCTTGCGCCGCGAGTTGTGCGCCACCACGGCGTTCGCCGCGTTCAGGATGTGGCCCGTCGAGCGGTAGTTCTGCTCCAGGCGCACGGTCTTCGCGTCGGGGTAGTCCTTCTCGAAGTCGAGGATGTTCTGGATGTCCGCGCCTCGCCAAGAATAAATCGACTGGTCGTCGTCGCCCACGACCATGAGGTTGCGGTACTTGGCGGCAAGCAGGTTCGTGATCGCGTACTGGACGTGGTTCGTGTCCTGGTACTCGTCGACGCTGATGTGGCGGAAGCGGTCCTGGTACTTCTCGAGGACGTTGGGGTGCTTGGACAGCAGCTCGAGCGCCTTGATGAGAAGGTCGTCGAAGTCCATGGCGTTGGCCTTCTTCAGCCGCTGGTCGAGCTGGCGGAAGACGCGGGCGGCCACGTGGTCGGCGGGGTTGTTGCCGCTCTCCATCTCGAGCGGGCTTTCCATGGCGTTCTTTGCCGAGCTGATGCGCGAGCGGATGGCGCGGATGGGGAACTTCTTCTGATCGATGTTGAGGTCGCTCATGATGGACTTGACCATGCGGTTCGAGTCGTCATCATCATAAATCGTGAAATTGTTCGTGTACCCGATGGCCTCAGCGTCCTCGCGAAGCATGCGCACGCACATGGCGTGGAACGTGCAGACCCACATGCCCCGAGTCCCGCCGGGGAGCAGGGTGCCCAGGCGCTCGCGCATCTCGGCCGCAGCCTTGTTCGTGAAGGTGATGGCCAGGACCTGCCAGGGGCGCACGCCCTCGTCGGCGATCATGTGGGCGATGCGCATGGTGAGCACGCGCGTCTTGCCGGAGCCGGCGCCCGCCAAGACGAGCAGCGGCCCGCGCGTGGTCTCGACGGCCTCGCGCTGGGCGGGGTTCAATCCGTCGAGGTCGATCCGCGGCGTTGCGGGAGCGGGCGCCTGGACCGGTTCCGGCACGGGCGTCGCGGCCGGAACGTAATCGTACGGTACGGCGGGCTCCGGCTCGGGCTCGGCGGCATACGTGTAGGAAAGCGCCCCGTAGGCGGAATCGGGAGCATACTCGGGCTCGGGAGCGGGCGCGGGTGCGCTGGCGGGCGCGGACACGACGGGCTGGTTCGGAGCGAATAGGGACTGCTGGTCTGGCGTCATCTGGCTAGGTTCCTCTCGACTGTTTTCTCGCTCTTGAGTTTACCTGCACCCTCGGACATAAATGCAAAGAGCCGAGAAACCCCACGCGCCGGGGCGCGCGGAGGCTCAACGAGACGAGAAATCGGCGCGCGAGCAGCCCGGAACACCCCTTCTGGGAAGAAAGTCGAACATCTCTGTGACTCGCAGCGGAAAACCCAAGTAGCTCGGCACTTTCCCATTGCAAAAGCCCAGGTCAGAGACTTGGCCTTAACCGAGGCTACTCGATGAGTCGCCTGCGAGTCACAGAGATGTTCGAAATTGCCTCGAAGAGCACCCTAAAGCTTGACGAGAAGGGCCTCGCAACCGGCGAGGACGTCGCGATACGTCGCGTCGAAGTCGCCGGTGTACCAGGGATCGGCCACGTCGCGCGGGTCGTCGGTCCAATCGAGCAGGCGGCTCACCTTGCCATCCGGGTCGCCGTGCAAAATGCGCTCGAGACCCCACTCGTTCTCGCCGTCCATATAGATGATGTGGTCCCAGTCGCCGTACTCCGCGCGGGTAATCTGGCGGGCGCGGTGGCGCCCCACGGGAATCCCAACCTCGCGGAGCTTGTTCACGGTGCCATGATGCGGCGGGTTGCCGATCTCCTCGCGGCTCGTCGCAGCCGAGTCGACCTCGAACTCGTCCTCGCGTCCCGCACGGCGCGCCAGCTCCTGAAAAACGAACTGGGCCATCGTCGACCTGCAAATATTCCCGTGGCATATGAAGAGAATGCGCGTCATTCTTACAAGACCCCTGACCTGCGGTTTTATGGGCATTTACATCAGGCATTTTACCGATTTCTCGGCCGATTTACGTCCCAGGAGGTCCTTGCCGCGCAAAAGTGATGTACGAGTGATGTATGAAATCGCCGTTTTACATCATTTACATCAGTGCAATGTTTTATGCCTATACCTCATCGCACGGCATCGAAGACGAAAATTCTTCGACGAGCCCCAGTCCCTTCTCCTCACCACAAAGGGGCTGGGGCTCAGCGTAATCTTCACTCGCCGTCACCGATCAGCGCGGCACCTTTGCCGCCGGCAATGGCAACAGGATCACAGCTCTCGTTCATAAACGCAATCAGCTCATCCAAAGTGTCTCACGTCATTATTGGAGTCACGGATCTCATTTCACGCCCAACGTCATTTTCCGCTCTAAAACAAACGTTAGAATTTTATATATAGGAACGAGTCTCCCACAAAGATCTTGAGTTCTGTTATCCCAGCCTCAGTCACATAGGGAATCGCGACACGCTTTGTAGAGCCAACAGCAGGAATCGCATAATAGCCACCCGTAGCTATTTCGTAACCGGGATACTCATAGGAAAAGTTCGGCGAGGTTAAGTCGACACCATCCGCTCCCCGAGCCGTCNNCACCATACTACCGATGTTTAGCCAGTTATCCAGGGAACTCTGCTTAGGTTCAACCGATTCATTCGTAAGGGTGCAAAGCAGGTAACTATAATTCTGCGATGACGTAAAACCATCGAATTGACGAGCGCGGTCAGTAGAGTTTTGATCTACGACAACGCCCTCAGCAGCAACCTGGATATCGCCATCGGTGGTCTCAACCGTTTCCTTCTCCCCAGTACGAAGCATGCGGCCTGCTGGTTTCTTAACATTTTCGAGGATTTGTGTATCATCAAACTTCAATCCGTATTTATCTACCAGCTCCGAAACCACGTCGGCTATTATCGCGCGTCCCATAACGTAACCATCGTTATAGGAATCGGCATCGTCGGGGAAATTCTCAACACCCTTGATCTCTTCATCAACCGCATCTCGATAATCAGAGGCCAGCTTTGCAAAGTCCTTGTCTTCAAAGGCATCGACATCTATGTCTTTGATTGCATCCGCTTCCGCTTGGACACCTTTAAGCAGGCTCGCCCCATATTCATCAGAACCGGAGCCAGCGCTCTCAGCCTGCTCGTTCCACTCCGTAACTCCAGCCTTTACGGCATCGATAAAAGCAGCTTGGCGGCTCTTCTCCTCGGCATTTCCGCATCCCACCAGAAAAGCCGAGAGCAGCAGGGCGCACAAGGCAGTGATAGTCAGTTTTCTCAAGAATGGCCTTCCTTTACGGTCGGTACATATAGGAACTAATTCGTTTTCGTAGTCAAGCAAACGGTCAAGATGTTCGAAAAACGCAGCCCTAGCTAGCGGGAATGATGTTCAGGGTCTTGGTCATTGCCGGCTTGTAATCAGCGCACTTTCCGATCTCAAGCTCTATTGGCGCTGCGGCATCCCTGAGCTTCCACACGAGCTCCGTCGAAATAGTCCCGCCGTTTTTTACCAGAGTGAACGCATCGCTGTAATCGTATACTCCAGGCTCTGAGGTAACCCCAGTGCTATCTAGCTGCACCCCTCCCTGATATGCTTCAATATGACAATAAATATCATTAATCAAATTAGCCGCTGAGCCCGAGTCGTTTTGATACGTTACATTCAGCACGAGACAGTAGTAGCCCGAGCTCGACTGGGCGATTCGAGCATCATCTATGACGGCAGTCGAATCCGTCCCTCCAAAAGAGCCGGGTGCCCCATCTTGCCACGCCACCTCAAGAGCGCTTGTCTCTTTTTGGTCGGTACCACCAGAATTCGAGTCATCCTTCTGCGAAGAGGTGCTTCCATCATTTTGCGAACTATCCGATTTCGAAACTTCTTCAACGGATACCTGCTCATTAGCCCCATCCCGCGCTCCGGGTGCACCACAAGCAGATAAAGATATCGACAGAAGGAACGCTGAGCAAAAGGCAACGATTACTTTACTTATGTTCATTGATTCTGCCTCCTAAGGCTAATTTTCTGATCAAACAATCGGTTATCGGGATACTTAAATAGCTTCCTTAGTCAATTCGCGCGCTCATCCAATAACCGTCGCTTGAGTACAGGACCGCATAGGTAATGCCATTCTTAACGATGGCCTTTCCTGCACAGTCTGTCGCAACTGCCTTGGCATCCGAAAATGAAAGCGAGGGGTCGATGGCTTGGATGGTCGCCACTGCGGTGGGAGCAACATAGTCAGAGCTACTTCCGAAATACATGACCACGTTCTTGAAACTGTTCTCCGCGCCCAGGTTGCTAAAGAGAAGCTGGGTACTCGAATCGGAATAAAAGCCTCCGATGCCCACCGATTTCGAACCCTTCTTAATCCGAAGCCCAAGACGCATCCCACTGCTATCTAAGTCGGAATCGGCGCTCATGGTCTTATATCCTGGGAGGTCGGAAAACTCCTCGTTCATTCTTTTGATAAGGTCACTGGGCGAGATAGTGAAGAAGCCGTCTCCCACAAACGATGTCATCTTTGATTCATTGCGCGTATCGATGATTTCGCCGCAACGGCTGCACTTCTGGACCTCTTTTGTAGTTGCTTTGACATAATCAGCTTTCGTTGTCCACTTGCCAGGCTCATGTCCGAGGGGATTGCCATCTGTCGCACCACAGCGAGCGCAGGTTTTTGACTCTGTACAGGTGGCATCTGCCCAGTCATGTCCAAGCGGCTGGCCATCGGTTTTACCGCAGTTCTTGCAAGTACGAGGCTCAGTACAAGTGGCGTCCGCCCAAGCTTCGTGGCTACAGAACCATTGCGGGAAAATCGACGGCAAGCAAAATATCACCGCCACAACCAAGAAGGCTATGATTGCCGCGCGCTTCTTCCCTCCAAGCCTTGAGATAAGACGCGATGAGAACGATTCATTGGGCTTCTCTTCATCGTCTGTTTTACCAGCATCGATCGGAGAGGATTCGACTAGTGGATTGACGGGACCGTCATTACTGACATTCTGAGTTTGCTGTTCCTTATCGTCGTTTTCCTCGGCATCGTCACGCACCACCTGCTGCTCGGCACTTGAATCGTTCATATCTTTGAGCAGTCGCTGCCTCTCGAATTCGTACTCCTCTTGATCGATTTCTCCTGAAGCAAGCCGATCTCCAAGCTTCTTTATCTCTTCGTTCAAATTCATTCAAGCTCCTATCGCATCACGTCAATGAAGGTGGCCATTGTTTCTGGCCAGCATCAAAAGCCTTAGGTGGTAGCTACGGCTCTATAGACCGGAGTCAATGACATCGACTTCAGAGAGCCTGAACGTCGCAAGCCAGTGGACATGCATGTCTTGAACTAGTTGATATCTTTTTCCTGGTTCGACGGTTCTCTCAACGGTGTTCGACCATCGCCCCAAGTGAATGGCAATCTGCGTAGGCTTGTTTATTTCGAACGTGGCAGTATCGCCATGATGGCCTTCCCATAGAATCTCCCTTCCGGTAGAAATCAAGGCATCAGTGGCAAGAAACGCCGCCGCAAGTCCACCGCCCGCAATAACGTTTGTATTCGGCAGCGCGATCGCAACTTTTTTCGTCTTTGCTGCGACTCGGATGGGGCATCCACAGCTCGGACAGTGCTCCGCTTTATCCGAGATTCTCTTCCCGCATTCGGGGCAAGAAATGAGTACCATGTCTGTCTCTTTCTCGATTTTGAGCGCCGTTAGACGTCTGGGAAGGGCGCGACGGCTGCCTCTCGGTAACTGACGGTAACCTGACAATATCCTATTTTGGGTTATTCGAAAGTGGGATATAGCGTCAACGGCATGAATGTTGACGCGAACAAAACGTGCGGGAAATGCCTCTCCCAGATTCGGCGGGAGCAGGGAATCACTCAAGTTGAGCTCGCGAAGAGGCTCGGGATGCCGCAGTCGTTCGTATCAAAAATCGAGACAGGCGAGCGAAGCCTCAAGGTCTACGAGCAGTTCGCTTATGCTAGGGCACTTGGAATCAGCTCGGAAGCCCTGGTACAGAGGCTCGAATCGTATCTAGGCCAGTGAATCGCGATGGGGATTTGCGCAGATTTCCTTTTCGTTTGACTGAATCGCGCACAATGGGCGTTCGCTTGATGCCCGCGGGGTCAAGAGAGCGTCCATTTTGCGCAACACGCTCAAGCGGACGTCCATTGTGCGCACGCCCCACTGCCGAATCAAAGCGCCCCTGCAAAATGAGACGTTTTGAAGGCAGATTATGTCTCATTTTGCAAGGGCGGCGGCGGACGGAGGAACCGTCGGCCTTATTGCTTGAAGTGGCTCCCGTGGGAGGCGCCGGGCCGGCTGGAGCGGCGACGGGCGTTCGTGCGCTCACGGGCCCGCTTCTCCTCGCGCGCACGCTTGCGGCGGCCATGGGTGGCCACGAGCCCGATAAGCACCACGATCAGCACGACCACGCCGGCGGCGATGAGCAGGTGCACGGGGTCGGCCAGCCAATCCTGGAGGAAGAGCTTCCACGAGAAGGCCATCGGGCTCGCCGCCGTCAGCTCAACGGTCCCGAGCTCACGCCCCTGGTAGGAGACCGTGGCCTCCCCCAGCTTCTGGCCCGCCTCGACGGGCGCCTGGACGCTCGCGGGCAAATCCGTCTGCACGTCGAGGTCGGAAAGCGAAAGCCCGCTCGGCAAGAAGCCAGAGACCTCGCCGCCAGACACCGCCGCCACGCTCGCGCCGTCCTCGGACAGCGTCACGTTCACGCGCGCGAGCTCGTCGCCCGGGCTCACGGCCACGGCATCGGCCTGCCACGCGTCGAAGCCCCACTCGAGGAGCTTCTTCATGTCGTAGAAGTTGGAGGTCACGTTGGAGGAATCGGGGTCGTTCAGGCCGCCCAGCACGACGCCGGCGAGGTTGCGGCCGTCCTTGGTCGCCGCGGCGACGAGGCACTTGCCGCCCTCGAGCGTGTAGCCCGTCTTGCCCGCGACGACCTCACCGTCCATGTAAGCGGGGCTCGAAGGCTCCACGAGGAAGTCGGTCGTCTCGAGCGTGCGCGCCGGGTTCTTGTTCGTCTCCGGGAGCTCCCACGTGGCGGAGCCCGCGACCTCGAGGAACGTGGGCTGCTGGAGCGCGGCCTCGAAGATGCGCAGAAGGTCGCACGCCGTGGTGTAGTGGTTGTCGTCGTGGAGGCCGCAGGGGTTGGCGAAGTGGGTGTCCTCGCAGCCGAGCTCGGCGGCCTTGTCGTTCATCATCTGGACGAAGTTCTGCCAGGTCCCGCCCACGTAGCGGGCGAGGACATAGGCGGCGTCGTTGCCGGAGGGCAGGAGCATGCACGCCAAGAGGTTGTGGACGGTGGTCTGCTCGTCGGCCTTGAGGCCGCTCATCATGCTGTCCTCTCCCAGCTGGGAGAAGTCGTCGGCGGAAACCGTGACCACGTCGTCGAGGTTCGCGTGCTCGAGCACGAGCAGGGCCGTCATGATCTTTGTGGTGGAGGCGGGGTAACGACGCGCGTCGGCGTCCTTCGCGTAGAGCACGGCCCCTTGGTCGCGGTCCACAATAATCGCCGCCGGCACCGAGACGTCGGGCGCCGCGGTCGGGTTGGCGAGAGCGTCCCCGTCGACGGCGACCTGGCCGAGCTGGGAAGACGTCGCCTGCGTCTCATCGGCGAGCGCGGGCACCGGCACCGGCGCGAGCGCCGCGCACACGGTGAGCGCCGAGGCGAGCATCCCCGCCAGCAGACCGCGCACGATGTTGTTCTTCTTTGTAGCTACTGGGCGCATCAAGGCCACCTGTCCCTTTCGTCTCGCGTGGGTTCGAGTCTAGCCCATGCGACGGACAAAAATACCCCCGGTCTGGGTCGTCAAGAAACCCGCAACCGGGGGCTCGGGCCAACGGCCATCGGCTCGACGGCCGCGGCAACGCAGGGCACGTCACTCGCCGCAGTCCACGACGCCTTCCGTGAACCACCGATAGATACAACGCGAGTAGTACGCACTGCCGAGCGGCGAGGGGTGCGCCTCGTCGCGGTTGAAGAGCGCGTCATAGTCGTGCGTCGAGAAGTCCGCGACGTCGGCCCCGGCATCGAGCGCCATCTGCTTCACGCGCGCGACGTAGCCGGCGCGGGCGTCCGCGTCGTAGATCGTCTGGTCGTAGGAGGCGCCCTTCACGGCCTGGACCACGACGAGCGGCTTGATGCCGGCCTCGCGGCACACGTCGAGGAGCGTCTGGAAGTCGGCGAACTCGTCCTCGCTAAAGAGGGAGCCGTCGTCGAAGGGCCGCCAAGCGGTGCCGGCCCGCAGGAACTTCTCGTACCAGCCCTTGTTCCAGTCCCACTGGTCGTAGCCGAGGTCGTTGTTCGACGCGTTGCTCGCCGCTTCCTGGCGCGCCTGCGAGAAGACCTCGCCCCAGTCGAGGGAAACGGCAGTGGCGCTTGCGGCTGACGCGCCGTCCACGGCATCCGAGCCCGCGCCCGCGTCGTCCGCAGCGTCCGCGCCCGCGCCCGTGTTCTCGCCCGCGCAATCCCCGTTGACCTCGGCGTCCGTCTTGCCCGCGAGGCCGTCGAGGGCGGGCGACGCGGCCGCCCCGGCAAAGGCGAGGTCGAGGCGCAGGGCCTTCTGCCCCTTCTGCGCCCAGCCCTCCACCGTCGAGACCGCGCGGCCCAGCGCCGTGCCCTCCGCGCCGGTGTCGATGCCGTAGGCGGAAAGGCTCCGGGCGACGCGCTGCTTGAGCCCGTCCGAGAAGCGGCCGCTCGCCATGAACGCGTCGTAGGCGCCGCGCGAGAACGAGGAGCCCAGGTCGGCCGAGGTGGTACGCGCAACCGTGAACCACTGCATGCTCAGCATGATCACGACGCGGTTGTCGCCCGTCGCCTCGACGTCGTCGGCGAAGGCCCCGAGCTCGATGGCGTGCCAGAGGTCGGCGCAATAGGCGCGGCCCACGGGCATGAGGTCGAGGCCGTGCTTCTTGCCGCAGAACAGCGCGATGGGGTGCGCCTCGCCCGCCGTCGACGCCGGGTAGAGCTCCGACGACCCAAAGACGAGCTTCGTGTTGTTGCCCAGCCCGAGCCGCGCGCGGAACTCCTCGTGCATGAAGTCGTAGCTCGCCGCCTCGTCGGTGGCCGTATACGAGACGTAGGGGGCCTCGTCGACCGCGCGGGTCGCCGCCCCCACGATCCCGCGGCAGGCATACAGCCCAGCGGCGGCCACAAGCCCCAAGCCGGCAAAAATCGCAGCTAGACGTCGCATTTTCCTCTGGCCACCCCCCTAGAAGCCGGCGTAGACCGGCGCCGCGGGGACGCCGTATGCGGACACGAAGAAGAACCACAGCAGTACGGCCGCGCATACGGCGGCGACCACGCCGCAGGCCGCATCGGCCGCGGGCGTCCCGCCAAAGAACCACGCGCGGATGCGCTCGACGACGCCCTCGGGCCAGGTCGCGCCGCCGCGCGCACCCGTCGGCTTCCCCAGGGCGACGACCCACTTGAGCAGGCCCCTCTTTGCCGAGCCCTTGGTCTCGTCCTTATCCATTGACGACCCTCCCCACGATGTAGCCCAGCTGGCCCGAAAAGATGGCGAAGCCCACGATCACGAGCTGCATGGTCACGAACCACTCGAGCGCGCGGAACCAGCCGTCGTCCTTGTGCGCGCGGTAGAAGCGGCTCTTCTTCTGCCACGTATCCGTCGCGGCGAGAAGGACGCCATGGTAGAGGCCGTAGAGCAGGTAGTCGAGCGTGAGGCCATGCCACGCCCCCATGACGAGCATGTTCGCCACGTAGCCGAATCCGGCGCGCCGTTGGCGGTCCTTGAACCATTTGCGCTTGGTCGCCGTGCGCACGAGGCGCATGAACACGAAGTCGCGCAGCCAGGTAGAGAGCGTGATGTGCCAGCGATTCCAGAAATCTTTTATGTCGGGAGCGAGGTAGGGGGCGTGGAAGTTCCGCGGCGTCCGGATGCCGAAGACGTAGCTCGCGCCGATGGCCATGAGGCTATAGCCCGCGAAATCGAAGAAGAGGTAGATGCCGTAGAGATAGGCGTTGACGACCTGGCGGCCGATTCCCCAGGCGAGGCCGAGCGCCGTGAGCGGCCGGTCGAGCTGGAAGTACTTGAGCGCGACCGTCGCGATGACGAGCTGGCCCACCGCTCCCATCAGGATGTATAACACGCCGCGGCCGAGGTAATCGGCGTATTCCGCGCGCGTCCATGTGCGGTGCGCGTCCTCGAGGAAGCGCCGGCTGCGGTCGATGGGGCCGGACGTGACGGTCGCGAAGAACGTGAGGAAATACAGGTAGTCGCAGGTGCCGATCTGATCGATGAGGCCGTCGCGGACCTCAATGAGCACCTGCACCGCCTTGAACGTCACGTACGAGAGGCCGATGAACCCCCACAGCCCCTCCCCCGCGGCGAAGCTCACTTTATATATGACGAGGGGCGCCAAGGTCGCGGCGAGGCAGGCGCGATACAGCGCGAGGTTCTTCTTGCCCGATCGCCAGCTCGCGAGCGTGAGGCGCAGCGCAACGAGCGCCACAACGAGAAAGGCCACGAAGGCGACGAGCTGGGCGGGCGACTGCGAGAACAGCAACGCGAGCATGATGCACGAGGCGACCATCCCATAGCGGCGCAGGGACTTCTCGGCAAGGCCGAGCACGGACGCGGGCACGCCGAGCACGACGAGCGCGAGAAAAAACGAGGCGGAAGCGTAAAACGACAAACTCTCAGCTCCAAACGGACGATGGCCAGCTTCCAACCATAACAGGACACGCGTCGCTTACCCCGGCGAGCCCGCCGTCCGAATCAAATCAGCACCCCAAAACCAGCCGAGAGCCCGTCTGGACCGCGGCAGCTGAGGAAAATTCGAACATCTCTGTGACTCGCAGCCGACTGGGCGAGTAGCCAAGCGATTCGGTCCAGCAAAACCGCAGGTCAGAAGGTTGGCCCTTTGGGCGTCTACTGGACAAACCGCTTGCGAGTCACAGAAATGTTCGATTTTTCTCGCGCGGCCCGCCCAAACACGGATCGCGCGGGCCGCCCGCCGACCGAATTCACCCCTCGTTTATGGTTTGCAGAAAGCAACAAGCCGTTCAAAGTATTCAAATCGACCGTTTAGAAGTAGAATAGAACCGTCTGTGGATTAGGTCTGGACATCTCACACAAAGGAGTGGACATGTCGCAGTTTCACGAGTTGCTCTTCCTCAAGCCCGTATTCCACGAGAAGATCTGGGGCGGGCGCAAGCTCCACGATGATTGGGGCTACGACATCCCCGAGGGCCAGATCGGCGAGTGCTGGGCCATCTCGGCCCACCCCAACGGCGACTGCACCGTCGACGGCGGCACCTTCGACGGCAAGAAGCTCTCCGAGGTCTGGCAGAGCGACCGCGAGATCTTTGGCGCCGTGCCGTCCGACTCCGGCGAGGCCAAGGAGTTCCCGCTCCTCGTGAAGATCATCGACGCGAAGGACGACCTCTCCGTGCAGGTCCACCCCGACGACGCCTACGCCGCCGAGCACGAGAACGGTTCCCTCGGCAAGAAGGAGTGCTGGTACGTCCTTGGTTGCGAGGAGGGCGGCACGATCGTCGTGGGCCAGCGCGCCAAGGACGCCGACGAGTTCAGGCAGATGGTCGACGAGGGCCGCTGGAGCGAGCTCCTGAACGAGATTCCCATCCACCAGGGCGACTTCTTCCAGATCGACCCCGGCACGATCCACGCGATCAAGGGCGGCACCGTCATCCTCGAGACCCAGCAGTCGAGCGACGTCACCTACCGCGTTTACGACTACGACCGCGTCCAGGCCGACGGCACCAAGCGCGACCTGCACCTCAAGCAGAGCATCGAGTGCGTGAACTTCGACGCGCCGGCCATCGAATCCGGCCGCGTGACCACGCCCGTCGTGGGCGGCATCCAGCACCTCGCCGACACCGACCGCTACCTCGTGGACCTCGTGACCGTCGACGGCGAGAAGGTCTTCTCGGCGATCCCCACGTTCCGCTGCGTGAGCGTCATCGAGGGCGAGGGCACCGTGGGCGGCCGCGACGTCAAGAAGGGCGCGCATTTCATCATCCCCGCCGCTTACGGCGACCTGGACTGCACCGGCCAGATGAAGCTCATCGTGAGCCGCGTCCCCACCGCGCTGTAGGTCTCGCATCGACGCCGCGGGCAAAACGGGGCGACAATAAACCGGCTAAGAATAGAACCTCGGGCCATCGGCTCGAGGCTCTTCTTTGTGCCGCGATTCATGTAAGGCGAGGCGCGTGATGCGCGGGGCCCACGCAGGCCGCGGGGCTAGATGAGCTCCATCTGCGCCAGGACCGTCGAGTACCAGAAGTCGGCGTTCGGCGGGCAGTACTTCTTTGCGGCGGCGTAGGTGAGGTGGCCGTCGTAGCCGGCGGCGAGGCCGGCAACGTGGTCCCAGATGGCGTCTTCCCAGGTAGACCAGCTGGAAGAGCCCCAGCCCCAGGCGTTGTGCGACTTGAAGCAGTAGGCGCCCTTGGTGCTCTCGACGCAGCTGATGGCCGGCGAGAAACGCGGGTCGACGCCGTAGGCCCAAGCGGCCTCGGCGAACGTCTTGCCGTAGCCCGAGAGAGGAGATCCGGCGAGGTAGGCGTCGATGCGCGAGCCCCAGCTCGAGACGAAGTTCTGCTTGTCGCTCGACCAGTCGACGGTGCCGGGGTCGGGGCTCGAGGGAACCTCGACGGTCGCCGTGGAGCCGGTACCGGTGCTGAAGGTCCCGCCGCCCGCGGAGGAGCCGGAGTCGGAGGCGTCGGCGGAGGCATTCGCGTCGTCGGCCGCCTTCTGGGCCGCGGCCTGCTGCTCGGCGGCCTGTTGGGCGGCCTGGATCGCCGCCTGGCGCTCGGCCTCCTCGGCGGCGGCCTTCGCGGCCATCTGCGCCTCGAGGTCCTCGCGGGCCGAGACGGCGCTCGCAAGCGCGTCCTTCGCGCTCTGGGCGTCGGAGTCGGCCTGGGACTTCTCGGAGGCGAGGGCGCTCCTCGTCTGCTCGAGCTCGGTGTCGAGGTCCACGAGGTCGTTGATGGCGCCGTTGTTGTGCGCCGTCACCGTGTCGAGGTAACGCAGCGTCGTGATGACGTCGTTGAAGTCGTCGGAGGAAAGCAGGAGGTCGATGAGGCCGCTGGAACCCTGGCGCATCTTGTACATGACACGGATGGAGTCGGCCGCGGCCTCCTTCTTCTGCGGGAGCTCGGCCTCGATCTGGGCGATGCGCTCCTCGTTGTCCTCGATCTGCCGGCACAGGTCCTCGACGCGCTGCTGCGCCTGGTCGTAGGAGGCGTTGCTCTCCTCGATGCGCTGCTGCAGCTCCTCGAGGGAGTCGGCGCGCGCGACGCCCGGGGCGGCCGTGAGCGCGACCGAGCCGGCTGCGAGCGCCAGGGCCAGGCCGGCGGCGGCGATGCGGGAGCGGCGCATGTTCTGCTTAGCGTCTATCAAGCGATGAACCTTCGCGATCGGGGTCCCGGAAAGAGCCGGGCGTTCGTCGTGCAGTTTTGCAGTTCCCTTACTTTACAACCAGATTTCGCGGCACACCATCTTTCCACCGGGCTGCGCGGGGCGGGGCGGAAGCCGGCCGAGCACCGGCCGACACGCGATGGTTTTTCCCTGTCGCATGGGCCGCGGGCAGCCCGGCGACCCCTCCATGCGTCAGAGTAGGAAGGTCGAATCAAGCCAAGAAGGAGCGATTTTGGACTTCATCGAACTCATCAAAGCCGCCGTATTCGGAGTCGTCGAGGGCATCACCGAGTGGC
>DJRK01000115.1:0-450 GCA_002440065.1 Atopobium sp. UBA6362 | reverse complement strand
TCCAGCTCGGCGCGATCCTGGCCGTCTGCGTGATCTTCTTCCACCAGCTCAACCCCTTCGCGCCGAGCAAGTCCGGCTACGAGAAGCGCGCGACCTGGACGCTGTGGGTCAAGACCATCGTCGCGTGCATCCCCGCCGCCGTCATCGGCATCCCGCTCGACGACTGGATGGAGGAGCACCTGGGCAGCCCGTTCGTGATCGCCGCCGCGCTCATCGTCTACGGCATCGCCTTCATCGTCATCGAGAACATGCGCGAGAAGACCGCCTCCGCCGCCCTGCCCGGCGTGGGCGCGGGCGAGCTCCGCGCGCGCCCCAAGCACTTCGCCGTGACCGCCTCCACCGCCGAGATCGCGACCCGCTCCGAGCTCGCCGACGCCGACGCGCGCGTCCAGACCGTCGATGAGCTCGACTGGAAGACGGCCATCGGCATCGGCCTGTTCCAGGTGCTCT
>DJRK01000147.1 GCA_002440065.1 Atopobium sp. UBA6362 | reverse complement strand
TCAACGTGGCCGCCCTCGTGCGCGACTCCTCCATCGATGCCGCGCTGCAGTCGGCGCCCGCCGAGGTGTTCGACGTGATCGCGGGCCGCGACCCGGCGACGGTTCGCTGCTTCGACCTCGTGCCCGGCGAGTCCGCGCCCGAGCCCGCCAGTGTGACGCTTGCGGGCGGCGAGCGCGTGAACGTGCTCGTCCCGGCGAGCGACCAGTTTGCCGCGCGCCTGGTCAAGGTCGCCAAGCTCCGCGCCAAGTGGGGGAGGCGCCAGGACGTCACCTGCTACCGCGTCTACNNGTCATGCCCAACAACGAGGAGGCCACCGTCGCCGTCTGGCCGTCGGTCGACGACGCCGCGGCCGCCTTCGCGCGCGCCGAGCAGCAGACCGCGGATGGCTCCGGCACCGTTACCACCGCTGACACCGACACGCCCGCAGCCCTACCCTCGACAGCCCCCGCCCCCGAGCCCGCCGCGACGATCGATCTCGGCGACGGCAAGCCGCTCCCCGTCCTCGTGCCCGAGTCCGAGCAGTTCGCGAACCGCCTGCGCAAGAACGCCCGCCTGCGCCGCAAGTGGGCGCGTCGCGAGGGCGTCACCTGCTACCGCGTCTACGACGCCGACCTGCCCGACTACGCCGTGGCGATCGAGCTCTACGAGGGCTCCGAGACCCCGGGCCGCTGGCTGCAGATCTCCGAGTACGCGGCGCCCAAGGACATCGATCCCGACCTCGCGCGCCGCCGCCTCATGGACGTGCTCGCCATCGCGCCGCGCGTCATGGGCGTCGGCCCGGCAAACGTCAACCTGCGCGTGCGCAGCCGCGCCCGCGGCGGCTCCCAGTACGCCGACGAGGGCTCCATCGCGTCGAGGGAGGCGCATGCAGCAGGGTCGGAGGGCCGCGGCGAGTACTCGCGCGTGCGCGGCCAGCGCGCCGACCAGCGTCGCCGCCACAAGCCGAGCCTCACCGACCTTCCCGAGGGCGCGCACCTCGTGGACGAGGGCGGCCTTACCTTCGAGGTGAACTTCTCGGCGCGCCTGGACTGCGGTATCTTCCTCGACCACCGCGACACCCGCGCCATGGTGCGCGAGATGATGAAGAAGACCGTGGGCTCCAAGCGCTTCCTGAACCTCTTTGCCTATACCGGCACCGCGACGTGCTACGCGGCCGACGGCGGCGCGAAGTACACCACGACCGTCGACCTGTCGCGGCCGAGCCTGGACTGGGCGCGGCGAAACATGGCGCGCAACGGCTTTACCGGCCCCGAGCACGAGTTCGTCCAGGCCGACGTCATCGAGTGGGTGAGCGAGCAGCGCCACACCCCCAACCGTTGGGACCTCGTCTTCTGCGACGTGCCCACGTTCTCCAACTCCCAGCGTATGCGGAAGTCCAGCTGGGACGTCCAACGCGACCACAGCGAGCTGATCATCGGCGTGTCGCGCCTGCTCACGAGGAACGGCTGCGCGATCTTCTCGTGCAACCTGCGCGGCTTCAAGCCCGACGTCGAGAAGCTCGAGCGCGCGGGCGTCGTCCTGGAGGACATCACCGCGAGCACGATCCCCGAGGACTTCAAGCGCAACGCGAAGATCCACCACGCCTATATCGTTCGCCGCGGCTAGTGTCTTCGCGTCGGCCGGTCTTGCGGCGCGAGGGCTTCTTCCGGCGTGCGGGCTTCTTGGCACCCTGCTCCAGAAGGGTGCCAAGAAGCCCAATTTGGTCAAACGAACGCCCATTGTGCGCATTTGGCCTGAAAGCCCTTCTTAGCCCCCTGCTCCACAAGGGTGCCAAGAAGCCCGTCCCCCTCTACTGCGCCGATTGCGGCCGCTGCCCGACATTATTTGATGGGATTCCGCTCTTCTGTCTTTGCGGGTCAAATAGCGAAAGAAAGAAGTGTCAATAAGAAAATGGGGCAGTCTCGCTTTCACGATTCCGCCCCCAAAACCCTAAGGTTTTTTGATCTACGGTTACTTTATCAGCTCTAAACTTCTTGTCAACGACTCGATAAAGTGTAGGGCTGCCGCTGCGGTGGCATCGGGTCCGGCTTGCGGCAGCAGGGCATTTGCCTCCTTGACCTCATCAAAGAAACCGCGGAGCCACTTCTCGGCCCTATCCTTCGAGTGGCCTTCCGGAACATCTCTGGAGTAGCGAACAAGTGTGACGGCGATTTCCTGCGTCGCCGCGTTGCGCATCCATTTTCTCCTCGTTGTTTTTGAAAGGCCGGATGCTGCAACGGCACTAAGGGTATCGACGGACGTCGTGTGCTTGGAGTTCTCGCCTTCTGCAAACGAGTTGATGATGCACGAACCGTGCGCCGTGCAGTTCCTTACGGACTTTACTTTCTTTAAGTCATAGTGCGTCCTCGTGAGGGTCTTGTCGTCCCATCGCTCCCCACAGAAACGCACGAAGTCTGTAAGGGTACCAAACGAGGTTAGCTCAAGGAACGCCCAAGTAGGCATATGCTCCGCGTACTTCTTGTAGATGCCCCGTGTGTATGGGTTCAGCGAGCTGCGTTTGAGCTCGCTGGTCCGATAGTTCCTATCTTTGGCCGAGAGCGAGCTCAAGTAATCCGACACTATTTCATAGCCATCCTCGTCCTCTCGCTCGGAGACAGAGCGCTTCAACGACACTTTCCAGCTGTGCTCTATGTGACGCGTCATGGGGAAGAGAGCCTCACGGAGCGTTTCGTCTAGCGCGGCGAGGACTTTGAGTTGAGCAAAATCCAGATTGGCGTATTCGCCATCGCGTTCGCCTCCCTGGCGTTTGGTAAACAGCTTCCTGTACGACGTCGCTTCGTAAAAGTCGCACTGTTCCGCGAGAAAGGAAGCCGCTTCGTCTTCGCCGCACTTCTCGAACTTGATTCCTTTGTCCTTGAGGTGGGAGATTTGCTGGGCAATGGTGAGCTTGGGCTTCAAATAAATCAAGTCTTGCTCGACGGCTTCGGGTTGTTCGGCCATCTTGCCTCATCTCGGTCGCTGGATATGGATTTGCGATTATATCCTGCGAAGTTATTGCGTTGAGCACGATCACGGTCTGCTGCGTGCTGCGATCGGCGCACATGGATTATTTTCGGCCACTTGGCTGAAAGCATCCTTGACGAACTTGTTGGGGGGGGTCTACGGTCGTTGCATTGCCTGATGCTGCGTACTGAGGGTGTTGGACCTGAGGAGGCTCCCTATGAGTGATTTGGATAAGACCGATTTTTCAAGCGCTGAGAAGAAACCTTGTCCCTCTGAAGAGACTGTAGAGAACGATATGACTGTTGTCTCTGATGAAGAAACAACAGTCATCTCTAGCGGTGGTTCCGACACAAATGAAAAGGAGGCTGGAGACAAACGAAATATGAGCGAGGATCCAAACGTCGATAAGGATCTCACAGGCGAAGAGGTACAAGTGGCCGAGGAGGCTAACGGGAAAACTGATAAATCAGACGATAGTCCAAACGGCTTTATTTCTAAGCTGAGGGCAATGCCGAGGAAGGTTCTTGTTACTGGAGCTGCCGGCATTGCACTGGTCGCTTTGTTTGCCTCTCATGTAATTTGTTTTCATGATTGGCGAGATGCGACTTGCACCGAGCCCAGAACATGCGCCATCTGTGGCCGAACGGAGGGCGATGCTCTTGGCCATTCTTGGCAAACGGCAACGTGTACGGAGCCCGAGACGTGCGAAAGATGCGGTGTCCAACAAGGGAAACCGGTTGGGCATATGGTTAAAGAGTGGAAGACCCAGGCGGAAGCAACTTGCGCGAACGAAGGCATTGCAGTAGGCATGTGCGTGAATTGTGGCGAAGAGCAGAAGCAAAATATTCCAAAGACAGAGCACTCCTTTGGCGATTGGGTCGTGGATAAAGAGGCTTCCTGTACCGAAAAGGGTTCTCAGCATCGAGTGTGCGCTCAATGCGGTGAAACGGAGACGCAAGATATCGCCATGCTCGACCATACTGAAGGAGAATGGACTGTTACAAAAGCTCCCACTATTACATCGAGCGGAACCGTGCTTCCCGGGGAAAAGAGCTTAAAATGCTCCATTTGCGGAAAAGTGCTGAAGACCGAAAAGGTCGAGCTCAATATGTCCAAATCTCAGCTGAATGCTTATAAAAAGGGACAAAGCTATCTTAAATACACTTCTTTTTCGTATAAGAGCTTAATCAAGCAGCTTGAATTCGAAGGCTTTCCTCACGATGACGCTGTATTTGCCGTTGATAATTGCGGTGCCGATTGGAATGAGCAGGCAGCAAAGAAGGCCCAGAGCTATCTCGATTACACGTCTTTCTCACGTTCAGGATTGATTAAACAGCTCGAATTCGAAGGATTTACATCCGATCAGGCTCGATACGGGGTCGATGCGGTTGGCCTGTAAAATATCCTTTCTGATTGAATCTGGCTGCCTTCTTATTTGTTACGGGGCCTAAAAGGCAACGCATTATCCTATGTGCACAACGGTTCCCACCGGGCGCAAACACGTTTGTTCAACGGGTTTGCGCCCGGCGTATTTTTCTGACGTGCCGCTCGCCGAGAGGGGGCCGCGGCTTGCGTAAGCTGGGCTGCATTGCCGCTCCTGGGCTACTAGAATGAGACCACTTAGCACAAGTCGGCGCGGGCGGACCGCCTGCGCCCGGGAGTGGGGGAGTTCACATGGATCAGTCCATTCAAGCCACCGTCAAGCTCTGGCAGGATAACGTCAAGGAAGAGGACCTCGCGTCCGAGCTCTCCGCGCTCGTGGCCGAGGACGGCGACAAGCTCTACGACGCGTTCTACCGCGGCCTCGCCTTCGGCACGGCCGGCCTGCGCGGCACGCTCGGCGTCGGCACGAACCGCATGAACGTCTACGTGGTCGCCCAGGCCACCCAGGGCGTCGCCGACTACCTCAACGCCCACTACGAGAACCCCACGATCGCCATCGCGCGCGACTCGCGCCTGAAGGGCGAGGACTTCCAGAAGGTCGCCGCCGGCATCCTGGCCGCGAACGGCGTCCACGTCTACGTCTACCCGCGCATCGAGCCCGTCCCCACGCTCTCCTTCGCCGTGCGCCACCTGGGCACCTCCGCCGGCATCGTCCTCACGGCCTCCCACAACCCCGCCGCCTACAACGGCTACAAGGTCTACAACGACCAGGGCGGCCAGATTACCGATGAGGCCGCGGCCGAGATCTCCGCGAACATCGCCAAGGTCGACGCCTTCGCCGCCTACGACGGCGCGATGGACTTCGACGAGGCGCTCGAGCGCGGCCTCGTGGAGTGGACGCCCGAGGAGGTCCTCGACTCCTTCATCCAGAACATCAAGAAGGTCTCCGTCCCCGGCTTCAAGGCGAGCGACGACTACTCCGTCGTCTACACCCCGCTCAACGGCACGGGCATGGAGTGCGTGACCCGCATCCTCAAGGAGATCGGCGTCGAGAACGTGACCGTCGTTCCCGAGCAAGCCAACCCCGACGGCAACTTCCCCACGTGCAAGTACCCCAACCCCGAGTTCCGCGAGGCCCTCGAGCTCGCCCTTCAGCTCGCCGAGAAGGTCAAGCCCAACCTCGTCGTCGCCACCGACCCCGACGCCGACCGCGTGGGCGTGGCGGTGTCCGACGGCGACGACTACCTGCTGCTCACCGGCAACGAGATGGGCGTGCTGTTGCTCGACTACATATGCCGCATGCGCGCGCAGCGCGGCGAGGATCTTGCGGATTAGGTAGCGGTCACCACCATCGTGTCGAGCGCCATGGTCGATGCGCTCGCGGAGAAATACGGCTTCGAGCTGCGCCGTTGCCTGACCGGCTTCAAATACATCGGCGACATCATCACCGAGCTTTCCGACGCCGGGCAGGCCGATCGCTTCATCTTCGGCTTCGAGG
>DJRK01000026.1:6430-6560 GCA_002440065.1 Atopobium sp. UBA6362 | reverse complement strand
CGTCGGCCATGACGTAGTAGGCGCCCTGCGGCTCCACGAAGTCGAAGCCCAGGTCGCGCAGGCCGTTGCAGAAGAGGTCCCGCTTGTGCGTGTAGAGCGCGGTAAGCCCGTCGTAGTAGGACTGCGGCAG
>DJRK01000026.1:0-6343 GCA_002440065.1 Atopobium sp. UBA6362 | reverse complement strand
ACGGTGAGGAAGTCGTGCACCTTGCGGGCGCGGTCGATGACGTCCGCCGGCGCGATGACGTAGCCCAGGCGCCAGCCCGTCATGGAGTAGGTCTTGGACAGCGAGCTGCAGCTGAGCGTGCGCTCGGCCATGCCGGGCAGGCTCGCGAAGTAGACGTGCTCGTAGGGGGCGTAGACGATGTGCTCGTACACCTCGTCCGTGATGACCCACAGGTCGTACTTCTCGGCCATGCGGGCGATCGCCTCGAGCTCGGCGCGCGAGAAGACGTGGCCACAGGGGTTGGACGGGTTGCACAGGATGAGGGCCTTCGTGCCGGGGAGGGCGCAGGCGGCCTCGAGCTCGGCCTCGTCGAACGTGAACGTGGGCGCGTGGAGCTCGACGTAGGTGGGCTCGGCGCCGCAGAGGATCGTGTCGGCCCCGTAGTTCTCGTAGAACGGGCTAAAGATCACGATGCGGTCGCCGGGGTTCGTCACCGTCATGACGGAGCACATCATGGCCTCGGTGGAGCCGCAGGTGACGACGATCTGGGTCTCGGGGTCGATGTCGAGGCCCATGCGCGGGCTCTGCTTGGCGGCGAGGGCGGCGCGGAAGTTGGGCGCGCCCCACGTGATGGCGTACTGGTGCGGGCCGTCGTGGGCGACCTCGGCGAGGCGGTCCGTGATGGCCGCGGGCGGGTCGAAGTCGGGGAAGCCCTGCGAGAGGTTGATGGCGTCGTACTTCATGGAGACGCGCGTCATGCGGCGGATCACGGAGTCCGTGAACTGCGACGTGCGGGTGCTGAGCTGCTGCAAGAGGGTCTTCTTTCTGGGTCGGGCTCGAGACGGGGCGCGGACGGCGCTCCGCGGCGTTCTTCACAAACATAACGCTTACGAAGCGCGGCGGTTTATGCGTAACATAATCGACGCTGCGCTGGCTCCGGGACGTGCGCCATTGGGCGGCGGCGACCCGTCGAGACAGGACTACGATTCATAAGGAGTTTTACTTTATGCCCAAGAACAAGCGAGAGAGCCTGCTGTTCACCTTCATCATGTGCTTCCTGATGGTGCTCTGGATGAGCATCTACAACGTGGCGCGCCAGCACGGCGGCCTGAGCACGGACGTGATCGCTGACGCGTGGATCGGCTTCCCGCCCGCCTACATCTTCGCGATGCTGTGCGACTGGTTCGTCGCGAGCCCGCTGGCCAAGGGCTTCGCGTTCAAGCACCTGGTCACGCCCGGCAAGAGCAGCCCGCGCGCGATGACCCTCGCCGTCTCTACCTGCATGGTCTTCCCGATGGTCATCATCATGAGCCTTTACGGCGCCTTTGAGGGCGCGCTGCATGCGGGCACCCTCGCCATCGTGCCGATGGCCTGGCTGACGAACATCCCCTGGAACTTCATCATGGCGCTGCCGTGGAACCTGCTGGTCGCGGGCCCGATCGCGCGCTTCCTGTTCCGCCGCGCGTTCCCGGAGGGCACGGTGCTCGCCGAGCCCGTCGCGTAGGCGAATCGAGGCTTTGCGGCCGCTTGCGTGCCGCGTGAACCGTATAACGCACGTTAAGTCGAGCGCCCCTGCCGGAAAAGAGCCCGGCAGGGGCGCTCGCGTCAATAAATTTACGGTTCTGCGTGGTCTGGTGGCGGTTTTTGGGGCTGTAACGGGGCGGGAGGGGCTTGCTGGTACCTGCGATTCTGGCAAAAGCCCTGGTTTTGTATGCTCGGCAGGGCATAAAGTGTGAAACAAAGCACGCAGAAGTGGAGTTTTGTGTCGCGGGACTCCTGCGATGGGCCGGCAAATGTGTGCAAACGGCGTACTTGTTGACATATCAACAAGTACGCCGTTACTGTATAGCCCGAAAACCATCGACTGTGGAGGAGCCGGGATGCAAGAGGAGAGCCGCTTTGAGGACTTCGTCGGCCTCATAGGCGCCATCGAGAAAGAGATTCAGCGCATCAAGACGGCCGAGCTCGCGCGGTTTGGCCTGCGCGCCTCCGACCTCATGGTCGTTTATTACCTCGAGAAGAATCCCGAGGGCCTGACCGGCGCCGAGCTCGCGCGCTTGGCCGACGTGGACCGGGCCGCCGTTTCGCGCACGCTCTCGCGCCTGGCGGAGGACGGCTTCGTGGAGGTTGGGGAGGCTTCGTCGCGCTATAAGGCGCCGGTGCGCCTTACCGACCGCGGTTACGCCGTGATGGCCGAGGTGGACGGCATCATCTCGAAGGTCGTGAAGCAGGCCGGTGGCGACCTCATCGACGAGCAGCGTCGCGTTTTGTACGCCTCGCTCGAGGCTGTCCTTTCGCAGCTCAAGACTATTTCTCGGCCGTAAGGACGGGATCGGGGCAGTGCAGGGACTGCCTATGGTCAATCTAGTCAATCAACATCAAATATCAAATCAAAGCGAGGTTTAGGCATGGCGGTTCGCATCATTACCGACTCTGCATCGGACATCCTTCCCGACGAGTACCCGGACTTGACGGTCCTGCCCCTCTCGGTGTCGTTCGGTTCGGAAGTTTACGCCGACGGCGTCGACCTGACGCATGAGCGCTTCTACGAGCTTCTCGTTGAGAAGGACGATCTTCCCAAGACGGGCCAGGTCAACCCCTACGCGTTCGCGCGGGTGCTCGAGGAGGTCGCTGCGGCGGGCGACGAGGCGGTCATTATTACGTTGTCGTCTAAGCTGTCCGGCACGTGCCACAGCGCCGTCACCGCGGCGGCGGAGGCGAACGCGACCGTGCGCGTGGTCGACAGCCTGAACGTGTGCGTGGGCGAGCGCGTGCTCGTCGAGTATGCGCTGCGCTTGGCGAGGTCGGGCGCAACGGCGGTCGAGATCGCGGATGCGCTTGTCCACGCGCGTTACCGCATCTGCGTGGTGGGTCTTCTCGACACGCTCGAGTACCTCAAGCGCGGCGGCAGGATCTCAGCCGCGGCGGCGGGCGTAGGGCAGCTGCTGTCCATCAAGCCGGTCATCTCGATCGAGGAGGGCGAGGTCGTCCTCTTGGGCAAGGCGCGCGGGTCAAAGAACGGCCGCAACCTGCTGAACGAGCAGGTCAAAGCGGCCGGCGGGATAGACTTCGGCATGCCGGTCGCCCTGGGGTACGCGGGTCTCTCGGACAAGCTGCTGCGCAAGTACATCGAGGACAGCCGCGAGCTGTGGGCGCCGAGCTTCCCCGACGGCAATCTGCCCGTGCATACCGTGGGCGCGACCATCGGCACGCACGTGGGGCCGGGCGCGATCGCCCTCGCCTTCTTCCGGTCCTGACATATTTTGGGGACAGGTTCGAAAAGCTTCCAAATGGAAGGATTTCGAACCTGTCCCCAAAAGTGTTCAAAGGTAGTCGCGCTCGAAGCGGGCGGCGTAGAGGGCGAGAAGGGCCACGGCGCAGGCGGCGATCGGCGCGCCGGCGATCGCGGGCACGTTGTACGCCGCGCCCGAGTTGAGGACCGCTTGGCCGATCTGCGCGCCCACGGCGTTGCCGCCGTTGAAGGCCACCTGCACGCAGGCGGATCCGATCATCTCTCCGCCGCCCTTGCCGACCTCGACCATCGCGAGCTGCTGCCCGCTCGACGGGAAGAACAGCCCCACGCAGCACAGGAACATAAGCACGGCCGAGCCCGCAAGCGACCCCGAGAACGCGAAGATGAGCAGCATCGAGACCGAGCTGATCGTCTGCCCGATCGCCGCCGACCAACCGGGCGTGAGCTGGTCGCCGCAGCGCCCGCCCAGCTGGGAGCCCGCGACCATGCCGAGGCCCGCGAGCACGAGAAGCGCCGGGAGCATGGCCTCGCTCCAGCCGCCCACGGTCTCGAGCCATGGCGACACGTAGCTCCACCAGCAGAAAATCCCCGTGTTGCCCAAGAAAACCGCGGCGAGCACGATCCACGGCGCCGGGCGGCGCAGGAACCTGAACTGGCCGGCGAGCCCCGCGTCGGCGACGGCCGCGACCTCGGGCACGAGCTTCCAGATGAGCGCGAACGAGCCGAGCGCCCACACGGCGACGAAGGCGAACGCCGCGCGCCAGCTGATCATGCCCGCGAGCAGCGTGCCGAAGGGGACGCCGAGCGTGTTCGCGAGCGTCTGCCCGAGCACCATGATGGCGACCGCGCGGCTTTCCTGGCCCTTCTCGGCAATGGCCTTCGCCACGATCGTCGCGGTGCCGAAGAACGCGCCGTGCGGCATGCCCGAGATGAAGCGCGCGACGGCGAGCGTGGCCGCGCTCGGTGCAAGGGCCGCCATCGCGTTGCCCGCGCAGCACAGAAGCATGAAGGCCATGAGCAGCTTCTTTGGCGCGATGTTGTGGCCAAAGACCAGGATGAGCGTGCCGAAGCACACGCCGATCGCGTAGGCCGAGATGAACCCGCCCGCCTCGGGCACGGTGACGCCCACGCCCGCGGCGACGTTCGTGATGATGCCCATGAGCACGAACTCGGCGAACCCGAGCGCAAAAGAGCCCGCGGCGATCGCGAGCAGCCCCTTCTTCATAGACCAAACCCCTCAGAATCGATCGAACAAACCCGTGAGAGTATACGAGCGCCTGCGCCCGCTGTGCAGAGGGGTTCGCATTTTGCAACGAGAAGACCTTGTTGACGGCACATCCGACGTGCTGGTGCCCGGCTCAGCGCCGAGAAAGACGCGCCGACACCCTCCCAAGGCAAATGCACGCGCCGAGAAACGCGAGGGCGACCAACACGATGCTGCCGCCGGGCTTTGTGCCCAGGTAGAACGACGCCGCGAGCCCGATGACCGACGACGCCGCCCCGATCGCGCACGACCAGGCGGCGAGGCCGCGCCAGCTGCGGGCCACCTGGAGCGCCGCGGCCACCGGGACGACCATGGCCGCCGAGACCACGAGGGACCCCACCGTCCTCGCGGCGATGGAGACCACAAGGGCGGTTGCGAGGGTGAACGCGCTGCTCAAAAGCTTGACCCGCACCCCAAAGAGCCGCGCCGCGCGCTCGTCGCAGGCGAGGAGGAACAGCTGGCGACGCAGCAGGAGCGACCCCGCGACGACCGCCGCCCCCACGGCGACGACCCATGCGGTCTCGCCTGCGCTCACGGTGACGATGCTCCCAAAGAGAAAGCTCGAGAAGCTCGCCCCGTTGGGCACGAACCCCGAGAGGACGCCCGCGAGCCCCACGCCCGCCGCGGTAACGATCGCGATGGCGAGGTCGGCACGCTGCGAGAACCTGCGGCGGATCGCCTCGATGAAGCCCGCCGCCGCGAGGGAGGCGACCGTGGCGCCTGCCACGGGGCTGATTCCCGCGATGAGGCCCGCGGCAACGCCGGCGAGGGAGGCGTGGCTAAGCGCGTCCCCGATCATCGAGAGCCTCCTCGTGACCACGATAAGGCCCACAAGCGGCAACGCGACCCCCAGGACGACGCCTGCGACGAGCGCCCGCTGCATAAAGACGTACTCAAGCATCGTGAACCTCCCCGTCCTTGAGCCGGAGCCTGCGCCAACCGTCCGTGCGCGAACCGAGCCGCTCGAGGTCGTGGGTGATCATCAAGACGCCCACCCCGCTCGCCGCCTTTTTGCGCGCGAACGTCGCGACCGCGTCGACGGACGGCTGGTCGAGGCCGCTCGTGGGCTCGTCGAGCAAGAGGAGCCGCGGGTCGTTGATCGCCGCCCTGGCAAGAAGCACCTTTTGCATCTGGCCTCCCGAAAGCTCGCGCAACAGGTGGCGCTCGAGGCCGGCTATGCCCTGCTCGGCCAAGGCGCGCCCGACGGCCGCGTGGGCTTCTCTCCTGCCGCCGATGAAGCTCGCGCGCAGCAGCTCGGCGACGGTGGCGGGAAAGTCGCGCATCGAGCTGCTGGCCGCTTGGGGCACGAAGCCCACTTTCCGCCAGTCGGCGGGCGACGCGTCGCGAACGCCGCGCCCCAGCACCTCGACGGTCCCCGCCGCGGGCTCGAGCTCGCCGAGCAAAAGGGAGAGGAGCGTCGACTTGCCCGAGCCGTTCTCGCCCACGAGGAGGGTGACCTCGCCGAACGGTACTGTCAGGTCGACGTTTTCGAGCACGTTCTCGTTGCGATAGGCAAAGCGGACGCCGCTCATGCGGGCGGCGTCAACAGTTTTCTTCTTGATGTCCATACGACTGTCTCGCGGCCTAACTCAGGGCCTTCACGAGCTCGTCGAGGTTCGAGCGCATGACCGAGAAGTAATCCTCGCCCGCGTCGATCTCGCTCTGCTCCAGCCCCTCGATGGGGTTGAGGACCTCGCAACTGGCGCCCGTCGCCTCCGCGATCTGCTCGGCCACCTTGGGGCTCACGAGCTCCTCGGAGAAGATCGTCTTTATACCCGTGGCCTTGACCTGCTCGATGATGGAGGCCATGGTCTGCGCGTCGGGTTCGCCCTCGGCATCCATGCCGG
>DJRK01000112.1:3152-7941 GCA_002440065.1 Atopobium sp. UBA6362 | reverse complement strand
GTCTCGGAGACGGAGTAGTGGCCGGTCACGCACTTGCCGGCCTTGAGGGTCTCGGCCACCTCGTCCTGCGCGTTCTTCTCGCCGCCGAGGATGCCGGGGAAGTTCATCATCTCGCCGAGGCCCACGACGTCCGGCCAGCTCATGGTGGCCGCGACCTGCGCCGCGTCGACGGAGGCGCCCGCGTCGTCGAAACCCGTGACGGCGGGCACGCACGAGGGCGTGGTGAGCATGGCCTTGAGCGGGGCGCGCTTGGCGTCGTCGAACATCACGCGGACGCCCTTGAGGCCCACGACGTTGCAGCACTCGTGCGGGTCGGCATAGATTGCCGTGGTCCCGCGCGGGACGACGACCTTGGCGTACTCGCCGCAGCCGATCATGGCGGACTCCACGTGGATGTGCGAGTCGATGTAGCCGGGCGCCACGTACTTGCCCGTGGCGTCGACGACCTGCGTGTCCGGCCCGATGCAGTGCTCGGCCGTGTGGTCGTCGAGCCCCAGGTAGGCGATGCGCCCGCACGAGATGGCGATGTCTGCGTCGGGCAGGACCTCGTGCGTGGTCACGCTCACCAGGTTCGCGTGGCGGATGACGACGTCGGCGGGCTCCTGACCCTGCGCCACGCGCACGAGCTTGCCGTGGCATTCCCAAAGAGGCATCTTGCAGAAGTTGTTGACCATGGGGCTCCTCTCAGACTCGGCCGTTCGGCCAAAATGGAACAGGGGACAGTCCCCTGTTCCACGCATAAACGCGCCACTGAGCCTGATTATCCCATGTATTTTGGCCCGTTTTTGGCCCGAAGGAGCTCCTTTCCGGCCGATGTGCCGAAACCGACCATGCCCACCCGTGCGAACTCGCGAGGGTGGGCATGGTCGGTTTCGGGGCAATTCAGTCTTCGGGCCAGACGAACTCGGTCCGGCCCGCCTCGCCGCCGTCGATGAGGAGGTTCTGGCCCGTCATGAAGCGGTTGACCACGGCGACGAAGTACACCCAGTCGGCGATTTCCTCCGGCTCGGCCCAGCGGCGCAGCGGCGTGAGGTCCATGATGCGCGACCAAAGGGCGGGGTCGTCCATGACGCACTGGTTGAGGGGCGTGAGGACGCCGCCCGGGTCCACGCTGTTGCACGTGGCCTGCGGGGCGAGGCGGTTGGCGACGTTTTTCGTGTACGCGATCACGCCGCCCTTGCTCGCCGCGTACTCGGGGAACTCGCTGCCGGTGTGCGCGCTCGCGGAGCCGACGTTCACCACGGCCCGGATACGCGGCGCGGGCGTGCGGGCGAGCTCGCGTTTCTCGCCGCGCGCGTCGCCCACGAAGCAATAGCGCTCGGTCACGTTCATGGTGCCGCGCAGGTTGATGGCGATGTCGTCTGCCGAGCCCTGGACGCCCGCGTTGTTCACCACGACCTGGGGCTCAAGCCCCTCGGGCAACGTGCTCGCATCTGCCACGTCGCAAACGAAGTGCTGGTAAGAAGGGCCGTCGATCGTCGCCGGCAGGATGTCGAGCCCCCAGACCCGATGTCCCTCGGCGAGGAACTTGCGCGCGATCGCGGCGCCGATGCCGCTTGAGGTGCCGGTGACAAGGACGTCCATCATGCCCTCGCCTCGAGCTCGGAGGCGTGCGATCTGACGTACTCCTCGCCCACGCCGTCGCGCGCCCAGCCGCTCGCCACGCGGAAGCCGATGGGGGAGAGCACGACCTCGCACAGCAGCTCCGCGGCCGCGCCCGTGAGCGAGCAGGTGAGCACCTGCAGCCACGTCCAGCCAAAGAACGTGTGCGAGACGACGATGGCGAACACGAGGTTGTCCACGATCTGGCCCAGCCCCGTGCTCACGTAGCTGCGCAGCGCGAACGTGGCGAAGCTGCCGTTGTCGGTGAGGTGGCCGATGAACTGGTTCACGTGCGAGTTCACGAAGCTCGAGCACAGCATCGCGAGCGAGCTGCCGGCAACGACGTACCACGAGCCGCCGATCGTCGCGTTGAGCGCGGCGTTGACCTCGAGCGAACCGGTATCGTAGTAGGCGCCCCACATGCCGGGCGCGAGGCTCACGAGCCAGAACAGCGCGCTCACGGCGAGGTTGATGGCGAGCGCGAGGACGGAGACCTTGACGGAGGCCTTGGGGCCAAAGCGCTTGCAGATCATGTCTTGGCAGAGGAACGACACCCACGAGAGGGTGAAGCCGCAGTCGAGCGCGAGCCATGGAAGGCTCACAAGCTCCTTGTTCGCGAGCAGGTTCATGAGGACGACGCTCAAGACGAAGCACGTGACGGTGGACGCAGGGATGCTGCGCATGAGGACCCGGTAGTCCTCGAGGGCCTTTCTCAGCATATGTCTCCTTTGGTTTTAGCTTCTAACGCGCTGGATATCGGATTAGAACAGCGCGGGCGCGTATCGCCGCAGGACATCATAGCGCGAGACGCGCGGCCGCGCGGGCGGCGTGGCTCGCAGAGGTGCGTTGCAGAGGTGCATTCACGGACGAATGCACTTCTTGGCGTGTAAGCGCCAAACGCATGCACCTCTGGCGGTTTTCTTGCCAAGAAGCCCGCACCTTTGCAACGCACTTCTGGAGGCGACGCCTGTCCTGCCCGCCTCGCGCGCGAATCTGAAGGAAGGCTGTAGGAAGAGGACCGCCGAATCCTTCCTATAATGGCCACGGGCGAGCCCAGAGACATTCTTGCCCGAGGTCCGGGCGGCAGCCGATTCCATCCGCCGGGCTGAGTTCGCTCCTGAACCGCTGAAGGAGAAAACGACCAATGCAAGAAAACCAGACCGGCGCGTTCGAGCGCGTGCTCGACGCAAAGCTCGTGATGTCCATCGTGGCCACGGGCATCATGTCGTTCTCGGGCGTGTGCGTCGAGACCGCCATGAACGTGACGTTCCCCACGCTCATGCGCGAGTTCTCGGTCAACACCGCGACCGTCCAGTGGATGACCACGGCCTACCTGCTCGTGCTCGCGGGCGTCGTGCCCATCTCGGGCTTCCTGGGCCGCCGCTTCGAAATGCGCCGCATCTTCTGCTTCGCCATGGTGTTCTACATCGCCGGCATCGTGTGCGGCATGACGGCACAGGCGTTCCCGATGCTGCTCCTGGGCCGCGTGCTCGAGGGCATCGGCACGGGGGTGGCGCTGCCGCTCATGTTCAATATCATTACCGAGCAGGCGCCGCTCGAGAACCTCGGCTTCATGATGGGCGTGGGCTCGCTCGTGACGGCCGTGGCCCCTGCCGTGGGTCCCTCGGCGGGCGGCTGGCTCGCCGAGACGTTCGGCTGGCGCGCCATCTTCGCCGCATTGCTCCCGCTGCTGCTCATCGCCTTTGTGCTGGGCATCTCCTCGATTCGCCAGAGCCATGAGACGAGCCGCGAGCCGTTCGACCTGCCCGGCTGGGCGTGCCTGGCCGCCGGCTTCGCCTGCCTCGTGTTCGCCGTCGACGAGGGCGCGAACATGGGCTGGACGAGCCCCGTCATCATCTGCCTGTTCGTGGCGTTCATCGTGCTTCTCGCACTGTTCGTCCGGCGCGAGCGCAGCTGCGAGAAGCCCCTCATCCACCTGGGCATCTTTGACTGCCATGGCTACGCGCTGGGCCTGGGCGTGATCGTGTTCCTGCAGTTCACGGTTCTGGGCCTGTCCTTCCTGCTGCCTAACTACGCCCAGCTCGTCGACGGCGCGGGCCAGACGGAGGCGGGCTCGGTGCTTCTATGGGGCTGTGCGCTCGGCGCGGTGCTCGCTCCCGTCTCGGGCCAGCTGCTCGACCGCTTTGGCGCCCGGAAGCCCATCCTGACCGGCTCCGTCGCCGCGATCGTCTCGGTCTTCCTGCTCGCGATCGCCTCGCGCAGCATGTCGACGCTTGCGGCCACGGTCGTCTACGTGCTGTTCGCGGGTGGCCAGAGCCTCATGTACGGCAACAACATGACCTGCGCGCTTCGCTTCCTGCCGACGGGCCTCAAGTCGGACGGCAACGCGATGTTCACCACGATGCAGCAGCTCGCGGGCGCCATCGGCACGAGCGTCACGGCCGCCGTGGTCAACGCGGCGCAGGTCGGCGTGGCCGAGGACGGCATGGCAGAGGCCACGGCCGCCGGCACGCAGACGGCGCTCGTCGTGCTCATCGTTGCGATGGCGGTCTCGCTTACGTGCGCCGTGCTCGAGACGTCGCGCGCCGAACGCGAGTGCTAGCGCGCCGCGTTACGGGGGGGATTTTGGTCGAGTGATTGCAGAGGTGCATCCGCGGGTGGATGCACCTCTTTGCATTTATGGGGCAGGCGCATGCACCTCCGACGGTTTTCTTGCCAAGAAGCCCGCACCTCTGCAGCGCACTTCTGCGCAACGCGCCTCCGCGCCGCCCGCCCGGCGCGTCACCCGCCCGCGCGCGGCGTGCTACACTACAGCTGTAAAAACGGGGGCTGGCGCACGCCGGCTGAGAATGGGCCCAGGAGCGCGGCCCTGACCGTCGACCTGATCCGGGCAATGCCGGCGTAGGGACCAGAGCATGGCTCGCTCGGCGCCTACGAAGGCGCTTTTTTCGTGCCCGGAACCCGCGCGGCCTCGCCGCGAAGAAAGGAGCCGGGCTTTGAACTGCTCGATCGCTATTCAGTACCTCCCCATGGACGCCCAGACCGACGAGGCGACCTGCGCCGCCGTGGACGCCGTGATCGCCTACATCGACTCGACGGGCGTCGACTACTTCGTGGGCCCCTTCGAGACCGCCATCGAGGGCGACTACGACCAGTGCATGGAGATCCTCAAGAACTGCCAGCTCGTGGGCGCGAAGGCCGGCTGCAAGCACGTCATGACCTACGC
>DJRK01000112.1:0-3142 GCA_002440065.1 Atopobium sp. UBA6362 | reverse complement strand
AAGATCAACTTCAAGCCCGAGGGCGACGTCATGACCACGGAGCACAAGGTGGCCAAGTACCACGAGGGCGACCCCGAGTTCGCGCCTAAGCCCGCCGAGTCGGCGGCCTAGCATGCGCCCCCACAAGCCCACAAAGAAGGTCATCGCCCCGCTGTGCGCCATCGCGGGCATCCTCGTCGTCTGGCAGGCGTCCTGCTCGGCGGGCCTCGTGCCCAACTACATGCTGCCCAGCCCCGTCGCGGTCGCCCAGGCGCTCTTCAAGGACCTGCCGCTTCTGTGCCAGCACATGCTCTACACGCTGGCCGAGGCCGCGCTCGGCCTGGCGATCGGCGTCGCCATCGGCTTCGCGTTCGCCGTGCTCATGGACCGCTTCGAGACGTTCTACCTGGCCTTCGACCCGCTGCTCACCGTGAGCCAGACGGTTCCGACCGTCGCCATCGCGCCGCTGTTCGTGCTGTGGTTCGGCTACGGGATCCTGCCCAAGGTGCTCCTGGTCATCGTCGGCACGTTCTTCCCGGTGACGGTCGCGCTGGCGAGCGGCTTTCGCTCCGTCGACCAGGACCAGATCGACCTCATGCGCACGATGAAGGCGTCCGAGTGGCAGATCTTCCGCTACGCGAAGCTCCCCGCCGCGATGGACCAGTTCTTCAGCGGCCTGCGCATCAGCGCGACCTACGCCATCGTGGGCGCCGTCATCTCCGAGTGGCTCGGCGGGTTCTGGGGCCTGGGCGTCTACATGACGCGCGTCCGCAAGTCCTTCGCCTACGACCGCATGTTCGCGGTGATCATCATCATTTCCGCGCTCTCGCTCGCGCTCATGCGCGGCGTCGACGTCCTTGAGCGCGTGTGTATGCCCTGGAAGAGGGCAGAAAGGAACGACAAATAATGAAGAAGCCCAACCTCGCCCAGCTCACCGCCCGCGCCGGCCTCTCCCGCCGCGCGTTCGTCGCCGGCTCCCTCGTCTCCGCGGCCACGCTCGTGCTCGCCGGCTGCAACTCCGGCAACGGCTCCTCCGACTCCGGCTCCTCGAGCGACAAGCCCGCCTCCGATGCCGAGAAGACCAAGATCACGTTCTGCCTCGACTACACGCCCAACACGAACCACACCGGCATCTACGTGGCCCAGAACAAGGGCTTCTTCGCCGATGAGGGCCTCGACGTGGAGATCGTCCAGCCCGCCGACGGCACGGCCGAGGGCGCGATCGGCGCCGGCCAGGCCCAGCTCGGCGTGAGCTACCAGGACTACCTGGCCGCCGCCTACGACGCCGGCAACACCGGCCTCACCGCCGTGGCCGCCGTCATCCAGCACAACACCTCCGGCATCATGAGCCGCCAGGAGGACGGCATCACGCACGCCGCCCTCATGGAGAACCATGTCTATACCACGTGGGACATGGCCGTTGAGCAGGCCACGATCAAGCAGGTCATGGAGTCCGACGGCGGCGACTTCTCCAAGCTTCAGATGGTCCCCTTCACCGTGGACGACGAGGTCCAGGGCCTGAAGGCCAACATGTTCGACTGCGTGTGGGTCTACGAGGGCTGGGCCGTGCAGAACGCCGCCGTCCAGGACTACCCGGTGAACTACTTCAGCTTCAAGGACATGGACGACGTCTTCGACTTCTACACGCCCGTCCTCGCCGCGAACAACGACTTCATGAAGGACAACCCCGATGCCGTGAAGGCGTTCCTGCGCGCCGCCAAGAAGGGCTACGAGTTCGCCGTCGACCACCCCGAGGACGCCGCGCAGATCCTGTGCGACGAGGTCCCCGAGCTCGACTCCGCGCTCGTGGAGGCATCCGCCAAGTTCCTGGCGAGCCAGTACACCGCCGACGCCGAGAGCTGGGGCGTCATCGACGGCAAGCGCTGGGCGGCCTACTTCCAGTGGCTGAACGACAACTCGCTCGTCGAGAACAAGCTCGACGTCAACGCCGGCTTCGACACGTCCTTCTTGGCGTAAGCGGCATGGACGCCGAGAAGACCGACGAGGCGATGCAGGCCCCCGCGCTCGAGGCGCGGGGGCTCACCCTTGCTTGGGGCGAGGGGCCCGAGGTCGTGCGCGACGTGAGCCTGTCCGTTGCGGCGGGGGAGTGCGTCTGCATCGTGGGCAAGTCCGGGTGCGGCAAGACCACGATTCTGTATGCGCTTTCGGGTTTGATGCGGCCGCGCGCGGGCCGGGTGCTCCTGCACGGGCGCGACATCACGGGTGAGCCGGGCCACGTGAGCTACATGCTGCAGAAAGACCTCCTGCTGCAGAGCCGAACGATTCTGGACAACGCCTGCCTGCCGCTGGTCATCGGCGGGAAGAAGCCCGCCGAGGCGCGCGAGAAGGCGCGGCCGCTGCTCGAGCGCTTTGGCCTGTCGGGCGTGGAGGACAAGTGGCCGAGCCAGCTCTCGGGCGGCATGCGGCAGCGCGCGGCGTTTTTGCGCACCTACCTCATGGGTAACGACGTCGCGCTGCTCGACGAGCCGTTCAGCGCGCTCGATGCCCTTACGCGCGCGGATATCCGCAGCTGGTACGTGCGGACGGCCGCCGAGCTGGGCATGGCCTCGGTCGTCATCACGCACGACGTGGACGAGGCCGTCATCATGGCGAGCCGTATCTACGTGCTCGGCGGCGACCCGCGCGTCGGCGTGCCGTCCATGGTCGCGGGCATGGTGAGCGTGGACCGCGACGCGGCGGACAAGGCCGGGGCCAAGTTCGACTTCACCGACGAGTTCCTTGCCGCGAAACGCGAGGTCATGGCCCTTTTGGGGTAGAAGGTGCTCACGTCAAACCCGCGCGGGCCGACCGGTTTTGGTCGGCCCGCGCGGGTTTACCGCCGCGACTGCTGCCGCCGCGATACGAATTCGCGGTTGTGCGTGGACTATTCGATACTTGATATGACGAGTTTCGCGGATCAACTGGGCAAACGCGGGCGGGCTCCCTTCGAGTTGCCACGAATCTCTGGTTTTGCAGCCCCGCTACTCGCAAAACCCCGGCTTCAGCCACGCAGAACTGGAAAAAAGTTGCACGGTGACCCTGAGTTCGGCATATCCAGGGCGAGGTCGGCCCACTTAAGGCGCCTGGGATGCCCTGAGCCGAGGTCGCGCGCTCGAGGCGGGGCCGTCGCGGGGCAATCCCGAACATCTCTGTGACTCGCGGC
>DJRK01000130.1:11896-16775 GCA_002440065.1 Atopobium sp. UBA6362 | reverse complement strand
CTCGAGGAGCACGGCATCCCCGCCGAGCTCGCGGCCCAGGTCCACTTGCCCATCGGCGAGAAGATCGGCGCCGTCACCCCGGCCGAGATCGCGGTCTCCATCGTGGCGCAGATTATCCGCTGCCGCGCCGAGCTGCGCCGCTAGGCGCGCCGCCCGCATCGGTCCGCCGCTTCGCGCGACCGTCTCGCGCCGGGCGCCGACCCCGTTGTTTTTTTGCCGCCCAAGGCCAACGGTCAGAGCCGGCATTCGGCCAAGACNNGGGCTCAGAAGAGAAGGGAAGTCCCAACCATGATGAACCTCGATCGCAGGCAGTTCCTCGGTGGCCTCGCCGCTGCCGCCGCAACCGCCGGCCTCGCCGCCTGCGGCAACGGCTCCGAGTCCGGCGACGCCGCGCCCGCCGACCAGGCTTCCGATGCCGAGAAGGCCAAGGTGATCGTCTTTGCCGCCGCCTCCATGACCGAGTCGCTCACGAAGGCCGGAGACGCCTTCATGGCCCAGAACGGCGAGTACGAGCTCACGTACAACTACGACTCCTCGGGCACGCTCAAGACCCAGATCCAGGAGGGCGCCGACTGCGACGTCTTCATCTCCGCCGGCCAGAAACAGATGAACCAGCTCGACGCCGAGGCCGAGAAGGACCACGAGGACGGCCTCGACTTCATCGACCACGCCACGCGCTTCGACATCCTCGAGAACAAGGTCACGCTCGTCGTCCCCGACGGCAACTCCAAGGGCATCCTGGACTTCAACGACCTCGCCGAGCACCTCAAGACCGGCGACGTGCTTCTTTGCATGGGCAACTCCGACGTGCCCGTGGGCCAGTACACGCAGAAGATCCTCGCCTACTACGGCCTCGACGAGAACGCCCTCGCCGCCGACGGCTGCATCACCTACGGCACGAACGTCAAGGAGGTAGCGTCCCAGGTCAAGGAGGGCGCGGTCGACTGCGGCGTCATCTACAAGACGGATGCCTTCTCGGCCGGGCTCACGGTCGCGGACGAGGCGACCAAGGAGATGTGCGGCCAGGTCGTCTACCCCGCGGCCGCGACCAAGAACGCCCCGCAGCCCGACGCCGCCCGCGCGTTCCTGGAGTTCCTCAAGGGCGACGACGCCTCCAAGGAGTTCGAGGCAGTGGGCTTCACCCCGCTGTCCAAGTAGGGGCGTGGCCAAGGCGCCGGCCGAAACGGGGCACTTGGCACAAGCATTGCAACAAGCGACGACACCCGGCGAGCACGCAGCGCGCCTGGTAAGAAGGACGAATGGACTGGTACCCGCTCTATAACTCGGTGAGGATCGCCCTCGTGTCCACGGCTATCGTGTACTTCCTGGGCATCTTCCTCGCCAACGTCGTGGCCAGCGCGAACCGCGTGGTCAAGGGCGTGCTGGACGTCGTCTTGACCCTGACGCTCGTGCTCCCTCCCACGGTCGTGGGCTACCTGCTGCTGCGCGTCTTCGGCCCGAGGCGCGCGGTGGGCGCGTGGCTGCTCGAGACCTTTGGGATCAAGCTCACGATGGTCTGGTACGCGGCCATCCTCGCGACCGTCGTGGTGAGCTTCCCGCTCATGTACCGTACCGCCCGCGGCGCGTTCGAGTCCTTCGACGAGAACCTCGCCGACGCCGCCCGGACGCTCGGCCGCTCGGAGCGCTGGATCTTCTGGCGCGTGAAGATGCCCTACTGCCGGCAGGGGATCGTGGCCGGCGCCGTGCTCGCGTTCGCCCGCGCGCTCGGCGAGTACGGCGCGACGGCCATGATCTGCGGCTACACGCCGGGCTCGACGGCGACCGTCTCGACGACGGTCTACCAGCTCTGGCGCACGAACGACGACGCCGGCGCCCTCATGTGGGTCATGGTGAACCTCGCGATCAGCGCCGTCGTGCTGCTGGCGATGAATTGGTTCGAGCAGAAGAGCAAACGCGGGTCCAGGGGCGCCGGCCGCGCGGCCTCGCCCCTGCGCGTGCGCGGCTCGGGAGGCGGCGCGCGATGAGCCTTTCCGTCGACATCCATCGCCGCCTGCGCGGCTTCGACCTCGACGTGGCCTTCGAGGTCGAGCGGCCCGACGAGACGCTGGCGCTTCTCGGTCCCTCGGGCTGCGGCAAGTCCATGACGCTCAAGTGCATCGCGGGCATCGTGGCGCCCGACTCCGGCCGCATCGTGCTGAACGGCCGCGTGCTCTTCGACTCCGAGAAGCGCGTGAACCTGCGCCCGCAGGAGCGCCGCGTGGGCTACCTCTTCCAGAACTACGCGCTCTTCCCCAACATGACGGTCGAGCAGAACATCGGCGTGGGCATCGTGGGCGCGGGCCGCGAGGCGCGCGCGGCCGCCGTGGCGGAGCAGGTCGCGACCTTCCGCCTGGAGGGACTCGAGGCCAAGAAGCCCTATGAGCTTTCGGGCGGGCAGCAGCAGCGCGTGGCGCTCGCGCGCATCATGGCGAGCAAGCCCGAGCTCCTTCTGCTGGACGAGCCGTTCTCTGCGCTCGACGGGTACCTGCGCTGGCAGCTCGAGCTCGAGCTCACCGACACGCTGCGCCGGTTCCCGGGCGGCACGGTCTACGTGAGCCACAACCGCGACGAGGTCTACCGCATGTGCGACTCGGTGTGCGTGGTCTCGCAGGGCCGCTCGGAGGGGAAGCTCGGCGTGCCCGAGCTCTTCTCGGCGCCCACGACGCTCGCCGCGGCGCTCATCAGCGGCTGCAAGAACGTGAGCGCTGCCGAGCCCGTGGGACCGGGGAGCGAAGGGGGTACCACGCGCCTGAGCTGCGGCGATTGGGGCGTGGAGCTCGAGACGGGACTGCCCGTGCCCGCGGGCGCCACGCACGCCGGCATCCGCGCGCATTACTTCCGCGTGGCCGAGGCCGACGGCAAGAAGACCGCGGCGCCGGGCGGCGCGGCGGGCACCCCCGTGAACCTCATCCCGTGCGAGGTGGACCGCGTGATAGACAACACGTTCTCGACCATCGTCATGCTGCGCACGCCCGGCGGAGCCGACCTGCGCTACGAGTGCGAGAAGGACGCCTGGGCCGCCCTGGGCAACCCCGCGCGCGTCACGATGTCGATCGCGCCCGAGGCCGTCATGCCGCTCGTCGACCGCGCGCGGGCGCGCTAGGAGGTGGGGCGGATGATCGACGGGGAGGGACGCCGCATAGAGTATCTGCGGCTCTCGGTCACGGACCGGTGCAACTGCCGCTGCACGTACTGCATGCCCGGGGACGGCGTGCCCATGCTCAGGCACGACCAGATCCTCTCCTTCGAGGAGATGGAGCGGATCGTGCGGGCGTGCGCCCAGCTGGGCGTGCGCAAGGTGCGCCTGACGGGCGGCGAGCCGCTCGCGCGGCGCGGCGTCGTGGAGCTCGTGCGCATGGTCGCCTCGACGCCCGGCGTGGAGGAGGTCGCGATGACGACCAACGCCACGCTGCTCGCGCCCGTGGCGGCCGACCTGCGTGCCGCCGGCCTTTCTCGGCTGAACGTGAGCCTGGACTCGCTCGACCCGGAGCGGTACCGGCAGGTCTCGCGGCGCGGCCGGCTCGAGGACGCGCTCGCGGGGCTCGCGGCCGCGTGCGAGGCGGGATTTACGCGCACGAAGGTGAACTGCGTGCTCATGGGCGGCGTGAACGACTCCGAGGTGCCGCGGATCGCGGCGCTCGCCAAGGACGACCCCATCGACGTACGCTTCATTGAGCTCATGCCCATGGGGCCGTGCGCCGGGTGGCCCCGTGCGCGCTTCTTGCCGGCCGAGGCCGTGCTCGAGCGGCTGCCGGGCATGGAGCCGGTGGGGCGCGACGGCGTGGCCGAGCTGTGGCGCATGCCCGGCTGGGCGGGGCGCGTGGGGCTGATCCGCCCCATGAGCCACAAGTTCTGCGACGGGTGTAGCCGCATCCGCGTGACCTCGGACGGCAAGCTCAAGCCTTGCCTGCACTCCTCGGCCGAGCTCGACCTGCGGGGGCTCGAGGGCGACGAGCTTCTCGACGCCATCAGACGCGGGATCGCCGCCAAGCCGGCGTATCACCACATGGACAAGGACCACGCGAGCCAGAGCGCCCGCGACATGAACGAGATTGGGGGATGACGTGTCGGTAGGAGAGGACCTCACGCACATCAACGAGCAGGGACGCGCCCGCATGGTGGACGTCTCGGCAAAGGACAAGACCCAGCGCGTCGCGCGGGCGGCGGGCTTCGTGCGGATGGCGCCGGCCACGCTCGAGCTCGTGCGCACGGGCGGGTGCAAGAAGGGCGACGTGCTCGCCGTGGCGCAGGTGGCGGGCATCATGGCGGCCAAGCGCTGCTGGGAGCTCGTGCCCATGTGCCACCCCATCCAGCTCACGGGCGTCGACGTGCGCTTCGAGCTCGTGGGGGCGGCGGTCGAGCGGGCGGCGGGCGAACAGCCCGCGACGGCCGCGGACTCGGACGCGGGCCGGTCGGGCGCCTGCGGCGTGGCGATCGAGGCCGTGTGCCGCTGCTGCGGCGAGACCGGGGTCGAGATGGAGGCCCTCACGGCGGCCTCGGTGGCCGGGCTCACCATCTACGACATGCTCAAGGCCGTCCAGCGCGACATGGTGATCGGCGAGGTGCGCCTGCTCGAGAAGTCCGGCGGCAAGTCCGGGCACTTCGTGCGCGATGGGGCGACGGCCGCTGCGGGAGGGTCTTCTTGCCAGGGCGCGGCGGACGGCCGCGTGGTCGCCACGAGCATCTCGGTAAAGAAGGGCACGCGCAAGGTGCCGCAGGATTCCATCGAGCTCGAGGTCGGCCTGGGCGTCGTGGGCGACGCGCACGCGGGCGCCTGGCACCGCATGGTGAGCCTTCTGCCCGAGGAGTCCGTGGACCAGATGCGCGAGGCGCTGCCGGACCTCGCCGCCGGCGACTTCGCCGAGAACATCCTCACGCG
>DJRK01000130.1:9772-11840 GCA_002440065.1 Atopobium sp. UBA6362 | reverse complement strand
TGACGCAGATCGGCAAGAAGTGCCACAACGACTGCGAGATCCGCCGCCTCACCGGCAAGTGCGTCATGCCGACGGACGGCGTCTTCGCCGTCGTGACCCGCGGCGGCACCGTGCGCCCCGGCGACCCGATCCGCATCAGGAGGTAAACCATGAAGCTCATTCGAACCGAGGACGCGGTCGGCCACATCCTGTGCCAGGACATGACCCAGATCATCCCGGGCAAGAGCAAGGGCCCGCGCTTCAAGAAGGGCCACGTCGTGCGCGAGGAGGACATCCCCGTGCTGCTCAGCATGGGCAAGGTCAACCTCTACGTGTGGGAGATGGAGCCCGGCATGGTGCACGAGGACGACGCCGCGCACCGTCTGGCGGAGCTCTGCTTGGGCCCGGGGTGCGTCGCGGCGGGCGAGCCGTCCGAGGGCAAGATCGGCATCAACGCCTCGCGCGACGGCGTGCTGCTCGTGAACTCCGAGCGGCTGCGCGCGGTGAACGCCACCGACGAGGTCATGGTCGCCACGCGGCGCGGCAACTTCCCCGTGCGCGCGGGCGACGCGCTGGCGGGCACGCGCGTGATCCCGCTCGTCGTGCGCGAGGAGGTGCTCGCGGCGGCCGAGGCCGCCGCGGGCGGCGAGAAGCTCCTGGAGGTCCGGCCCTTCTCGGCTCGCACGGCCGCGGTCATTGCCACGGGGTCCGAGGTCGCGAGCGGGCTCATCGAGGACGCGTTCACGCCGGTCATCGAGCGCAAGCTCGCGGACTTCGGCGTGGAGGTTGCCTTCCGCGCGACGCCCGGCGACGAGATGGGCTCCGTCGTGGCCGCCATCGACGAGGCGCGCGCGGCCGGCGTCGACGTGGTCGTGTGCACGGGCGGCATGAGCGTCGACCCCGACGACAACACCCCCGGCGCCATCAAGCGCGCGGGCGCCCGCATCGTGACCTATGGCAGCCCCGTGCTGCCCGGCGCGATGCTGCTCGTGGGCTACTTCGAGGACCCGGAGGTGGAGGGCGCCGGCCGCAGCGTGCCCGTCCTGGGCGTGCCGGGGTGCGCGATGTACAACAAGGCGACGGTGCTCGACCTCGTGCTGCCGCGCGTGCTCGCCGGCGTCCAGCTGGAGAAGCGCGACTTCGTGGAGCTCGGCGAGGGCGGGCTGTGCCTGGGCTGCAAGCCCTGCACCTACCCCCACTGCCCCTTTGGCCGCTAACGCAATTTGGGGTCGGACCCCAAATTAAGGAGAACGAGAGATGAGCGAGGAAGAGAAGGCCAAGGAGAAGGTCGCCTACACGGCGGCGGTCGTCACGGTGAGCGACCGCGGCGCGGCGGGGGAGCGCGCCGACGCGAGCGGCCCCGCGCTCGTGGGGCTGCTTCGCGATCACGGGTACGAAGTCGTGCGGACCTCGATCGTCCCCGACGAGCGCGACCTGATCGAGGCGGAGCTCATCGCCTGCGCCGAGAAGGACGTCGCGCTCGTGCTCACGACCGGCGGCACGGGCTTCTCGCCGCGCGACGTGACGCCGGAGGCGACGGCGGCCGTGTGCGAGCGGATGGCGCCCGGCATCCCCGAGACCATGCGCGCCGCCTCGATGGCGATCACGCCCCGCGCGTGCCTCTCGCGCGAGGCCGCGGGCATCCGCGGGCGCACGCTCATCGTGAACCTGCCCGGCAGCCCCAAGGCGTGCCGCGAGAACATCGCCGCCGTGATCGAGCCGATCGCCCACGGCCTCAGGATCCTGCGCGGCGGCCAGGCGGACTGCGCGGCGGGGCGCTGAGTGGCCCCTGGGCGGGCCGTGAGCGGTCCGGGCCCGTTTACGTAGGGATTGTGACCGTTCGCCGCTAATCCTGACCTGCGGATTCAAACAGATAGTCTGATGACCTAACATGCAGTTAGCAGCAGCGGAGATTCACCGGCTGCCTAGCTCCCTTTGCCCTTGCCGGCGCCCGTGGCCTGAGCCCCCACGCATGCCCCTCGCATGAGCCGAGCAAGAGCGACCCCTCGGAAAGCCCCTCGGAACGACTTGCCATGCCTCGTTCCGAGGGGCTCTCGCTGTGCTACGCTGCCAAGAAAACCGTCCAAAC
>DJRK01000130.1:0-9589 GCA_002440065.1 Atopobium sp. UBA6362 | reverse complement strand
CGCGCCCCTGACCTCGTGTTTCTCGACCTGAACCTTCCCGGCGTCGACGGCGGCTACGTCTGCCGCGAGGTACGCGCGCAAAGCCGGGTCCCCATCATCGCCGTCACCAGCCGCGACACCGACCTCGACGAGCTCGTCACGCTCTCCGCCGGCGCGGACGACTTCGTGGCAAAGCCGTACAACGAGCAGGTGCTCCTGGCCCGCACGGCCGCGCTCCTCAAGCGCTCCTACGGCGACGGCGCGGCGTCGGCGGCGAGGCTCGCCCATCGCGGCGTCACGCTCGACACGGCGCGCTGCGAGGTCTCCTACCAGGGACGTTCCGTCGAGCTCACAAAGAACGAGCTGCGCATCCTCGCCCTGCTCATGCGCGCGCCGGGGACGGTCGTCTCGCGCCAGCGCATCCAGGAGGAGCTCTGGGCGGGCGACGACTTCGTGGACGACAACACCCTCACCGTGAACGTGAGCCACCTGCGCCAGACGCTGGCCGGCATCGGCGTCGAGGGCTTTATCGGCACCCGCCGCGGCCTTGGCTACATCGTGGGCTGAGGGGCTGGGGGACCGATGAGCTTCCGCGCCTACCTCTTCGACCGGGCGGGGTCCGTCGCCCTAGGCACGGCCTCCCTCGCCTTCGTGTGCCTGGCGCTCCTCGCCTACGGGACGGATCCGGGCGTCGTCTGCTTCGTCGCCGCGACCCTGGGGGCAACGGGTCTTCTTGCCCGCGGCATCGACTACCTGCGCAGGCGCGACTTCTACGCGAAGCTCGACCAGGCGATCTCGTCTTTGGCCGAATCCGACGATGCCTACCTGGCGCCGGAGCTCCTGGACCGGCCGCGGACCTTGGAGGAGAGGCTCTTCCACGACGCGCTCTCGCGGGAGTCGCGCTCCATGGCGAGCCGCGTGGCGGCCATGCGCGCCGAGCAACGCGAGTACCGAGACTACGTTGAGCTTTGGGTCCACGAGATCAAGACCCCGATTGCCGCGGCGCGCCTCGTGGCGGCGAACGACCCCTGCCCGGCCGCCGACGCCATGGACGCGGAGGTCGGGCGCATCGAGGGGCTCGTCGAGCAGGCGCTCTACTATGCCCGCACGGTGTCGCTCGACCGGGACTTCCAGGTGCGCGACGTCGTGCTCGGCGATGCCGTGCGCGAGGCGCTGCGGCGGTCCTCCCGTGCGCTCATCGATGCCCATATCGTGCCTGAGCTTGGAAAACTCGACTATACCGTCACGTGCGACCCCAAGTGGCTCGGCTTTATCCTGGGGCAGCTCCTTGGCAATGCGGCCAAATACGCCAAGCCCGGCGTGGGCGGCGGCCGGGTGCGCATCTGGGCGGAGCGCCGCGGCACCGGCCTCGACGCCTGGGAGACGGCCCTTTGCGTGGAGGACGACGGCATCGGTATTCCCGCCTGCGACCTGGGCCGCGTTTTCGACCGCGGCTTTACCGGCGAGAACGGCCGGCGCTATGCCCGCTCGACCGGCATGGGCCTCTACCTCGTGCGCGAGCTCTGCGCGAAGATGGGGCTCGCCGCGCGGATCGAGTCCGAGGAAGGTGCCTGGACGCGCGTCTCGATCGTCTTTCCCGCCTCGGTCCGCCGCGCCTGACGCGCTTTTGGCGCGGAATCGGCGTCGAATAGCCCCGGAATAGCTTGGGAATAACCCCGGGCCCCAAAACCGACCATGCCCATCCGTCGCCCGCGATTCGGCTCAACTGGGCATTCGCGAATAACGCCCATGGGTGGGCATGGTCGATTTCGGGGCTTACCCCCAGAACCGCGAGAATCGCGCGAAACGGGAACCTTACGAAACCGTAAGGGGGCCTTCACCGGGCCTCATGGCTCCCCGAGCCGCCGGGGCGGAGTATGGTCGTGTCCACTCCGCACCCACGAGAGGAGCCGATCATGGCATCCCATATGCAACCGTCCCGCGTGCCCCGCCCCAACGCCCCGCGGCCCGGCTCGGCCCAGCCGGCCCTGCGCGTCCAGGCCGTCGAGAAGTACTACGGCGCCCGCGGCAACGTGACCCGCGCGCTCGACGGCATCAGCCTCGACGTCATGCCGGGCGAGTTCGTCGCCGTCATGGGCCCGTCGGGCTCCGGCAAGACGACCCTCCTCAACTGCATCTCCACCATCGACCGCCCGTCCGCGGGCCACATCCTCGTCGACGGCCGCGACATCACGGGCCTGCGCCGCGCCGAGCTCGCCCGCTTCCGCCGGGAGCGCCTGGGCTTCATCTTCCAGGACTCGAACCTGCTCGACACCCTGACCGCGCGCGAGAACATCGCGCTCGCGCTCAGCATCAACCGCGTCCCCGCCCGCGAGATCGGCCCCCGCGTGGACGACGTCGCCGCCCGCCTCCAGATCTCCGAGGTGCTCGACAAGATGCCGCACGAGATGTCCGGCGGCCAGCGCCAGCGCGTCGCGTGCGCCCGCGCCATCGTCTGCGACCCCGCGCTCGTCCTCGCCGACGAGCCCACGGGCGCCCTCGACTCGCAGAACTCCCGCAAGCTGCTCGAGTGCCTTACGCAGATGAACGCGTCCGGCTCCACGATCGTCATGGTCACGCACGACTCCTTCGCGGCGAGCTACGCCCACCGCGTGCTTTTCATCAAGGACGGCCGCCTCTTCAACGAGGTCGTCCGCGGCGACAAGACCCGCCGCCGCTTCTTCGACGAGGTCATGGACGTCGTGAGCTTCCTGGGCGGTGACGACGCCGATGCTGCTTAAGATCGCCCTCGGCAACGTCCGCAAATCGGTCCGCGACTTCTCGGTCTTCTTCCTGACGCTCGTCTTCGGCGTGTGCGTGTTCTACGCCTTCGGGTCCATCACCGAGCAGACCGCCGTCATCGAGCTCTCCCAGTCGCAGTCGGAGTCCCTGCACGCCGTCATGGGCATCTTCTCGGGGGTCTCGGTCTTCATCGCCGTCGTGCTCGGCTTCCTCGTGGTCTACGCCAACCGGTTCCTCGTGCGCCGGCGCAAGCGCGAGTTCGGCATCTACCTCACGCTCGGCATGGGGCGCGGCCAGGTCAGCCGCATCATGGTCGTCGAGACGCTCGCGGTCGGCCTCGTGGCCCTCGCCGCCGGCCTCGCGCTGGGTGTCCTGCTGTCGCAGCTCATGATGTACGTGACCGCGCACCTCTTCCAAGCGCACATCGACGGCTTCGCGTTCGTCTTCTCCCCTCGGGCGGCGATCGAGACCGTGGCCTGTTTCGCCGCCATCTTCCTCGTCTCGCTCGTGTTCAACGTGGTCGCCGTCTCGCGCTACCGCCTGATCGACCTCATCCGCGCCGACAAGGTGAGCGAGGAGGTCAAGGTCCGCAGCCTCCCGCTGTCCGTCGCGCTTTTCGTCGCCTCGGTCGCGCTTATCGGCGCCGCGTACCGGGTGCTGCTCAAGAACGGCATCATGTCCGACCAGTTCGGTCTCGCGACGGCCCTGGTCACGGTGGGCACGGCTCTGTTCTTCTTCTCGATCTCGGGTTTCCTGCTCCGCTTCATCCAGAGCCGGCCCGCCCTCTACCTGCGCGGGCTCAACGCCTTCGTGCTGCGCCAGCTCAACAGCCGCGTGAACACCGCCTGGGTCTCCATCACGCTTGTGTGCGCGATGCTCTTCCTCGCCATCTGCGGCGTGTGCACGGGGCTTTCCGTGAGCACGTCCATGAACGACGCCCTCGAGAAGGGCAGCCCGTACGACGCGTCGCTGCGGGCATATCCCATGGGCGTGACCGGCATTTTCGAGGCTGACGGCGAGGACGGGGGCGACGGCCCCGAGGCCAGCCCCGCCGCCGTTGCCGACGGCTTCGACATGCTCGTGGCTCTTCGTCGCGAGATCCCCGAGTGGGACGACCTCGTGTCCGATGCGGCCCAGGTGAGCGCGTACACGTTCCGCGTGGCCGAGGGCGGCCTGCTCCAGAAGTGGGCGTTCGAGACGACCGACTACCACGGCAACGCCCTTTTCGACCAGGCGATGGACGGCGGGCATGTGCTCTTTAGCTTCGTGAAGCTTTCCGACTACAACGCCCTGCGCGCCTTCCTCGGCAAGGACCCCGTCGAGCTCGGGACGGGGGAGTTCCTCGTGTGGAACGACCTCTCGTCGCTCGACGGCTTCTGGGACGCCTTCATCGAGCAGCACCCCACGGTATCCGCCCTCGGAGCAGAGCTGCACCCGGCGGGTCGCGTGGACGAGACGCTCTACAACAGCTCCGGCGGCTCGGTCACGGGGGCGATCGTCGTCCCCGACGAGCTTATTCCGGCCGGCGCGGTGCCTATCTCGTGCTCGCTCGACGTCAGCTATGCGGGGCCGCGCGACCAGGTTGAGCAGCGCTTTTGGGACGCCACCGAAAAAGCCCTGGGGGCCAGCTATGCCCGCTGCTCCGACTCCTGGCCCGCCTGCTTCGTCGAGACGGGGCAGAACATGGCCGACGCCACCGTGGGCCTCACCGTCGTGGTCGCCTACCTGGCCATCTACATCGGCTTCGTGCTGCTCATCACCTGCGCCTCCGTCCTCGCGATCCAGCAGCTCTCCGAGGCGGCCGACAACGTCGCCCGCTACCGGGTGCTCGCCGACCTCGGCGCCGAGCCCGCCCAGGTCCGCCGCGCGCTCATGGCGCAGATTGGTGTGTACTTCGCGTTTCCGCTGGTCGTGGCCGTCTGCCATGCGGCCTGCGCGCTCACCGCGGTCAACGACGTCGTGAGCCTGCTCACCGGTTACGACATCGGCAGCGCGCTCGTCGCCACCGTCTGCTTCGTGGTGCTCCTGTACGGAGGGTACTTCCTCGTGACGTACGAGACGTCGAAGGGTATCGTGCTGCGCGAGCCGTAGTCGCGCCTGCGCATCGCGATTGAGGCCGTGCCCGCCTTTTCGGGCGGGCCCGGCCGCCCTTTTGACGCCTCTCGACCGCCCGAGGCTCAAAAATCACGCGAATTGTGGTCATTGATTCGGTTTTGCCGAGTAGCGCTGAATCGCGCAATTCATCTACCTGGCCTTTTTTCGTCGTGATGTGCCGCTCTACTCGGGGCTTCCAAGAACAAGCCCACAATTGGCGCGATTTTTGAGCCGAGGGGCGCCGCGGGGACCGCTCGGAGGCGCCGAAACCTGCCGGAACGGTCGACGGGCGCGCGCCCGGCCCGCTGGAACCGTCGCCGCAGGCCCACTGGCATCGTAAGAAAGAGCCAGTTGAACCGTATATTCGCCCCCTCGCGCACGATAGAATGGCTGCGAAGGAAACACTTCCGAAACAAGGGGGTTATGCATGGGACTTCTGGATAAGATTATGGCCACGCTCGGCCCGTCCGGGGACTCCGAGGCGCCCGCGTCCGCCAAGTTCGCCACCCGCGACGGCGTCGTCTACGCGCCTGCGTCCGGCATGCTGATGAGCTTGCGCGAGGTCAACGACGAGGTCGTCTCAGCCGGCCTTTTGGGCGAGGGCTACGCGATCCTGCCTGTGGGCGACGGCGTCGTCTACGCTCCGGTGAACGGCCGCATCGCCGCCACCACGGTCACGAACCACTCCATCGGTCTTCTTACCGACGACGGGATCGAGATCGTGATCCACGTGGGCATCGGAACCGTGAACATGAACGGCAAGGGCTTCGAGCGTTTCGTCGAGGTAAACGACGCCGTCAAGGCCGGGACCCCGTTGATCCGCTTCGACCGCGCGGCCGTGGCCGCCGCCGGGTACGAGGACGTCGTCGTGGTCGCCGTCTCGAACGCCGACAAGTTCTCGCGCATCGACCTCATCGCCGACTCGGGCACGCTGCTGGGCGACCGCCCGCTCGTCAAGCTCGGCGACCCGCTAATGACCGTTCACCGCTAGGGCCCGCGCGGGGCCGCGCCGCGGCATCGTGCCGCGTGACGGTGCGGCTCGCGTGCCTGCGCCTCATTGGGTATAACCTAAGATGTTCGAGCGACCGGGGCGAAGGTCCCGGTCGCGTCATGTTCGTACGAGGGGAAGGTGTTTGGCATGGCACGCACGTTCATCAGTCCCAGCAAGTACGTCCAGGGCTCGGGCGACCGCGTCCTCGAGGTCGCCAAGCTCGCCTGCGCCCCCAACGACACCCTGCACAACATGCCCTCCGAGGTCACGCCCGAGAAGGTCGCCAACGCGATGCTCGTCGCAGACGCCTACTGCCGCGCCGCCCTCGAGGAGTAAGGAGCCTCGCTAGATGAAGTACACGACCGCGGTCTTCGACCTCGACGGAACCCTGCTCGACACCACCCGCGACCTCGCGCTTGCCGTGAACCACGCGCTTGCGGCGTTCGGCATGCCCACCCGCCCCGAGAAGGACATCATCTCCTTCACGGGCAACGGCATCGTCCGCCTCATGGAGCTGAGCGTTCCCGAGGGCACGCCCGACGACCTCTACGAACAGGTCTTCGCCGAGTTCAAGCGCTACTACGGCGACCACGCGCTCGACCATACCGAGCCCTACGACGGCGTGCCCGCCCTCATCGCCGACCTGCACGCCGCCGGGCTCAAGACCGCGGTCGTGTCGAACAAGGCCGATTTCGCCGTGCAGCAGATCATCGACGCGCGCATGCCCGGCGCCTTCGACGCCGTCCTGGGCGAGTGCGAGGCGGCGGGGATCAGGAAGAAGCCCGCGCCCGACATGGTCGACGCCGTGCTCGAGCGCCTCGCCGCGGACCGCTCCAGCCTCGTCTACATCGGCGACTCCGAGGTCGACGTCGCGACGGCCGCCGCGTGCGGCTGCCCCTGCGTGAACGTCTCCTGGGGCTTCCGCACCCGCGAGGAGCTCGTCGCCGCGGGCGCGACCACCATCGTGGACACCCCCGACGAGCTGCGTCGCGTTCTTCTTGGCTAGGCTTTCAAACGCCTTAAAGGCATGTGGCGGAGCCTTGTGCGCCGGGCCGCGAATAGTCAAATCTATTCCGTGAACGGCGCTCAGGGTTACGCTCGCCTAACATTTCGCAATCGCGGGGATTTGCCGCGGCGGGCGGGCTATATTCAATTCACTGACGGTTTGGTCGCTCGGGAAAGGAGCCACCATGGGTAAGAAGGCCGCTGAGGCGCTCGACATCAATTACGACGAGCTCGCCGAGTACCTGCACTGCAACCACTCGGTGTACATGAAGATCGATTCCTCCATCTATTACCTTACCGACGTCAACTATGAGGCGTGGCGCGCCCAGGACACGAGCCGCCGCAATGAGAAGGACCACTTCGTCGACTGCTCCGAGCTCGTTCCGACGGTGGACGAGTTCCTCGCCTTGCCGTTCGTGAAGGGCAAGACGATCAAGGACGTCTTCGACCACGCGACGTTCTACGCCTCGATCAAGGGCGAGAAGGAATAGACGGCGCCCAACGAGTAATTCGGCTGGTTTTGGCCCCGCGGTTGCGAGTCGCGGGGCTTTTTCATGGCCTTTGCGGCTGCAGGAGGCGGATGTGCCGAAACCGACCATGCCCATCCGTCGATTCGGAGCCAAGCCAACTGGGCGTTTGGCAAAAAACCGAACGGGTGGGCATGGTCGGTTTCGGGACCCCTCGATATCCGCCCGCCCGTTAAAGCCCGCCGCCGCGCGGAGGGGCCGCGGAAGCGCGGGAGAGACGTGTTACCATCCAAGTAGCTGCGGCCTCCTGGGAAACGGGCCGCGGGAGAGGGTGGGCCGCCGAGCGCGATTCGCGCAGAGCGGCCCAAGCTGTCTCGGGCGTCGTCCCATTGCCCGTCGGCGGCGCAGGGAACGCGAATCGGCGCCTGGTGGCCGCCCGTGCCGCCCCCCCCGGGCCGGTATTACACGTGTGTGTCGCGCGAATCTTGCCGGGCGGCGCCGCGCCCGCGCGTTGTACACTAAGGCCTACGTGCGCCGGGCCGCCGTCTACGCCCCGACGCCGTCTGCTGGGAAGCCACCCGAACGACACGGGGCGGCAGAGACGAAAGGAACTAGATGGATTCCCACACCATGCACACCCACACCTGCGGCGAGCTGCGCGCCGAGAACATCGGCGAGACCGTCACGCTGACCGGCTGGGTCTGGCACCGCCGCGACCACGGCGGCCTCATCTTCGTCGACCTTCGCGACCGCGACGGCGTGACCCAGATCTCCTTCGATCCCGAGCACTCCGGCGGCACCGCGTTCCACACCGCCGAGACGATCCGCTCCGAGTGGCCGATCGCCGTCACGGGCACCGTCCGCCAGCGCCCCGAGGGCCAGGACAACGAGAAGCTCGCCACAGGCCACATCGAGGTGCTCGTCTCCCAGATCGAGGTCCTGAACACCTCCGTGACGCCGCCGTTCCAGATCGAGGACCACGTCGACTGCTCCGAGGACGTCCGCCTGCGCTACCGCTACCTCGACATCCGTCGCCCGAAGATGATGGACAACCTCAAGCTCCGCAGCGACTTCACCTTCGCCGTTCGCCAGGCGCTCCACAACCGCGAGTTCATGGAGGTCGAGACCCCGGCGCTCTTCAAGTCCACGCCCGAGGGCGCGCGCGACTTCCTCGTGCCCTCCCGCACCCAGCCCGGCCACTTCTACGCCCTGCCGCAGTCCCCGCAGCTGCTCAAGCAGCTCCTCATGGTGGGCGGCGTCGAGCGCTACTACCAGGTGGCCAAGTGCTTCCGCGACGAGGACCTGCGCGCCGACCGCCAGCCCGAGTTCACCCAGGTCGACATCGAGATGAGCTTCGTCGACCAGGACGACGTCATGGGCGAGCTCGAGGAGGTCCTGAAGGACGCCTTCGGCCAGATGGGCGTCGAGCTCCCGACCCCGCTGCGCCGCATCGAGTACTGGGACGCCATGGACACCTACGGCGTCGACAAGCCCGACACCCGCTACGGCATGGAGCTGCACGACGTCACGTCCATCTTCGCCGACTCCAAGTTCAAGCTCTTCGCCAGCGCCGCCGCCGACGACAAGATGTACGTCAAGGCCATCAACGCCAAGGGCGCCGGCCTCTGGCCGCGCGCGCAGATCGACAAGCTCGCCGACGTTGCCGCCGGCTTCGGCGCCAAGGGCCTCGCCTACATCGCCTTCCGCGAGGACGGCAAGGTCACGAGCCCGATCGTCAAGTTCTTCTCGGACGAGGAGATGGTCGCGCTGCGCGCCGAGATGGACGTCGAGCCGGGCGACCTCGTGATGTTCGCCGTCGAGAGCCGCCTCAAGGCCGACGAGATCCTGGGCGGCATGCGCTGCCACATGGCCGATGCGCTCGACGTGCCGCGCGAGGGCCACGACTTCCTGTGGGTCGTCAACTTCCCGCTGTTCCACTGGGACGAGGACCGCAAGGCCTACGCCGCCGAGCACCAGCCCTTCACCCTGCCGACCGAGCCCGACGTGGCAAAGATCGAGGCCGACCCGCTGGCCGCCGGCAGCTTCACCTACGACTTCGTCATGGACGGCTACGAGGCCGGCGGCGGCGGCATGCGTATCCACAACGCCGACATGCAGATGGCCATGCTCAAGCTCCTGGGCTTCACCGAGGAGCGCGCGCAGGAGCAGTTCGGCTTCCTCATGGACGCCCTCAAGTTCGGCGCGCCCCCGATGGGCGGCTTCGCCCTGGGCCTGGACCGCGTGTGCATGCTGCTCACCGGCTCCGACTCCATCCGCGAGGTCATGGCCTTCCCCAAGACGAGCTCCGGCT
>DJRK01000051.1:1877-2979 GCA_002440065.1 Atopobium sp. UBA6362 | reverse complement strand
ATCGGCGCTGCCCAGCGCGTCCCGACGCCGACCGGCTCCCTCACCAACCTCTACGCCGTCGTTGACAAGAAGGTCACCGTCGACGAGGTCAACGCCGCTATGAAGGCCTACGCCGAGACCATCCCCGAGACCTTCGCCTACAACGAGGACCAGATCGTGTCCCGCGACATCGTCGGCGAGACCCACGGCTCCATCTTCGACGCCACCCAGACCATGGCCTCCGACCTCGGCAACGGCCAGACCCTCGTCCAGGTGACCTCTTGGTACGACAACGAGAACTCCTACACCTCTCAGATGGTCCGCACCATCAAGTACTTCGAGAAGTTCGTCGCGTAACTTTTCTCGCCTCGCTTCACATGGAGGGGTGCGGTCGCAGCTTTCGGGCCGCGGCCGCGCCCCTTTTTTATTCGCCCGTAACTCCAAGGAGTGAACATGGCTTTTACCAAGAAGACCGTTCGCGACGCAGACGTCGACGGCAAGCGCGTTCTGATGCGCGTTGACTTCAACGTGCCCCTGAAGGACGGCGTCGTGACCGACGACACCCGCGTTCGCGCCGCCATCCCCACCATCAAGTACCTCAAGGAGCACAACGCCAAGATCATCCTGATGAGCCACCTCGGCCGTCCCGATGGCACCGGCTTCCAGCCCGAGCTCTCCCTGCGCCCCGCCGCCGAGAAGCTCGCCGAGCTCACCGGCTATGACGTGAAGTTCGTCGAGGACACCTACGGCGAGAAGGCCACCGAGGCCGTGGCCGCCCTCCAGCCGGGCGACATCCTCGTCCTGGAGAACGTCCGCTTCGACAAGCGCGAGAAGAAGAACGACCCCGAGATCGCCAAGAAGCTCGCTTCCTACGGCGACATCTTCGTCCTCGACGCCTTCGGCACCGCTCACCGCGCCCAGGGCTCCGTCGTGGGCCCCGCCGCTTACCTCCCGGCCTACGCCGGCTTCCTGCTCGAGAAGGAGGTCGACACCCTGACCGGCATCTTCGCCGACCCTGAGCGCCCCTTCGTCGCCATCGTGGGCGGTTCCAAGGTTTCCTCCAAGATCGGCGTCCTCGACCACCTCATCGACTCCGCCGACACCCTGATCATCGGCGGCGGCA
>DJRK01000051.1:0-1856 GCA_002440065.1 Atopobium sp. UBA6362 | reverse complement strand
GCATGGCCTACACCTTCTTCCTGGCCAAGGGCTACACCGTGGGCACCTCCCTCAAGGAGGAGGACTGGGTCGAGCGCGCCGGCGAGATGCTGAAGAAGGCTGAGGACAAGGGCGTCAAGATCCTTCTCCCCGTCGACAACGTGGTCGCCGACCACTTTGGCGAGGATGCCAAGGGCGAGATCGTCGACTCCGACAAGATCCCCGATGACCGCATGGGCATGGACATCGGCCCCAAGACCCGCGAGCTCTACGCCGAGGCCATCAAGGGCGCCAAGACCGTCTTCTGGAACGGCCCCATGGGCGTCTTCGAGATGGACCAGTTCGCCGAGGGCACCGAGGCCGTCTGCCGCGCCGTGGCCGACTCCGACTGCACGTCCATCATCGGCGGCGGCGACTCCGTCGCGGCCGTCAACAAGTTCGGCCTGGCCGACAAGATGAGCTGGATCTCCACCGGCGGTGGCGCTTCCATGGAGCTCGTCGAGGGCAAGGCCCTTCCTGGAGTGGAGGCACTTCTCGATGCGTAAACTCATGATCGCCGGCAACTGGAAGATGAACAAGACCTACACCGAGGGCGTCGAGCTCGCGCAGGGCCTTGCCGACCAGCTTGCCTCTGGCACGGGCGACGTCGACGTCGTCGTGTGCCCCCCGACCGTCGACCTCAAGGGTGTTTCCCAGGTCATCGAGCAGACGAAGGCCCCCTTCGCCCTCGGTGCGCAGAACGTCTACTTCGAGGAGTCCGGCGCCTTCACCGGCGAGACGGCCCCCAGCATGCTCGAGTCCGTCGGCGCCACCTACTGCATCATCGGTCACTCCGAGCGCCGCGGCTACTTCGGCGAGACCGATGAGGACATCAACAAGAAGGCCAAGGTCCTCATGGCCCACGGCATCGTCCCCATCTCCTGCTGCGGCGAGCCGCTTGAGGTCCGCGAGGCAGGCAAGCACGTCGAGTTCGTCGTGAACCAGGTCAAGGCCGACACCGAGGGCCTCGAGATCGACGACCCGTCCAAGTACGTCGTGGCCTATGAGCCCATCTGGGCCATCGGCACCGGCAAGACCGCCACTGCCGACGACGCTCAGGAGGTCTGCGGCGCCATCCGCAAGACCCTGGCCGAGATTTTTGGCCAGGAGAAGGCCGACGGCATCCGCGTGCTCTACGGCGGCTCCGCCAAGCCCGGCAACATCGCCGAGCTCGTCTCCAAGCCCGACGTCGACGGCGCCCTCGTGGGCGGCGCCTCCCTCAAGGCCGAGGACTTCGCGGCCATGGTCGTCAAGGCAGGGGAGTAGAACACGATGTCTGCAGTTCGTACCCCTGCGCTTCTCGTCATCATGGACGGCTGCGGCCTGGCTCCCGCCGGCCCCGAGAACGCCGTCTCCCTGGCTAAGCGCCCGTTCATCGACTCGCTGAACGCGAAGTATCCCCACACCACCCTCGGCGCCTCCGGCGAGGACGTGGGCCTTCCCGACGGCCAGATGGGCAACTCCGAGGTCGGTCACCTGAACATCGGCGCCGGCCGGATTGTCTTCCAGTCGCTGTCCCTCGTGAACAACGCCATCAAGGACGGCTCGTTCAAGAAGAACGAGGCCATCGTGGCCGCTATGGACAAGGTCAAGGCGAACGGCTCCACGCTGCACGTCATGGGCCTCGTCTCCAACGGCGGCGTCCACTCCGAGATGGGCCACGCCGAGGCGCTGCTCGAGATGGCCGGCGAGCGTGGCCTGTCCCGCGTGCGCATCGATGCCTTCACGGACGGCCGCGACGTCCCCACGCAGTCCGGCGCCGGCTTCATGCACGACCTTCAGGCCTACTGCGAGAAGGTCTCCGCGAAGTACGGCAACGACACCGCCATCGCGACGGT
>DJRK01000009.1:8973-13658 GCA_002440065.1 Atopobium sp. UBA6362 | reverse complement strand
TGCCCATGTAGCCGCCCAGGCACGGGCCGCACGTGGGCGTGGAGACCACGCAGTGCGCGTTCACGAACACGTCCATGAGGCCCTCGTGGACGCACTGCAGCCACACCTTCTGCGTGGCCGGGATCACGATGCAGCGCACGCCGTCGGCGACGGTGCGCCCGCGCAGGACGTCGGCCGCGGCGCGCATGTCCTCGATGCGGCCGTTCGTGCAGGAGCCGATGACGGCCTGGTCGACCTTCACCTCGCGGCTCTCGGCCACGGGGTGGGTGTTGCTCGGCAGGTGCGGCCAAGAGACGCACGGGATGATGTCCGCCGCGTCGATGTGGATGACCTGCTTGTAGACGGCATCGGCGTCCGGGTGGTACTCGCGGATGGGGCGCTTGGCGCGGCGCTCGACGTACTCGCGGCACTTGTCGTCCACCTCAAAGAGGCCGGCCTTGCCACCCGCTTCGATGGCCATGTTCGCGATGGTGAGGCGACCCTCAACGGAGAGGTTCTCGATCGTGGAGCCGGCGAACTCCATGGCGCAGTAGAGCGCGCCGTCGACGCCGATCTGGCCGATGATGTGCAGGATGATGTCCTTCGCGGAGGCACCCTCGGGCAGCTCGCCGTCGATGACGAAGCGGATGGTCTCCGGCACCTTGAACCAGGCGCGGCCGGTCGCCATGCCCACGCCGGCGTCCGTGGAGCCTACGCCCGTGGAGAAGGCGCCGATGCCGCCGTAGGTGCAGGTGTGGGAATCCGCGCCGATCATGAGGTCGCCGGGGACGACGACGCCCTGCTCGGGCAGCAGCGCGTGCTCGATGCCCATGCAGCCCTGCTCAAAGTAGTTCGTGATGTGGTGCTCGTGGGCGAAGTCGCGCGTGACCTTGGTCTGCTCGGCGCTCTTTATGTCCTTGTTGGGGCTGTAGTGGTCGGGCACGAGGCAGATGCGGTCGCGGTCGAAGACGCCCGCGCCGATCTCGTTCACGGTCTTGATGGCGATGGGCGCCGTGATGTCGTTCGCGAGGACGAGGTCGAGGTCGCACTCGACGAGCTGACCGGGAACGACCTCCTCGAGCCCCGCGTGGTCGGCCAGAATCTTCTCGGCCATGGTCATGGGACGAGCCATATGGTTTCCTCTCCTAAAGGGCTGTTTGCAGCGAGTATTCCAATGATACTCTGCGCAAACGCAAGAAGCCCGCACAGAGGCAAATTCCCCTCTGCGCGGGCATTCACCGTCAACCCCATAGCGCGGATTTCAGCATGCGCGCCGCAACCTACTGCGCGTTGCGCCACGGAAGCGCGTCGCGTTCTTCCTGGAGCTTTCTCTCCACCTCGGAATCCGGATAATCCGGCCCATAAGGAGTCAGCGAGGCGGCATAGAGCGGGCGGGGTCCCTTTTCGTCCGTTCCGGTCAGATACGCGAAGTATATGTACGAGCCGACATCGATGTCCTCATCGTAGTAAATCAGTTGCTTCTTTACACCCAAACGTACCGTCACCGTATTGTCCGAATCCCCGTCGAGCGCAACCTCGATTTGCTCGTTATCAATCGCGAGCACCGTCCCCTCGCCCCACTCCAGATGCACATCGCCGGAAGAACTAGCAGCCCCAGGTAAATGACGGGCTAACGCCACACCGAGAAGAGCGAGAAACGCGAGCAGAGCCAAGACGGCAACCGTGCCATATAGCTTCAGGCCCTTCAAGCGCTTCATGTTCAGTCACCGAAATATACGCCGTAGGTATAATCCACCATAATGTGCCCCTTTTGTTCGATTCCCTCGTCTTCCTTTCCGTAGCGGAACTCGACGCGCCGCGCGGTCTACCGCGCATTGCTCCATGGGATCCTTTTGTCAATCACAGTAGCAGGCTCACCGGCGATAGGAGCAAGCGACACCGTATCGACCGTGTAGCGGCCGTCCTTGCCAACGCTGTTCATGTACGAGAAGTACACGTAGGAGCCGACGCCGACGCCGTCCTCGACCCGGTACCAGTGGTTGCTCGAATCGGCGTTTAAGGTCATCGTGTTATCCGGGTCTCCGTTGAGCGCGATCTCAATCAACCCGTCGCCAAACGCGAGAACAGTTCCCTCGCCGTTCTCCGGATACTCCTTGAACACCTTAGGTTTGTTGTACTCGGCAACCGACAGCACAATGGCCAGCAAAACGAGAAGCCCCACGCAAATATTCACCCGTTTGGCGAATCCACGTTTCATTCCATCAATCCCCAAAGAAAACGCCGTACTGACCGTAAATCCTCGAGTCGTTCATTCTTATAAAAACGTCTTCAAGACAGCCATCATAAACGAGCACATAGGGATTGAAATCCGTTGTCCCGGCAGGAGCTAAAGAAGCTACCCCCCCTGTGCCGCCATCGCGTGCCCCGAGCGAATCGAACTACCACCATCGATAAGCTCATTGACCGATCCAGCAAAGACCGAATGTCTGCCCGCATAAGCTTGGTCCCTATACCGCGAGAAGCTCGGAGCCGAATTAGACGAATGGCTTAGCACGCGGCCTCTTTGCGCGCAATACGAAGCGAATCCAGGTCCGATATTCGAATTCTGCGTCGTTCCGAACGTGTTCCCCCATCAGAATGGTCAATCGCAGTTGAAGTCAGAGACCAGATGGCGTCGTATTCGTAGTAGTCTTGGGAATCAATCAAAAAACTGGAAAGAAGCCGGGCTTGGGCACGGAAGAGCAGCGGCAATACAATAGAGGGCCGTGACGGCACAAGCATACTTTCTTCTCTTCTCAAGAATCGTATCTCGAAAAAGAGGGGATATATGAGCGCCCATCACTCTAGATTCACAGACGTATCCCGGATATGAAAGCGGGACCATGACATCTTTCCAGCTGCTAACCGGCGTTGAATAGGTTTGAATCCCAGACCCTTCAACGACCTCGCCGTTATTTAGATATAACGTGCCGTCATCTTGGACAGCGCCATACTCGAACGGATTAATCATCACCATTTGAGGCTCGGAGGAACTGATGCTTTGAACCCTGACGGGGCTTTCACTCACGGTCTGGGAATAAAGGTCGGGTGCACCTTCCCCGAGCGAAAAACGGGAAATAAAGTTCGGCGACGACGAGTCAAGAACGACGTAACCATGGGACTGCCCATTGAGCTTCAGCCCAACGTGTGCCCCGATCATTCTCCCGCCGAGGTCAAAGAGCGCGATTGGGTCGTCTGGACTCAAATCGAGCTCCGGGCACATAGCCTCGGCAAAAGCGGAAGCGAAATCACGGGCAACCGCCGGACTAAAGACAAGTGGGTCTCCCTGCTCCACCGCATAGGCACGTTGCGTGCTTATCGTGCTAGACGCAACCATAAGCGCAAGCATCTTCAGAAACGAGCGTCGATCCATACCGCCTCCTTTGTCGCTCTACACGTTGGGGGCATCATCCCTGAGCTGGCTTGAGCAAAGAAGCTCGCGCCGACGAAAGTGCCGTTCGCAGCGGTGGGCGCAACACAATTGCGCAACAGGCGTCGAAAAACACACGCGCCCTCCATCCCATAGGGGACAGAGGGCGCGAAAGCCCAGTTAGAAAGGTATGTCAGGCAGAGAAGCCCTTCTTACTTGCCCTGCTTGGAGCGGGCGGTCTGGATCATGCGGTTGATGGCGTTCACGTATGCCTTCGCGGAGGACACGATGATGTCGTTGTCCGCGCCGCGGCCGGTGTAGACCTTGCCGTCGTCGGCCGTGATGCGCACCGTGACCTCGCCGATGGCGTCGATGCCGCGGGTGATGGCCTTGACGGAGAACTCCGCCAGGTCGCCGTGGACCGCGACGACCTCGTCGACGGCCTTGTACGCCGCGTCGACCGGGCCGGTGCCGGTCGCGCAGGCCACGTGGGTCACGCCCAGCTCATCGGTGATGGTCGCCGTAGCCGTGGGCACGAGCGGGTCGCCGCAGGAGACCTGCAGGGCGTCGAGGGCATAGATGGCCTGCACCTCGCGCTGGCGCTCCTGGACCATGGACTCCAGGTCCTCGTCGTAGACCTCCTTCTTCTGGTCCGCGATCTCCAGGAAGCGGTTGTACACGTCGTCGAACTCCTCGTCCTTGAACGTGTAGCCCAGCTCGCCCAGGCGGTGGCGCAGCGCGGCGTGGCCGGAGCGCGCCGAGAGGATGATCTCGGAGCCGGCGGCGCCCACGTCGGCGGGGTCGATGATCTCGTAGGTGTTGCGGGCCTTGAGCACGCCGTCCTGGTGGATGCCCGAGCTGTGGGCAAAGGCGTTCGCGCCCACGATGGCCTTGTTGGCCTGGACGTTCATGCCCGTGATGCGGGAGACCAGGTGAGAAGCGCGCGTGAGCTCGGGGGTCACGACGTCGGTGTGGGCGTCGAGCTCGTCACCGTGCATCTTGATGGCCATGACGACCTCCTCGAGCGCGGTGTTGCCGGCGCGCTCGCCCAGGCCGTTGATGGTGCACTCGATCTGGCGGGCGCCGTTCTTCACGCCCTCGAGGGCGAGCGCAGTGGCCATGCCCAGGTCGTTGTGGGTGTGGACCGAGATGATAACGTTCTCGATGCCGATGACGTTGTCCGCCAGGCTCTTGATGCGGGCGCCGAAGGCCTCGGGCAGGCTGTAGCCGGTGGTGTCGGGGATGTTCACCACGGTGGCGCCGGCGTCGACGGCGGCCTGGATCACTCGGATGAGGAAGTCCTGGTCGGAGCGGCCGGCGTCCTCGGCGTAGAACT
>DJRK01000009.1:6154-8890 GCA_002440065.1 Atopobium sp. UBA6362 | reverse complement strand
CTCGGTGATGTGGAGCTTGTCGCGCAGGTGGGAGGGGGAAACGCCCAGGCCGGTGTGGATACGGGGGCGCTTAGCGCACTTCAGGGCCTCGGCCGCGCGGTCGATGTCCTTGTCCACGGCGCGGGTGAGGCCGCAGACGGTGCAGGCGTCGCCGGCCAGGCGGCCGATCTCCTGCACGGAGCGGAAGTCGCCCGGCGAGGAGATGGGGAAGCCCGCCTCGATGACGTCGACGTTCATGCGCACGAGCTGACGCGCGATGACGAGCTTCTCCTCGGTGTTCATGGAGGCGCCGGGGGACTGCTCGCCGTCGCGCAGGGTGGTATCGAAGATGTGGATCTTCCTGGTCATGATGAGTCCTAACTCTCGATGGCTTCCGAACCGGTTTCACGGGTTTGAGCTGCAAAGACAAAAAGAGCCGCAGCCTTAGGGCCGACGGCTCACGTCACGCGCGCAGGTGCAGGTATGCGATACGACGCCCCTAACGCGCGGACCTTAGTAGAAGTAGGTTGAGGCCGGAGACGGGAAGCTCCGCGCCGCGAAGGATGCCGCGCCCGTTCGCGCGCTCGCCCATGCGGTCGTATGCAGCTTCGTGCCGTGCCATGCCGGTCCTCCTCGAATCGCGCGCCCTCGTTTGAGCGCGGTTATTGAACTATGACACAGATAGCGGGGGTTGGAGGCCACTTTTTTGCCGAGAGGGGAAGCCGTTGGGCGGGCGGCTACTCGACGAGTTCGAATTTAATGTCGGAAATCTCAGAGTTTCTTTGGCAAATCCAGCGATTTCGCGAAATAACTCCCGTTTATCCGACATTTATTTTGGACTCGCCGAGTATCGAGGCCAGGAACGGCGTCGTCGCGGCGCATCCGACGGGCCATCGGCCGCGTCTTCACGGGCGGCATCGACCACAAAGCCTGCTTGCTATACTCGGCCGTAGCCACCGCATTGGAGGGAGCCCCATGTACAAGCTCATCGCAAGCGACCTCGACGAGACCCTGCTCGACGACGGTCATCACGTGCCCGAGCGCGTCCGTCGAGCCATCGCCGCCGCCCGCGAGCGCGGCGTCCTCTTCGTCCCCGCGACGGGCAGGCCCGCGACCTCGGTGGCCCCGACGCTCGCCGAGCTCGGCCTCGCCGGGAGCCACGGCGACTACGCGCTCTCGTTCAACGGGGGCTGCCTCACGAGGGACGACGCCCTCTCCTCCCCCATCACGAGCTGTTCCCTTCCCTTCGAGCGGGCCAAGGAGATCTACGCCGCCGGGGTCCGCTACGGCGTGACGATGCACGTGAACACGCTCGACCCCGTCTACCTGTACAACTACATCCCCGAGGAGCGCGCCTACATCGAGGGGCGCATGAACATCGTCGAGACGGACGAGCCGACGCTCGACTTCCTCGCGGGGACGGTCGTCGTCAAGATCATCTTCATGAGCCTCGACATGCCCTACCTGCAACGCATTGAGCGAGAGATGGCGGACTCCGGCCTTTCCAGCGGGCTCGACGTCTACTACTCGGGCAACCGTTACCTCGAGTTCAACGCCCCCGGGGTCAACAAGGGCACGGGCCTTCTCGCCCTCGCCGAGCGCCTGGGGATCGCGCGCGAGGAGACCATCGCGATCGGCGACAACTCCAACGACGTGAGCATGATCGCCGCGGCGGGGCTCGGGTGCGCCGTGGCCAACGCCACCGACGAGGCCAAGGCCGCCGCGGGCTACGTCTGCTCAGCCGACAACAACGCCGGCGCCGTCGCCGAGGTCATCGAGAGGTTCGTGCTGGATCGTTAGCGGTGCAACCAGGCTGAGGCGCTTCTTCGCAAACAGCCTATTGGCTAGCCTGACCAGAACAGCCGCGCGCGCTCCACGCCGCGCTTATTCCCAAGCCTTGCGGCCCATCGTGCGGAAGCGCTCGATCATCTCGCCGGTCATGCTCACGCGGTCGCTCGTGCGCTCCAAGGGGATCTCGTCTCGGCGGAACCAGCGCGCCTCCTTGAGCTCCTCGTGGTCCACGCGGATCGTGGGGTCGCCGTCTACCTCGGCCCAGAAGCCCACGAGCAGCGTGTCCGTGAAGCTCCACGGCTGGCTCTTGTAGAAGCGCAGGTTCTTCACCCGCAGGCCGACCTCCTCCATGACCTCGCGGCGCACGGTGTCCTCGAGCGGCTCGCCGATCTCGGTGAAGCCGGCGACGAGCGCCCACAGCGCGGTGGTGCGGCCGTTGTAGCGCGTGAGGACGATCTTCTCGTCGTCGCCGTCGCAGCTGGTCACGGCGCAGATGATGCCGGGGCAGATCTTGGGGTAGACGATGCCGGCGCACTCCGGGCACACGACCTCGCGGCTTCGCGGGCCGAGCTCGGTGGGGTGGCCGCAACGGGCGCAGAAGCGGTTCTGCCGGTACCAGCGGTCGAGCTGGGAGCCCGTGACCACGGCGAACAGCAGCTCGGCCGGCTCGGCGTAGCGCAGCCAGCTCACCGCCTCGTACGTGTAGCCGGCGGGCGCCGCGACCTCGTCATCCAGCGCCAAGAAGAACCGCTCGCCGTCGATCGCGAAGGCGTAGACGAGCTTCTCGGGCCGGCGAGCCAAATCGCCCAGGCGCGGAAGCCCGAAGACCTCCCCCGCCGCCCAGGCATCGGCCCCCGCCTGGTCCTGCCCCGCCGCCGCCACGCTCACGAGGCACCCGCGGTCGCGGTAATGCAGCACGTAGTCGCCCGCCTTGGGCTCGCAGACCACATACTCGTTGCGGTATCG
>DJRK01000009.1:4380-6134 GCA_002440065.1 Atopobium sp. UBA6362 | reverse complement strand
ATGGCCGATCTCCTGAATCATCGCTCGTCTCCCCTACCGAAACCGTTAAAGAGGCAGAACACCGTCCACACCAGCAATATAAGGGCCGCAAGCGCGATGCCCGTGGCCGTATGGTCGCCCAAGCTCTCCATGTGCAGGAACGAGTCGAGCCCGCCGCCCTGGGCGAACCCCATCGCGAGCATGAGGGTCCACACGGCCCAGTACGCGAGCGCGAGCTGGCGGATCCGCAGGTTCTTGGACTCGGGGATGACGAGGGCGGCGGCGCTCACGACGACCGCGGCAAAGAAGACCACGACCATCGCCATCACGCGTCGCCGCCTTCCGGGGCGACCTCGGACGCGGGTTTCTTGGCACCGACGAGGCCCAGGCGACCGCGCAGCCGCTTGAACGCGGGCGCGCCGACCTCGCTCACGAGCACGGCGGCGAAGATGGACGCGAAGCCCGCGGCCATGCGGGGCGTGACGACCTCCCCGTAGAAAACCACGCTCGCAACGACGGCGAACACGCTCTCGAGCGAGAGCAGAAGCGACGCCTGCGCGGCCGGAACGTGGGCCTGGCCAAGGTTCTGCAGGACGAAGCAGGTGCACGACGAGAGCAGCACCAGGTAGGCCAGCGCCGCCAGGATGCCCGGCTCCGCGAACAGGCCGGTATCGAGGCGCTCGCCCACGGCCAGCGCCGAGAAGAGCGCCACCACGGAGCACGTCACGAGCTGCACGACGGTGAGCACCATCACGTCGCAGCCGCCCGCGAAGCGCGAGACGGCGATAATCTGCAGCGCGTAGAAGACGGCGGAGAGGAGCGTCAGCCACTCGCCGGCGGACAGCGAGAAGGAGAGGTCGTCGCCCAGGGAGAGCAGCCCGACGCCGCAGATGGCGAGGAGGGCCGCCGCGAAGTTGGAGGCGGCGGGCGCGTGGCGGAAGGCCGCCCAGGACATGAACGGCACCATCACGCAGTAGGTCGCCGTGAGGAAGGCGTTCCTGCCAGGGGTGATGGTGGTGAGGCCCACGTTCTGGACGACGAAGCCCAGGCCGCAGAAGACGCCCACGACGATGCCCGCGATCAGGTGGCGGGAGTCGAGGCTCCTCGCGAGCCTCTTATGAAAAACGGCGCCCAGGACGAGCGCCGCGAGGGCGAAGCGCACGCACATGAGCCAGCACGGGGGAACGACGTCCAGCGCGCCCTTGATGACGACGAAGGAGCCGCCCCAGATGGCGGCCGCGAGCGCGAGGGCGAGCTTCCAGGCCCCGGCGGGTATGTCATTCTCGGTAATCATGCGGGCGATTATACGGCAGACGGTAAGTTTTTGTCTCTGAACGTAACATTTTGAGCCATCGTGCCTTAAACTAAGAAAAGTGCTGCCCGCTCGGGCAAGCATTTTTGGCTCTGACCGGCCTGAGGGGGCCGGTAGGTTCGCGCGGGCACACGTCCCGCGCGGGATTTAACGGAGAGGAGCATTACATGCAGTATTCCGCTGAAGTCGAGAATATGTGCCCCGTGACCAAGGGCGCATATCACGGCCCCGCACCCATCCCCGAGGAGGGCAAGTGGGTACAGGCCAAGGAGATCTCCGACATCTCCGGCCTCACGCACGGTGTGGGTTGGTGCGCCCCGCAGCAGGGCGCCTGCAAGCTCACCCTTAACGTCAAGGACGGCGTCATCGAGGAGGCCCTGGTCGAGACCATCGGCTGCTCCGGCATGACGCACTCCGCCGCCATGGCTTCCGAGATCCTTCCCGGCAAGACCATCCTCGAGGC
>DJRK01000009.1:3147-4317 GCA_002440065.1 Atopobium sp. UBA6362 | reverse complement strand
TGCAGATCGTCTACGGCCGCACCCAGACCGCGTTCTCCGAGGGCGGCCTGCCCGTCGGCGCTTCCCTCGACGACCTCGGCAAGGGCCTGCGCTCCCAGGTCGGCACCATGTTCGGCACCAAGGCCAAGGGCGCCCGTTACCTCGAGCTCGCCCAGGGCTACGTCACCCGCATGGCCCTAAACGACAAGAACGAGATCGTCGCGTTCGAGTTCATGAACCTCGGCAAGTTCACCGACGCCCTCAAGGCCGGCAAGACCCCCGAGGAGGCCATCCAGGGCGCCATGGGCCACTACGGCCAGTGGGACAACGCCGCCAAGTACATCGACCCGCGCACCGACGAGGAGACCCACTCCGTCGCCAGCACGTTCCCGGTTCACGAGTAGAAAGGGAGGGATATTAGAATGGCTGTTACTTTCGAAGGCTACGAGCGCCGCATCGACAAGATCAACAAGTGCCTCGCAGACAACGGCATCGCCTCCCTCGAGGAAGCCAAGCAGATCTGCCTGGACAAGGGCGTCGATCCCTATCAGATCGTCGCTGGCGTCCAGTCCATCGCGTTCGAGAACGCCAAGTGGGCCTACACCCTGGGCTGCGCCCTTGCCATCAAGAAGGGCGTGAAGTCCGCCGCCGAGGCTGCCTCCACCATCGGCGAGGGCATCCAGGCCTTCACCGTCCCCGGCTCCGTCGCTGAGGACCGCAAGGTCGGCCTTGGCCACGGCAACCTGGGCGCCATGCTGCTCGGCGACGACACCGAGTGCTTCTGCTTCCTCGCCGGCCACGAGTCCTTCGCCGCCGCCGAGGGCGCCATCGGCATCGCGCTGAACGCCAACAAGGCCCGCAAGACCCCGCTGCGCGTCGTCCTGAACGGCCTGGGCAAGGACGCCGCCCAGATCATCAGCCGCATCAACGGCTTCACCTACGTGAAGACGCAGTTCGACTACTACACGGGCGAGCTCAAGGAGACCGAGGTCATCCCCTACTCCGACGGCCCGCGCGCTGCCATCCGCTGCTACGGCGCCGACGACGTCCGCGAGGGCGTTGCCATCATGTGGCACGAGAACGTCGACATCTCCATCACCGGCAACTCCACGAACCCGACGCGCTTCCAGCACCCCGTCGCGGGCACCTACAAGAAGGAGCGCCTCGCTGCCGGCAAGAAGTACTTCTCCG
>DJRK01000009.1:2947-3128 GCA_002440065.1 Atopobium sp. UBA6362 | reverse complement strand
CCGTCGCTTCCGGCGGCGGCACCGGACGTACCCTGCACCCGGACAACATGGGCGCCGGCCCCGCCTCCTACGGCATGACCGACACCATGGGCCGCATGCACTCCGATGCCCAGTTCGCCGGCTCCTCCTCCGTGCCCGCCCACGTTGACATGATGGGCCTCATCGGCATGGGCAACAACCC
>DJRK01000009.1:0-2821 GCA_002440065.1 Atopobium sp. UBA6362 | reverse complement strand
ACAGGTTCGTTTTTTACTCATTTGAGCACTTTTGGGGACAGGTTCCGAATTTACTCATTTGAGTAATTTTCGAATCTGTCCCCGATTTCTGCCATTTGGAAGGTTTTCGAACCTGTCCCCAAAAATTACCAGGTGAAGGTGCGGGTGGAGACGCGGGCGAGAAGGGCCGGCGAGTGAGAGACGAGGACGAGCCCCCAGTCATCGCGTGCCTGCAGCTCAAGGAGCACGTGCCAGAGCTCGGCCTGCGTCACCGCGTCGAGCATGGCGGTCGACTCATCGGCGATGAGGTAGCGCGGGCGGCAACTCAGGGCACGCACCATGGCAAGGCGCATGAGCTCACCGCCGGACAGCTCGTGTGGGCGGCGCGACAGCCATTCCTCGCGCACGCCGAAGGCGCGAAGAAGACCGGCTAGCCGCTCCCCGTTCGCGCACGCGGCTTCGCTCAGGCTCCGCCCGAGGCGCATCCGCGGGTCGAACGCCTGCTCGGGATGCTGCCAGAGGAGCTGCACGGGGCTTGCCTGCCCATGGAGCCTCGAGACCGGGACGATCGGCTCGCCGTCCACGAGCACCTCGCCGCGCGCAGGCGCGAGATGGCCCGCGAGCAGCCGGCACAAGGTCGTCTTGCCGGCGCCGGAAGGCCCGCAGATGGACACGCGCTCGCCCGGCTCCACGCTCAGGTCGATGCCCGAGAAGAGCTCTCGCCCGCACGGGTATGCGAAGCCCACGCCCGCCGCTTGAAGGCTCATGCGCGACCCTCCCCTACCGGCTCTGCGGCCGTAACCTGGTCAGGATTGAAATCATGCCCCGGCATCGCATGCCAAAGCGCCCGCGAGAACGGGTGCCGTAGGAGCACGGGCGACGAGAAGCTCTCGACGCTCGTTTCTTCGACGACGGTCCCGTCGCGAAAGACCGCGACGCGGTCGGCGACGCGCAGGGCAAGCTCGATGTCATGCGTGATCAGGAGGACGCCGCCGCCCGCATCGGCGAACCTGCGCAGGTCGTCGAGCGCGTGCACGGCGAGGTCGAGGTCGAGGCCCGGGGTGGGCTCATCGGCGATGATGAGCTTGGGGTCGTCCATGAGCGCGCACATGAGGAGCACGCGCCGCGCCATCCCGCCCGAGAGCTCGTGCGGATACATCCTCTCGACCTCGGGAGCAAGGCCGTAGCTGCGAAAGAGCTCGCGCTGGCGATCGGCACGGCGCTTCGCGTCCGCCTCGCGCTCCGCCCGCGTACGCCCGCGCGGCACGCCGCGCACCTGCTTGCCTACGCGCATGAGCGGGTCCAGGTTGCTCACGCCCTGGGGCACGAGCGAGATCCCGTGGCCGGCAAGTAACGCCAGAGACTCCCCCGTCTGCAAGGCGCCGTCATACCAAATACGGCCACTGACCTCGGCATTCGCGTCCCATCGCCCCATGATTGCATCGGCGAGGACGGTCTTGCCGGAGCCGCTCGCGCCCACCACGGCGAGCATCTCGCCCACATGGACGGAAAGCGAGAGGTCGTGCAGGACCTCGTTTCTTACCCTGCCGGCGCGGAGGTAAGGCGCCTCGGGGTCGTACATGGAGAACGAGACGCTCAGCCCCTCGACACTCAACAGGTGGTGCCCGTCCACGTGATGCGACGCTGCGGCATGGCTGTGGTGATGGTGCAGCTCGTCGTCGGCATGGGGAGGCGTCGCAGCGTCCCCAAAGCTCGCGGCAGCAGCAGCGCCCGCGGGCTTCTTGGCATCGAGATAATCCATCGGCACCCCCTTACGCCTGCGCGCTCTCGGCCGCGGTCAGGTCGCGCAGCGTGGAGCCGAGCCGGTCGAACGTGAGGACCACGGCCACGAGCGCGAGGCCGGGCAGCACCGCAAGCCACCAGTACCCCATCGAGAGGTACTGCATCGCCTCGGACAAGATCACGCCGATCGCCGGCTCGTCGGCCCCCAGGCCGAAGCCCAGGAACGTGATCGACGCCTCGTGCAGGATCGCATGGGGAAACGCGACGACGAGGCCCACGAGCAGCTGCGGCAGGATCGCCGGCAGGATGTGCGAGAAGGCGAGCCGCAGCCGGGACGCCCCCGACGCCTGCGCGAGCCGCAGGTAAGGTTGGTCGCGCACCTGGGCGGCCTCGGCGCGCAGCACGCGCGCGAGGCTCCCCCAGTGCGTGAGCGCGACCGCGAGCGTCACGCCCCAGAACCCGCGGCCCAAGGCATAGCTCACCAGGATCAGGAGCACGACGTGCGGGACGCCCATCACGAGGTCGATGAGCCAGCCCACGACGGCATCGGCAGCCCGGCCGCCCAGCGCCGAGACGAGCGCGAGCACGAGCGCGATGGCGCCTGAGCACACGGAGGCGAGAAGGCCCACCCATACCGACGTCGAGAGCCCGGCGACCGTGCGGGCGAGCATGTCGCGCCCCATCCAGTCCGTCCCAAAGAGATGCGCGGGGCACGGCGCGAGGTTCTTCTGCGCGAAGTCCGTCGTCATGGCGTAGCCGCGCAGGAAGGCGCCGCACACTGCCACGAGCAGCAGCAAGGCGGCCGCGAAGGCGACGCGCACCACCATCGCGCGGCGGTTCCCGCGGCGGGAGACCTCGGGCGCGTGGAGGACGGGGGCTTTGTGCAAGTCTTGGTGCAATGACTTCTCATCGCCGCTGTCCAGCGCTGTGTCCATGACTTCCTTAACGTGCGACATGCCCTCGCCTCCCCTCGCGGACCCGAGGGTCGATGACGCTCAGGAGCACGTCGGCCAGCGCGTTGCCCGCAAACACCACGACGGCCGAGACGAGCGCGATCGCGACGAGCAGCGGCGCGTCTCCGCCGAGTCCCGCCGTCACG
>DJRK01000062.1:5164-20304 GCA_002440065.1 Atopobium sp. UBA6362 | reverse complement strand
GACACGGGGATTTTCAGTCCCCTGCTCTACCAACTGAGCTACCCAGCCGTTTCGGTGCGGGGATTACTATAGCAAACCTTTTGGACGAGTCAAAGCACTTTTTTGAAAAAAAGTTCCAGTCGCCTCAAGCCACAGCAAGGCAACCCGCAAAAACAGGCCCAATCGGGGAGCACCCGTGATCAGAATGCGCCTCCGCCGCCCCTGCCGCCGAAGCCGCCGCCTCCGCCGCCGGAGAAGCCGCCGCCCCCGCCGCCGCCCGAGCTGTCGGAAGAAGCCGCAAGCGCCGCCGCAGACACATGGTGTGCAGAGTCAAGGTTCTTCTCGAAGGCATCGAACGGGCGATGATGCCCCGGCCCATATCCATAGCCGTACCAGCCATAGCAAGGCATGAACGTGGGGTCATCAAGGATTTGAGGCATTGCAACCTTCAGCTGCTCGATAACTTCCTCGGCAACGCCTAGGACAACGGCCATCACGAGCAAGCGGTTCCAGAGCACCACGTCCTCGGGGACCGCCTCACCAAGGCGCGTAAACTCCTTGAGCCAACGACGAAGCGCCTCAAGCCGAGCTTTGACTTCGATGCCCTCGGCGTTAAGGTCTTTCATTCCCGCCGCAAACACAAAGGCGATCGCAGCAACAATGGCAAGAGCGACCGGAAGGCCGATTGCCGGTAGCAACGGCGCTTCGAGAACAATCAAAAGGACGAGGAGGGCCACCACGGCCGCGACACAGTCCAGAACTCCCAAGGCGATCAACAAACCCTTACCCGAGCCGCCCTTGCCGTTGCCCCCAAAACGATCCTCATACTGAGCCGAGACGGTGCCCGCCCACTTGTTCCAAGCGCGGTCGTAGCCCTCGGCGTCTTCTTTCGCCGCCTTCTCGAACTGCCTGAAATAGAGCTCTGAGCCCGGAGCGTTATCTGAATCGGCCACGTCACGGAAGAGGAACTTGAGGGTCCGGTCATCGATTTTCTCGGCCTTGGGGTTCTCGGCAAAGCTCGAGGAGGGTGCCACGGAAGCCAATCGCGTAATGCGATAATCCTCCGAGACCTTCTCCCCGAGGAAGCCTTGTTTGCGGAGCTTTACCTTATCGAGCTTGATCTTTCCGGCGTCGGTTAGACGCATAAGCGTCGCCGTCAGGTCTTTGCCTTCGACCTCTCCCCCGTTGTACAAAGCGCCCAACACCGCAGGATGATCGCTCGTCGGCACATCGCGGAAGTAGTCATCCTGGAATTGGGGACGGGTCCTCTCTTTGTAACTTCTCCTAATAAAGAACGTTGCGAGCACGGTTCCAATGCCCAGAAGGACGAGCACCCCGTAAGCAATCCCCATGCCCAAACGAGCACGTTGGCGCTTAGCGTTCGCCTCGTCGGCCCACTGCTGCTCCTCGTCCAGAATCGAGCTCAGGGCATTGCCGGGAGTCGTCTCGCAATCAGCAAGCCATGTAGTGGGAAACGCTATTCTCATTTCCGCGAACTCATCGGTCCCCACCCCCGGAACGGCAAACACGACGTCGTTGCCATCGAACGCCACAGTGGCATCGAGAGGACCATGGCCCCAAGCCCTCACGTTATCGCCCGGCGTCACCGATTCAGACGCAGGGACCGGGAGATGAAGCGTGCAGGTCACGTTGCGCGACTCTACGTCCCACCCGTCCGACACGAACTTCCAGTACAGCTCCGAAACATCATCCCAGCGAGTCGTGATTCCCCTCGCCTCGTAGGCAATGGTGAACTTGGCCTTTTCGTCCTCGTGACGGGAGTAGATCTTCAGCCTCAGCACGTTTCCGTAGTCGGACACCTCATAGGAGCCGTTACTTCCCGAATCAGACTCCACGAAGTCGCTTATTTCTGAGACATCCCCCTCACCGGCCTCCAAGACGGAGACGGACACGTCCTTCCCGTTGGTCGAGTTGTGGCCCGTAGGAATGTCCCAATAGACGCCGTTGAAGCTTCCGTCGAAGTTGAACGTCCGCGTCTCTACGACCCTCAGCGCACCATCCGATGAAACCGTGGCATCGATGTCGACCTGGTCAATCGAGTACTCGCGCGCATAGGAACTCGTTGGCATGACGAAGAATGCGAGAATCGCAAACGTAACGGCGGCGAGAAGCACAGAGGCGAAGCTGGGGGCGTAGACACGTCTCTTCATTTCGGTCCCTTCACATGGGAATCACCCGTCTCCCCTCAGTCTACTCGAGCGACCGCGCATATTGAATTGGATCCCGTTAGCATGACGCGATATTCCAATCGCCACGCTCTCTCGGCTACTCACCGTCGTTGCGGCATGATCTTCACCCCTCCAAGAACGACCTCTTCGCCCCAAGGAATCACCATCGACGAGACAATGGGGGCTCCCCGGTATCGAGCAGGATTTGTCGAGCCGAGGTCGATGGCCTCCATCCCATCAGAAACGGGAAGAAGCCTCAGGTGCCTCCTCGACACCGACTTGTCCCGCACGAGCACCTCGTTGTCAGCGGATCTTCCGATGCAGATGCCTTTTGACGGCACAGAAACGAATACTTCCGCATCGATTCCTCTCACCAGGATGCCCGGGTCTTGCCCCGGTCTCGGGCCAAGGGGCCTCGAGCCGTCAAGGACCGTAGTGACCTCATCATCTAGGAGGTCGGCAGCACCCTCTACAGCGGCGACAGACGGCTCCCTCGCGGGAAGTACCACGGGAAGATCGACCGGCTCCTCCAGGACAATGCCGTCCGGCTCATCTAACGCAGCGGCGACCTCAGAGGGCCCGTGATCGCTGCGCGTAAAGTCATAGAGGCATCCGTAACATATCTGCATATCGGCATAGAGCACCTCTCCGCAGCGTGGGCAGGTCTTCTTTTCGCTTAAGTCGTGCACGACGGGCACGCCATCGCCTGCGCCGAATGACCATTTGCTCATGTCTCCCTCCAATCCAAACCGCCTACATACCCGCAGCTCACCTGCAGCCGTCGGCGCTTATCGAACAAATCCAGAGATGTTCCCCGACCGACAGCCACGGACTTCCGCATGCGGCCCTCTCGAACACGCACGATGCGCCGTGGCAACCGACGACTTCCCCCGGCTCAAGGTGCCTATACACCTCGAGAACCTCCCCCAGCTCCCCAACAAAGGCGACATCTAGGGGGTATGACATACCGATCGTGTGAATCGATGCGCACCTGGTAAGCACCACGCTCTTGACGCTCGGTTGGGAACCGAGAAGGCCCTTGAGCCTCTGGGGCCAAGAAGACAGGACCTCTGCCTGCAGCAGCTCTCCCGGACGCTCATCTATACAGAACCTCGCGAACGGCATCTTCACATCACCACCCCTGAACGGAACCTATCGACGACGAGGGTTCTTTCATGTTTGAGGGCAAGCGGGATCTCTACCGTAATTCCAGGCATCCTGACGGAGCGAGGCCACGGTTTATACAGAAGCGTGCAGGTATAGCGCGTAAGCAACGGCGAGATGAGCATCTCACCCGTCTGACCAGCATCGGAAAGCAGGGTTGCCTCGACCTGAATCTCGCACGCCCCTTCCCTCCCCAATGCCGAGCGGATCGCTTGCTCGACCTCTCCCGTTGCAAGTTCAGATGTCTGCGTCCCTCCCGGCGCCACGCCATGTGCCACCACTGCGTCCAAGCTCAGCCGGTCGAATGCGGCACAGGAATCGATGAAACCCATGAGGTTGTAGAGCACTATCGCCAGCACAATAGCCGGTGGAATCAAAACCGCGAGCTCGACCGTCATCTGACCCTCTGAGCCCGAGCGCACCCCAGGAACGCACCTCATAGCGACCCCGCAAGTTTCGCAAGGTTGACCTTGAGGGGAATCTTGATATCCGTGCCAGGAACCGTGAGCTCGGCGACCGTGAAATCCTCATCGCCGTATTCCTTTGCTGCCCATATGCCGAACGCCTTGAGGTAATCGCCCACGTTCCCGGTATCGGGGAGCGAGGTGACGAGCGAACGCACGGTCTGGGCCCTGTCGTAGCCGGCCTTGGCAAGGACATTCTGGGTATTGGTCAGCACGGGTTTCCTAAGCCGCATGTCCCCAGGGTCAAGCCCCAGAGAGTGCATCGCCTCGCTGATCTTTGACTTGAGCCACGAGCCCACCGAGCCGCCGAGAACACCATCCAACTTGTCGAGGAAATCGCCGCCGGCGCTCCCCACGGACTCGTAGGCAGACCCATACGCGACCATAAGGCGACCCCAAAGCGTCATTACCCCATCCAACACGCCTCCTGCCAAAGATCCCCGCGAGCTCAGCCCATCGAAGAAGCTCGAGAGGACGTTGTTCTCCGCCGTCGCCGGGTCCGGCGCCAGAACGGCGGCGGACACAGCTGCCCCAGCAGGAAGCTCAGCCGCAGTCAAAAACGACGACGTGAGCTCCGATGGAACGGCATCGCCTTCCCCACGCGCCACGACCGCCACACAGCCCCAGGCCCCCGGCGGGCAAATCCTCGGCCGCGGGACGGACAACGCGTCAAGCGCTTTCCTGAACACATCGAAGCCCTCCTTCGCCTTCTCTTTGAGCCGCTTTCGAGCAGCCACCTGCTCGTTTTTCGCGGCTTCGTATTCTTTCGAAGCCTCGACGAACTCGCGCCACCAGTGCTCGAAGCCGTTTTCGATGGATGTCGAGGCCGCGGCGGCGCGGCCAAGGTTTCCTATCCCCATGCGGCATTCGGGGCACTTCTTTACTGCACCAGACTCCTCATCGGCCACCGAGGCGGTACCCGACGCGGCACCTTTGGCCCCCGGGCAAGCCAGAGACGAATGGATCGTCCGCCCTCCTTCTTCGACCGTACACGGCCAACAGCTGTCTCCATACATCGACGTCTCCCTAGTCTCCGCAGCATTGTGGGGAAGCGAGGGGAAATCGATCTGCACCGAGCCGTCGCCCTTCTCCACGTACGACCCCTTCCGCACCTCCTCAAGGGCGAAGGCATAGAAGGCCCTGATGCACGCAGAGTCCGTAAGCTGCTCGCCGTTCGACCCGCTGACCTGAGCACCGGATAGGCGCGCCTCGTAATAATGACGGGCCCGCTCAAGGCCCGCGCCAAAGCCCCAGGTATCCGGCGAGGCATAGAAAGGATTCCGCCCCGGATCGAGGCCCGCGAGGGTATCCGCCCGCTGCCACATGCAATACGGGCTCTGGCCACAGTCTGCGAGCCATCCTCTTCTTTTGGCATCGTCTGAGCGCTTCTTCGCCTCGTCTTCCTCCGCCGCCGCCCTCTTGAGGTCGTCTGCGATACCCGGCAACGGGGAGTCATCGGCATCCGCCAGAATTGCCGAGAAATCCGAGAGGGACTGCTGTGGATAGGGAACCGCGCAACCCGCATAGGCAAGGCTTTCCTTCGAGTTGGCCAGGACGCAGGACGCGGAGTTGGCGACCACGACCGCGGGAAGGAGGGCCTCGAGCCTCTGTAATCCCTCGGCAGCGCTCTTTGCGAACGACCGACGCGCGTCGAGGACCTTTGCCCCTGCGCCCACAAGCTCGGCACCCGTTGCCGCCAGCGACGGCACGCAGCACGCAACGAGTCCCCCGGCATATACGACCATCCCGGTGAGCCCCATGCTCAAGACGCAGGCATCGAGGGTTTGTGCGATGGTCGTATAGGCGCTGACCGCATTCGCCCCGGCCATTGCGGCGGCGTCGGCCACCTCTTGGGCCTCCGCCGACCTCGAGACAAGCCACTGGGCAGACGCCGCGCCAAAGACGAGCGTCAGGCTCACGAGCATCGCGACCGCCATGGCGACGGTGGTGTAGCCGCCCTCGTCATCGAGGAAGGCCGAGAGACCCCATCTCGGACGTCCCCCTTCATTCCCACATCCCGACCCAGGAACCGTATGACCCCTCGACCCAATCCGCACGTTCGCTCACCTCCATATCAACCTTTAGAAGAACCCCTTGGCCATCCGACCCCGCAATCGCACCGGCGATCGCCGCCGTCAAAGGAAGGGGCTTCGCGTGCCCCTCGATCGATACACAAGCCCCTCCCCCGCCAACGCCGGAAACCGAAATCTGCCAATCGTCCTCTCCCCCAGAATGGAAAAGGCCCACTTCGGGCACCGCTTTCAGGCGCCTTCTCACGAAGTCGACGACGTCTTGATCGGACATCGCGGTAACCGCGAGCCTCGCGCCTTCCGATGCCGCATGGGACATCATCGACCGTGTGTACAGGAGACATGCCGGCTGAACCAAAAGCGCGATGAGCACAAAGAGCGACGGGATGAGCAAAGCGGCCTCCACACTCGCTTGCCCATCGCATCGGCGCAGGGTGGCCACCATGCCACGGAACATCTCAATACCCCGAAATATCTTTGAGCGCGGCAACGACCCCGGATCCCATAGTGTGGGACGCGTTCCGGCTCGCCAAGGCGAGCAGACGTCCATCTTTGGTAGCCCGCCACATCGCCGCCAAGGCAACGCACGCTGCCGCAAGCGACATAGCGACGATAAGGAATTCCAAGGTCGATTGGCCCGAGCGTGAGCGCAGCCCATCTAGGCTCAGGAACCTTCCAGGAACCCCGCGTCTTCTGCGTCTATCCTCCATACGTTCGTCTCGCTCCCCTCGCCCTCATTGGCCTCGCTCACGACACATATCTCGGCCCAATCGCCCCCAAACGCCACGCAACCCCACCTGTTCCCAGACAAATCCAAATACCCGGATTGCATAAGCGCGCATTCTCGCGTCCGCTCATAGCCCTCCAGCACCTCAGCGGCACGCTCCGTCACCGCAGACGCGTCCTCTCTTTGGGAATGCTCCGAGGAATCCAGGATCTTCTTGGCGTATTCGTCGGCTTCGCTCGTGTTCGGTGCCTCTTTGATAAGCCCGTCGGCCGCCCCCAAAAGCTCATCATCGAGCGTTGGCGCCCCTGGATACGCCGGCAGCCGCGCGACCGCGCACGCAATCCCCAACGCAGCGGCAACGCAAAAGCTTGCGACGACCACCGGGACACGGACTCTCCCCTTTCTCACGGCATCCCCTCATAGGGAGTTGATGCCATCGGAAATGGCGCTCCAGAGCTCGCTCACTTTTCCGCGAAACGCAACGATCGCTATGATCGCTATGACTACGAGCACGCCGACCAGAATCGCGTACTCGGTCGTTCCCTGTCCGTCCTCGTCCAGAGCAAAGCGCTTGATATCGGATACGACCTTCTCGATCTTGCTTGCAAACACGCTAGCGTTCATGGTTTTCTCCTTTCATGGCTGTCCTTATCCATCTGAAGCCTCATCCCAAAATGAGCGCCGAGCCCAAGAGCGGTCCCAGGATAGCGAGCAACATCGCTGGGACGATCAGCGTCCCCATAGGAATGAGCATCTTCACGGGCACACGCTCTATCTCCTCTTCCATACGTGAGCGTTGCTCATCGCGAATGGCCTGGGCCTGTTGCTCAAGCGTCGAGGCAAGCGGCGAGCCAAAGGCGATCGCCTCGCAAACCGCGGAACCGAATCTGCCCAACGCATCGTTTGAGAGGTCTTGCGCAGCGCGCTCAAGCGCTTCCTCCCTTGATGAGGCGCCGATCCTCCAGGAAAGCATCGCTTTCTCGAGGGCATCCGAAAGTTCGCTTCGCCTCCCTGAGCAATACAGCTCGAGCGACGCGTCGAACGAGAGCCCCGCATACAGCCCCAGCGTCACAACGTCGATCATCTGCGGCAGCTCGTTGAGCGACGCCTTGCTCGCCTCGTTCCGCCGCCTTTTCTCGGTAAGGCGAGAGAACACGGCGGATTCCTTGACGTCTTCCGCCATGAGCCTCACCGGGTCGTCCCTCTTGCCGGGAAGCCTCGAATCTGCGGGCAGCATCGCGCCGGCGGCCGCCCCAGAGACAACCGCGAGCAGCCCAAGAGCCTCGCTCCTCATTTGACCGCCCCCGCCACGATCTTCTGGATGATGAACACGGCCAAGGCATCGATCAGGGCCGCGACGCACAGGCACGCCGCCCCCACAGGACTCGCGACCCCCGACTGAAAATCAGGCGATATCGCGCTAAGAAGCACGACCATCACGGCAGGCAGAAGGCACACTATCCTCACAGAAAGCCTCACCTGTGCCGTCTTGACCGCGAGGAGGCGCTCGAACTCGCCCTGACTCTCTACGAGCTTCGCCGCACGCGAGAAGAGCGTGCTCAAGGGGCTTCCCGTTCGATGGGAGACGGATAGAGCCGATGCCAAAAGCCCGACCCCAGGCGCCGGCAATTCCTCCACCAGGTCCGCAATGGCCTCTTCGACGCCCTCGCCGCACCTCATTCTCAGCGCCAAGCGGCCAAAGGCCTCGCCGACTTCTCCCCGGACATGTGCACCCGCATATTCCGCCGACTGAACAAGGGTCATGCCCGAGCCCATGGCAACGGAGAGAGCTCGAAAAAGTATCGGCATGGTTTCCGTCAGCTCCTTCTTTCGCCGCTCGGCTTGCATCGAGCTCGCGACCCGGACGCCGACGAATGGGGCGAGAAGCCCGAGCCCCAGCCAAAGAGGGGACCCAAACAAGATCGAGCCGACCACGGCCGTTGCAGGGCCACCCAAAAGCAGCAGAGAGCATGCTTGCGAGGGGTCGAGCTCCAGCTGCGACCCCAAGGCCTTCCGCCGCAGCCCTTCCGCGCACTCGGACCAAGCGGGTTTCTCGAGAAGCAGGGCGATTGCCCCGGACGAGGCAAGGGCGCCGAGGCACCCCGCGGCCCAGCGACCCGCCACATGGACAGCTCTCTCCATAGATGCGCTGCGTTCCGATGAGTCGCCCGACCCCAGCGCCCATCCTCCTGCGCCGGCGGCGCCCGCCGCGGCTAAGAGCAGCATCCCCTCCATCGTTGCACCTCCTCCCCGTCCAAAAGCCCACAAGCCACCGCATCCGCCAAGAACCGCGGCTCCCCCAAGAGGTCCCAGGAACCGAAGGCGATGTTGTATTGGATACAAGTACGCAGCTCAACCCCACCGTCGACACCCCTTTCGACTTCAGCAAGCTCCGTGATCACGCGCGCTCCGCCCCTCAGGCGACGCGACATCACGATGAGGTCGAGCGCCGTCGCGATCTGCTCCTCGATGATGTCCGCCGGGAGGTCCATCCCGAATCGCGCCATGAGAACGAGCCTGAGCACCGTCTCTTGGGGCGTGCCTGCATGCAACGTGGTCAAGGAACCGTCGTGACCCGTGTTCATGGCCTGCAGCATGTCGATCGCCTCCCCGCCGCGCACCTCGCCCACCACGATCCTGTCGGGACGCATGCGCAGGGAATTCTTCACTAGGTCTCGAATTGTGACTTCTCCCGTCCCCTCGATCGAGGCGTCCTGCGCCTCAAGCCTTACCACGTCGGGATGCGTCTTGAACTGCAGCTCCGCCGAGTCCTCGATGGTCACGATTCTCTCGCTGGGGTCGATCTCGCATGACAGCGCGTTAAGAAGGGTCGTTTTCCCCGATCCGGTCCCTCCGGACACGGCAATGCCCTGCCGACACCGCACCGCCCACTTGAGCAGCTGCGCATACCAACCCGGAAGCGCGCCAAGCTCGACCAGCGAATCGAGGGAACGAACCTCGTTCGCGAACTTGCGGATAGTCACCGATGGGCCGTCTATCGCCACGGGACGGGCGACTGCGTTCACCCTGTCGCCGTTTGCAAGGCGCGCGTTGACCACCGGCGACGAACGGTCGAGCCGGCGACCCAGAGGGGCCAGGATTCGATCGATCGCCATCGTGATCTGTTCGGGCGAGTCGAAGGAGACGTCCGACTCTATGAGCCTGCCGTCCTTCTCGTAGAACAGGGCCTGAGTGCCGTTGACGATCACTTCCGTGACTTCGGGATCATCGAGGAGCCCCTGGATCGGTCCTAGGCCGCAGACCTCGTCGACCACTTGGCCAACCAGTTCCTCCCTGAGCCCGCTGGCCACGTCCTCGTATTTCCCGGCATTCAGAATCGACCGCAGGGTCACGCCCACTTCCTCACGGGCACGCTCGACCGAACCGTCCGCAAGCATCGAGGCGACCATGTCCAGGCCCAGCCTGCCCATAAGGTCTCGCTTGAGGTCGGCGCGAAGCGAAGCCATTCGCTCCTTCCTCATGCGCTCATCGAGGTCGCTTCCCGCCCCCGAGGCCTCCTCGGCTTCCCGGACCCTTTCCAGGACGCTCATGCGCTCTTCGCCTCCCTTCGCTTTCCGAACCATTGCCGCTTTCTTGCCGCCATATCCGAGCCGGCAGCTCGTCTCGCCTCATCGTTTGCGGGCAGACAACCGAGCTCGGCCAATAGTTGGGCCGTCATCGAGACGACCGAGTCGGCCATAGGCACCCCAAGCTCATAGAGCTCCCCCACTCTTCCGGCAGCCGAGAGCTCTCGCACTTCCTCCCCGCCGTCATCGATCGAGAAGCACCTCGCCGCCTCGAGGCCCACTTGCGCCCTCGCGGCATCGAAGCCCTTCTTCCTCCGTGGGTTGGCCACGTTTTCGGCCCGCGCGATGCTTGCGCGCGCAACCCCCAGCCTCACCGCGAGCCCGCTCGCACGCGCCAAGCTCGCAAGCGATTCCCCGCCCCTACTGACCAAAACAAGTCGATCGGCCATTTGGGCCGCTTGGGCGACCGCGTCGGTAAATGTCGTCGAGGTGTCGACCACGACGAGATCGAAGGATTCCGACGCGCCCTCAAGAAGCTCCCCCACATGGGGCATCACGAGCTCGGCCTGCTCCGGCCTCCCACAAGGCCCCGCAACCTTTACGCCCGAAGGCGAGCCGACGCCCTGGGCAGCCGCGGTCCCAAGCGTCCCCTCATCCTCCAGCACGCGGACGAAATCCGAGATTTCGGCCACGCCCAAGTTGCCGCACAGGTTCCCGCAGGATAGATCGAGGTCGATTGCCACAACGTTCATCCCCCACCGGGCAGCCGTCGACGCAAACGCCGCCGAGAGAAACGTCTTCCCCACGCCGCCCCTTCCCGAGGCGAAGACGACGATCGGAGCACGCCGATTCGCATCGATTGCCTGGCCACTCCCCATCTTTGGCACCAAAACCGGCAAAGAAGTCCTCGTTCCCCGAGCGGGAAAGTCCCCGGTCCCGAAGTCGCCCCCCAGCGCTGACAAACCGGGGCCCTCCCGCCCATGTCCCGGAATGCCCCTCGCCCGCTGAGACGGCGGGGGCTCGAGTTGTAAGGGGTCGATCACGAGGTCGATCCCCGCCCGAGCGGCACGGGACCTAAGCGAACCGGAAGCTTCCCGCCTCACGAGGACGACGCTCGAGAAACGCCCGTCTGCCACGAGAGCAGCCGCCACGTTCACGGAGGACGCGCCTTCATCCAGTTCCCCGACAATGACTCCGGGGCCCGCTCTGCCAGGCAGACCAAAAGACGAGGCCCTTAGGTCGTCGGGCCGCTCCATAAACCGCAGCTCCTCGGCGACATCGAGCGATGCGGCAGCAGCCGTAACGTCCGTCTTCGCCTCGGGCGAGCAACACGCGACCCAGCCTTTTGCGGACATCTCACTCGCCCCCTTCGGGAGATTCCACCTGGGAAACGTTGGAAACGACAGTCGACGGCGCCGCAGGCTCGACGGCCTCTTCCGCCTCGCTGGAAGGCAGGACAAGCCGTAGACTCCCCTCGGCACTTGCCCTAAGCAAGGCGGAGACGTCCCCTGGACGCGCCGCTATGCTCACCTGGGGTCGAGAAGCCCCGGCCGAAGCAACGGGAACGCTCAAGGTCTGCGCGTCGGAGCAGATGACCTTCGTGCCTTCATCGCCCACCTCGTAGGCAACAAGCCTGGACCCCACGGACACTGAGGACGGCAGCCCCAGCTTCTCGGTCATAAGCACCTGCAGCGCGATATACCCGGCAGGAACGTCGATCGCGTCCTCCGATGCCCTGAAATTGAGGTCCGTCACGGGAGCGCCTTTTGCCAGGGGCACCGTGACGACCTTTCCGGCGCAGTCGTCCATCGACGTAATCGACCCGTCGGGAACGAGTGAGGAGGCCCAGTCCCTCACGCCAACGTTCTGCCTGCCCACCACGTCGCCGACTTCGAGCGCTTCGCTGGCCACCACAAGACCCACCGTGTCCCCGCCGAACCTGGTAAGGACCTCGCTTCTTTCCTGTTCTGCCTCGGCGCGTACTTCTTGGCCATAAAGCATGCAAATACTTGCCGCAAGAATCGCGCAGGCCCCGGAAAGCGCGAGCCTAAACCGCCGTTTCATGTACCGTCCCCCTCAATCGTTCGCCAGTTTGCTCGACTTGAATTCGAGTGAGAAGGACTTTCGCATATTTTAGGCCGTTTACCAGCGACTTTTTTTGAATCTGCTAGCACGTAGCAGGCACGTAGCTAGCAGGAAACTTGCAGATATCTAGCGGCATTTCGACCAGTCGTTTAACCCGACCTGTTCGCTCCGTGCGCGGCGCGACAGCTCCCTGTACAGCAGTTCTAGACGGCTAACTTGCAAATTTCGAGCCGCCGTCCACAGCTTGCACACAAATAAGGCCGACCTCCTCGAGGCCGGCCTTGAAAGAATCCCTTGAGCCAATTGCCCGGTTTTGTCAGATCACCACATCGGGGTCGAGCGACGCCGCGGACTCGCGCATCTCGGCCGCAAGCGCCAAGTAGCACGAGACCCTCACTTCGGAAAATCCCGCGTCGCCCGCCTGATACCGGGCCCTGACCTCGCAGCCCGGCTCATGGGTATGCGTGCAGTCACGAAAGCGACACTCGCGCGCCGCCGCAGCTATCTGGGGGAAAACCATGGCAAGGCCACGCTCGTGCCCCACGATGGGCAGGCTCCTCAGCCCCGGCTCGTCCACGATCACCCCGGCACCCGGGAGCGACACCATCCGGCGCGCCACGGTGGTATGGCGCCCCATGTCGTCTGCCTCGCGAACGGCACCCGTCTCGAGGGCCTCGTGCCCCAGCAGCGCATTGAGCAGCGTCGATTTGCCCGCACCCGACTCACCGAGCACGATGGCGATCCGTCCTTCCGGCACCAGGGCCTTCACGGCCTCGATGCCAAAATCAACGCCCTTCTCGGCGCAGACCGCCGAGACCCGAGACCTCTCGGCCTCGGCGCCGAGGCTCGAGGTCACCACAAGCGAGCTCTCGTCACCCAGTACCTCGCGCACGGCATCGATGTCGGAGACGAGCACCTCGTCGCCTGCGCGGTCCGCCTTGGTGAGCACAACCGCCACGTCCGCACCGCAATCGCGTGCGATCACCGCCGAGCGGGCGATTCTCTCGCAAGAGACGGGCCGCTCGCCGAGCGCCTGCACCACGATCACGAGGTCGACGTTCGCGGCGAGCGTCTGCTTCTCTCCGCGCGCCTTGCCCTTCCATCGCGCGATGTCGCTCCTCCGCGGCAGGATCTCTTCAATGAGCCCCATGTCGTGGCCCTGCGGCCTTCTCGCGCACACCCAGTCGCCCACTGCGGCCCGCGAGTTCTCCCCTCGCGAGAGGCCGCCCTTGGTCAGACGCGCGGAGAACTCGGCCCTGTAGGTCCCGTCCGCGCAGCACACCGCCGGGAAGCCCCGGTCGAGCCTCACGATGCATCCAAGCTCAAGCTCATCTGAGATATCGCTCCCGGCCGCTTCACAGGCCCGCTCGCAGGCCTCCGCGAACTCGGTCTTCCTACGGTCGACCCCGCAGGAAAGCTCCTCGAACGTCGGCAGGTCCATAAGCGAAGAAAGGGCCGGCAGGGCCACAGGTGCCCCGCCGGCTCGGTTGCTTCGCGTTTTCTTTTTTGAACGCTTGGCCACGTGTCCTTCTTTAGTCGTCCTTCTCGATGGCGCGCATGATCGCCTTGTGCACCTCGACGAGCGGGATGATGAGGAAGGCGATGCCCAGCGCGGTCAGCGAACCCTGGAGCTCGAGCCCCGGCACGCCAAAGAACATCATAGCAAGCGGCTCGACCTCGACCACGATGAGCGTCAGCACGAGCGCGAGCACGGCAGCGCCCCACAGCCACCAGTTCTGCTTCTTCATCTGGAACAGTGACAGTCGGCGGCTACGCATGTTGAAGCAGTGGAAGATCTCGACCATGTTCAGCGTGATGAACGCCATCATGACGCCCTCTTCGTCGGCGGTACCGGCGATCATGTCGGCGATATTGATGTAGCCCATGTCGAAGTACACGCCCGCAAAGAAACTCGCGAGCACGAGCGCGGTGATGATCAGGCCCTGCACGATGCAGTCGGCGCCCATATGGCCGGCGAAGACGCCGTCGGAAGCCTTGCGCGGTTTGCGGCGCATCACGTCGCCCTCGGCCTCCTCCATGCCCAGCGCGAGCGCGGGGAAGCAGTCGGTCACGAGGTTGACCCACAGCAGCTGCACGGGCTGGAAAAGCGTGAAGCCCACGAGCGTCGCGATGAAGACGGAGAAGACCTCGGCCAGGTTCGCGGAAAGCAGGAACTGGATGACCTTGCGGATGTTGTCGTAGATGCGGCGGCCCTCTTCGCAGGCAGAGATGATCGTGGCGAAGTTATCGTCGGCCAGGACCATGTCGGCGACGTTCTTCGTCACGTCGGTGCCCGTGATGCCCATGCCCACGCCGATGTTCGCGCGCTTGATGGACGGGGCGTCGTTCACGCCGTCGCCCGTCATTGCCACGATCATGCCGCGGCTCTTCCAAGCCTCGACGATACGGGTCTTGTGCTCGGGCTGGACTCGGGCATACACGCCATAGTCCTCGATGTGCTTGTCGAGCTCCTCGTCGCTCATGTGGTCGAGCTCGGCGCCGGTGATGGCCTGCTTGCGGTCCTCGATGATCCCGAGGTTCTTTGCGATGGCCACGGCGGTGTCCACGTGGTCGCCCGTGATCATGACGGTGCGGATACCCGCGGTGTGCGCCTCGTCTATGGCGGCGGCGACCTCAGGGCGCTCGGGGTCGATCATGCCGGAGAGGCCGCAGAAGGTGAGGTCGTGCTCGAGCGCATCTGCCGAGAAGTCCGCGGGGGCCTCGGTATAGTGGCGGCTCGCAAGCGCGAGGACGCGCAGGGCCTGGTCGGCCATGGCCTTGTTCGCGGCAAGAAGCTCGGCTCGGCGCTCATCAGTCAGCGGAACGACCTTGTCGCCCTCGTAGATGGTCGTGCAGCGGCCAAGAACAACGTCGGGGCCGCCCTTGGTGTACTGCTCGAACTCGTCGTCCAGGGTCTCGACGACCACGGACATCATCTTGCGGCCGGAATCGAACGGGGCCTCGCCCACGCGCGG
>DJRK01000062.1:0-5146 GCA_002440065.1 Atopobium sp. UBA6362 | reverse complement strand
TTCGCGGCATCGTTCACGAGCGCGCACTCGGTAGGCTCGCCCACGGCGTGGCCCGCCTCAGGATCCCACTTGGCATCGGAGCACAGGGCCATGCCGGCGAGGAACTTCTCCTCGGGGGCGGCGAGCTCGTGCTTCACGACGGTCATCTTGTTCTGGGTCAGGGTACCGGTCTTATCGGAGCAGATGACCTGGGTGCAGCCCAGGGTCTCGACGGCGGAGAGGTTGCGGATGATCGCCTGGCGCTTCGCCATCTTGGTCACGCCGAGCGAGAGCACGATCGTGACGACGGCCACGAGGCCCTCGGGAATCGCGGCAACGGCAAGGGAGACCGCGACCATGAAGGTGTTGAGAAGCAGCGTCGGCTCGTCGGCCAGGTTGCCGAACCCGTGGCGCAGCACGTCGACGGCGAAGATGACCACGCAGATCACGATGACGAGCTTGGTCAGGATGTGCGACAGCTCGTCGAGCTTCACCTGCAGCGGCGTGAGCTCGTCCTTAGCCTCGGTGAGGGCACCGGCGATCTTGCCCATCTCGGTGTCCATGCCCGTGGCGACCACGACGGCGCGACCGCGGCCGTAGACGACGGTCGAGCCCATGTAGCACATGTTCTTGCGGTCGCCCAGCGGCACGTCGTCGGCCCCGTCGGCGAGCGCGATCGCCTCGGCGTGCTTCTCGACCGGCACGGACTCGCCGGTAAGGGCCGCCTCCTCGATCTTCATCGAGGCGCTCTCGAGCACGCGGCAGTCCGCCGGCACGGAGTCGCCGGCCTCAAGAAGCACCACGTCGCCCGGCACGAGCTCGGAGGAGTGGAGCATGACGAGCTTGCCGTCGCGCATGACCTTGGACTGCGCCGCGCTCATCTCCTGCAGCGCAGCGAGCGCCTCCTCGCTCTTGGCCTCCTGAATGACGCCAAGCGCGGAGTTGATGATGACGACCGTCATGATGATGATGACGTCGGCGAAGTCGATCTCGCCCTGGATGGCGCCGGTAACGGCGCTGATGACGGCCGCCACGATCAGCATGATGACCATCGGGTCCGCCATCTGCTGGAAGAAGCGGATCCACATCGGGGTCTTCTCTTCTTCCTTGAGTTTGTTCGGGCCGAACTTCGCCTGGCGCGCGGAAGCCTCCGCAGCGCTTAGGCCGTTGGCCTCATCGGTGCCCTGCTCGCGCAGGACATCATCGGATGAAGACAGGTACTCTTTCACGTATTCCCTCCTGGGTAGGATCGAGTGCGCCCAATAGATTGACGCCCGATCATAATTCCCCAGGAGGGGCAAGGGCTCGCCAAGGCTGCCGTATTGGGCACGCCATTACATTCGATTTAGTTTAACGCATGACTGGGACCTCACAAAGACGCCCCATAAAAAGCTTCTACGACGAGCGGGGGATGTGCCGCCGTTTACGGGATCGGAGCGCAAACGGCGCTACACCCCTCGTTCGTCTGTTGAGACGCTAGACCTCGTCCCAGAACTGGTCGCCCACGACCTTGAAGCAGATCTTCTTGATGGGGCCGACCTCGTTGCCCTCGCAGACGAGGTTGGGCATATGGGGCTCGCCTATCATGAAGACGACAAAGCGCCCACCCTCGAGCGTGCCGTCTAGAAGGTCGTGGTTCTCGGGAGCCTCGTGGCAATAGCCCTTGTCGGTTGCCTCGTCAAAATCACCCGCAGGAACGGTCGCGCCCGGCGTCGTCTTGAACGACTCGGCGCCCTCGAGATCGACCTGCACGTCCATGTACTTGCGATGCGTCTCGAAACGCGCATCCTCGAACTTGCGGGTCTTGGCGTTCATGACGTTCGCGTACACGCGCTCGCCGTCGATGCAGGTCTTGCCGAGCGGCAGCTCCGCGGGGTCGTTCTCCCCCAGCCAGTCAATAAGGACGTCGAGGCCGCGAGAAAGGCCACGGTACAGCTCGATGGCATCAAATCCGTCATAAATCATGGTATTAGACTCCTTTGAAAGTCGCCTTGAGCCCGCACCTGGCGCAGCCCAAGGCCACGGTTCCTAATGCGCCCCAACGTCACCCGAAGTCGGGTTGTACGTTCCCTCGCCACGAGTCTTTCCCATGATGTCGGCCTCCGAGAGCCTGATCCACTTGACACCGCGACGGGTCTGGTAGGCCCAGGCGCAGTGAATCATGCCGTCTGCCGCCTGGATGATCGTGGGGTACTCGTACTGGCGGTTGTTGAACTTGTTCTCGGCGCCCACGTAGCCCTCGCCGCGCTCGACGTTGCGGATGAGCGGGAAGGTGAGCCCGCCGTCCTCAGACAGCGCGATGGAAACGGGGTTTCTCAGCGCGGGCCACGCGCCCTTCTTGCCATAGGTCGCCGGGGCGGAGTTGTGGTTATAGATGAGCGCGATGCGCCCGCTCGCGAGCTTGGTCACGCCGATGCCGGAGTTATTGTTGGGCAGAGGAGTGGGCACGGGAGCACTCCAGGAGTCGCCGTAGTCAAGCGACTCGCTGCGATAGATGAAGTCGGCCTCGCGCGAGCGCATGAAGGCTACGAGGTGACCGTCCTCGAGCTCAACGATGCTTGGATGCACACGCCCAGCCGACTCGGGCATGTCGACGCGGCGCCACGAGGTTCCCTCGTCGTCGGAGATCGCGAAGGCCGAGGGGTCGCCCGCAAGTCCACTCGCCGAGTCGCGACACAGCCACAGCCCGTAGATCCAACGGCCGTTCGAGAGGACCCGCACGGCCTGGCGAGCGAAGGTACCCTCCTCGGGAAGCACGACCTCGGGCTCGGACCAGGTCTTTCCGTCATCGGTCGAAACCTGCTTCTTTACCACAGAGGTGTACTGCATGTTGTCCTTGCCCGGCTGGCGACCGAGCTGCGAGGTGTACATCGCCCAGATCTCGCCGTTCGGGTTGAGGAAGAGGGACGGGTTCTGATCGGAGCGATCGTCGTTATGGCTGATGTAGTTCGGCTCACTCCATTTGTCGGAGCCCTTCTCGAGGCGCGAGACCACGATGTTGATGTCGGTATCGCCCTCATAAGTGCCGGCGAACCAGCAGCACAGAATCGTGCCCGCAGGGGTCTCGAGCAGGCCAGGCCCATGCGCCGTCTTCCAAGGACCGGGGTTCACGAACGCCTCGGTCAGTCGCATCTCCTCATCGAAGTAGACCTGGCCGTCGGGGGTGAGCCCGGGAAGGGTCTTGACTGCCATCTTGCTTCCTCTCTTATTTGCGAAGAATCGCGCGGGGGCCCGCCCCGTAGGGGGTGGGGCGGGCCAGGGACAACTACATCGGGAAGACGATCAGCGCACCCGCGCACAGGAACAGGATGCGGATGACGTACTGTGGAATCGTGAACTTCCAGAACTCGACCATTGTGTACTTACCCATACCGTAAGCCATGGCGGGAAGCCCGTCGATCGGCATGTAGTGGCCGGCCCAGCCGGAGAGCGTAACGGCCACGCAGGCGGCCGTGGGGTTATAGCCCAGGCCCTGGCAGACAGCGATTGCTATCGGGGCGAAGATCATGACAATGCCCACCTGGGAACCCGTGAAGCAAGCGAACGTAGAGCAGAGCACCGTAAAGATGATGAGCAACAAGAACGGCGGAACACCGGTGCCGACGAAGGCGGCGACGCTGTTGCCAACGAGCGTGGACAGGCCGGAATCCGCGAGGGCGTTAGCCACGGGGATGACGCCGGCGGTCATGAGGATGATCGGGCTAAAGAGGTTATCGCGGAACTCGTTGAAGTCAAGAACCTTGATAAGCACCATAAAAATCGCGGCTGCGCCGGGGATGATGTAAGAAAGCTGGCCGAGCGTGTCGACGAGCATCATGGCGACGATCGAGACGACGAACGCCAAGATCGCGGCAGTCTCCTTCCAAGAGGTCATAACGGCGGACCCGTCGTCCTCGAGCACGGCGGAGTTCTCAACCGTAGGCTCAGCGACGGGATGGCTCGGGAGGAACTTGTAGCCGATGATGGCCCACACAAGGAAGCCCATGGACAGGAAGAAGGTCACGATGGCGAACTGGACCATGGTGATGCCCTGCTGAAGACCGGAGGCCGCCAGCACAGACACCGCGACGCCGTACTGCAACGCGACGTTGATCGGAATCAGCGGATGGTTGGAGGCGATGCCGAGCGGGAGCATCAACTTAGAGCCGGGGAGCTTGTCGCTATACGGCATAGTGACGACGAGCGAGAAGATAAGCACGTAGAAAGCGGTAGAGCCCATGCCCAGGATCGAGGCGCCGAGCATAACTACGATCAGAAGGAGAACATAGCTCTTGAAACCGCCCTTCTCGACGAGCTTAGTCATGACTTCCTTGACCTTGCTGATCATCTGGGTCTTCTGGATGGCAGCGAGGATAACCATGAAGAACGCGAGCATCCACACGGTGTTGTTGGTGAAGCCGGCGAATGCGTACGAGATATCCCAGGGGTCTGCCAGATCCGTCATCTGAGAGCCGAAGAGCGAGCCGAAGATAACGATGAGGATGCAGCACGCGATTGGCGGCATGCCGAACGGCAGGACATCAAAGAGGATCATCGCAATCATCGCGACGAGCACGACGAGCGAGAGAATCATGGAAAGCGTCATTGTTCTCTCAGCTCCTTTCAATAAATAGCAAATATGGGAGAATTACGCGGGAGGACCGTCATCAGTCAGATGACAATCCCACCTTTATCTGGCTCCGCGAGGCCTCAAGTCGCCAAACCTCGGCCTCGCGGAGCCGCCTTCTTACTTTTGCGCCGCGTCTGCCCTCCCCTTTGCCATGCGCAGGGCATAGTCGATTGCGTTCACGAGAGAAAGCTCATTGGAAGTGCCCTTGCCCGCAAGGGCAAAGCCGGTGCCGTGGTCGACCGAGGTGCGGATGATAGGCAGGCCAAGCGTGACGTTCACGCCCTCGACGGCCTTCCAACCCTGCTTCTCGCGGTCGTAGACAAATCCGAGGACCTTCGTGGGAATGTGCCCCTGGTCGTGGTACATGCAGACGGTGATGTCGTACCAGCCGCCGTGCATCTCTGAGAAGACCGAGTCGGGAGGAACGGGGCCGACCGCGTCGATGCCCTCGGCCTGGGCGAGCTTGATGGCGGGCTCGATCTCGTCGGCCTCCTCGGTGCCAAAGAGACCGTGCTCCCCGCAGTGGGGATTCAGGCCCGCGACGGCGACCTTGGGCTT
>DJRK01000085.1:1730-9845 GCA_002440065.1 Atopobium sp. UBA6362 | reverse complement strand
ATCGACCTCATGACCGAGGACGAGCACATGACCTTCGACGCGAAGACCTCGGACAACGTCACGATCGAGCTCGACGTCTCCATCCAGTACCACGTGGACTCGTCCAACGTTTCGGCGGGCCAGGATTCCGGCGTTTGGAAGAGCTTCTATACCTTGACCGACCCCGTCGCCCAGATGCGCGATTACCTCGCCGACGCCCTGCGCAGCCAGATCCCCAACCGCTCGCTCGACGAGGTCTTCTCCGAGAAGGACGCCATCGCCACGGCCATCGACGAGATCGTGGCAAAGAAGATGCTCGGCTACGGCTACGTCCTCGTGACCACGCTCATCACATCCATCCGCCTCCCCAAGGAGGTCCAGGAGTCGATGAACCGCATCGTCGCCTCCAAGAACAACCTCGAGAGCGCCCGCAACGACGCCGAGGCCGCGAGGGCCAAGACCGTCATCGCGGCTCAGGCGAAGGCCGAGGCCATGGCCGCCGAGGGCAAGGGCATCGCCGACCAGCGCATCGCCATCGCCCGCGGCATCAAGGAATCGATCGACACCATCAAGGGCTCCGAGCTCTCGAGCGAGGAGGCGAACCGCCTCTTCGAGTTCACGCAGTGGGTGAGCATGATGGAGAGCTTCGCCGAGAAGGGCTCCTCGAGCGTGGTGCTTCCCGGGGACTTCAACTCCGCGAGCAGCCTCTACGAGCAGCAGCTCGCGGCCCATGTGACCCCCAATCCCCAGGGCGGCGCCGAAGAGCGGGGGCGCCGGTAGATGACCCCGCTTGCGCTTCATGCCTGCTGCGGCCCCTGCTCCCTTGAACCCGTGAGGCTCCTGCGCGAGCAGGGCTACGAGCCCACCGTCATCTGGACGAACCCGAATATCCAGCCGGTTTCCGAGCACGCGCTGAGGCTCGAGACGCTCGAGGCTTGGGCTCACGACGTGGCCCACGTCGAGGTGGTCGTGGCCGCAGACGATCGGGACGCGTGGGAGCGCGCGGTCGCGCCCCTCGCCTTCGACCGTAAGCGCCGATGCCGGGCCTGCTACGCCCTGCGGCTCAAGGAAGCATGCAAGAAGGCCCAAGAGCTCGGGTTCGAGCACGTCTCGACGACGCTTGCGGTCAGCCCTTACCAGCTCTTCGACGACTGCGGTGAGCTTCTCCGCGATATTGCTGGGGCGAACGGCCTCATTCCGGTGTGGCAGGATTTCAGGCCCTTCTATCCCGATGCGACCCGTGAATCGCGGGCTTTGGGGATGTATCGGCAGAACTACTGCGGTTGCCGCTTCAGCGCCGCCGAGGCGGCCATCGAGCGCCACGAGGCGAGAGACGAACGCAAGCGCGCCAAAGCCGCCGCGAAGGCAGCCGCTCAAGCAACACGAACCGCTCAGATCCGGTGAGCGGCGCCTCATCCGCTCGCCGATGGGTGAACGTCGGCCCTTCTTTGCCTTTCCGCCCAGCCGGAATCAACGCTCCTTCCACCGACCGGGACCTTACCCGGCGCACATAGCCGCGGCTACGGTGTTCGTCATGCACGCAGGCGAACCACGCAGCCGCGCTTGGAGCCGCGCTACCCAAGGAGGTCCCCATGGGCCTGTTCACTGGAAAGACCGTTATCGTCACCGGCGGCGGAAAAGCGACGCTCAAGGACGGCCGGGCCGGCTCGATCGGCTACGGCATCGACATCGCCTTCGCGAAGGAGGGCGCGAACCTGGTTGTCACGGGCCGCAACCTCGCGAAGCTCGAGGCGGCAAAGGAGTCGCTCGAGGCCGACTACGGCATCAAGGTGCTGCCCGTCCAGGCGGACGTCTCGGCCGGCCAGGACAACGAGGCAATCGTCCAGAACGTCATCGACCGCGCGGTCGCGGAGTTCGGCCGCATCGATGCCGTGGTGAACAATGCGCAGGCCAGCGCCTCGGGGGTCACAATTGCCGATCACACGATGGCCCAGTTCGACCTCGCCATCTACTCTGGGCTCTATGCCGCGTTCCTCTACATGCAGAAGGCGTACCCCTATCTTAAGGAGACGAAGGGCTCCGTCGTGAACTTCGCTTCCGGCGCCGGGCTCTTCGGTAACTACGGCCAGGGCTCCTACGCCGCTGCGAAGGAGGGTATCCGCGGACTTTCCCGCGTCGCCGCGAACGAGTGGGGGCCGGATGGCGTGAACGTGAACGTCGTGTGCCCCCTTGCCTGGACCGCCCAGCTCGAGAACTTCGAGGCAGCCTATCCCGAGGCCTTCGAGGCGAACGTCCATATGCCGCCCGCGGGGCACTACGGCGACGTCGAGAAGGAGATCGGTCGCGTCGTGGTCCAGCTGTGCGGCCCCGACTTCAAGTACATGAACGGCGAGACCGTCACGCTCGAGGGCGGCATGGGCCAGCGCCCGTAAGAGCGTCCGAGTCGTTCAGGAAGTCTAAATCCCGCGGCGAGATCCGGGGCGTCTCCTTTAGGGGGCGCCCCGCTCGTGTCTAAGGGCCGTCCATGGCACGAAACGCGCATGCCCGCTCCGCGCTACACTGGAGCGCGGACACAGCAACAGAGAGGAACGCGTACCATGCGCACCGACGATTTCGATTACCCCCTGCCCGACGAGCTCATCGCCCAGTCTCCCGCCGAGCCCCGCGACCACTGCCGCCTGCTCGTCCTCGACCGCGAGGACGGCCACGTGGAGCACCGCCGCTTCTACGACATCCTCGACTATCTCGAGCCCGGCGACCTTCTTGTGGCAAACAAGACCCGCGTGCTCCCCGCCCGTCTCGTGGGCAAGAAGCGCGGCACGGGCGGCGTGTGCGAGACGCTGCTCCTCAAGCGCCGCGAGGACGTCGACCCCCTGGGCCACGTGTGGGAATGCCTCGTGAACCCCGGCAAGCGCCTGAAGCAGCCGGGCATCGTCATCGAGTACCGCGCCGGCGGCCTGCACGCCCCCGACTCCGCGCCCGTCGTGCTCACCGGCACGATCGTCGATTTCGTCGAGGATTCCAAGGGCGGCCGGCTCGTCCGCTTCGACGCGGTGGGGGAGGGCCCCGACGGCAAGCCGCGCACGCTCGACGAGGCCATCCATGCGGCGGGCCATGTGCCGCTGCCGCCCTACATCACGCAGTACGAAGGCGACCCCGAGAAGTACCAGACCGTCTATGCCATGCATGAGGAGCACTCCGCCGCGGCCCCCACGGCGGGCCTCCACTTCACGCCCGAGCTCATCCAGAAGATCCGCGACCACGGCTGCGGCTGGGCGACGGTCGAGCTCGAGGTGGGCATCGACACCTTCCGCCTCGTCACCGAGGACGACCCGACCCAGCACGTCATGCACACCGAGCGCTACCACGTCCCGCAGTCGGTCATCGATGCCGTGAAGGCGACCAAGGCGTCCGGTCACCGCGTGATCGCCGTCGGGACGACCTCCGTGCGCTCGCTCGAGAGCGCCTGGGACGCCGACGCTGCTCAGGCGGAGCCCCCCGTCTCCGCGCGGCGCTTCCCGGTCGAGAAGGGCGACATCGTGGCGCGCGAGAACGCGACGACGAACCTCTTCCTCATGCCCGGTTCCACCTTTCACGTGGTCGACGCCATGATCACGAACTTCCACGTGCCCCGCAGCACCCTCATGATGCTCGTCTCGGCCTTTGCCACGAGGGAGCAGATCATGGACGCTTATCAGTCGGCCATCGACGAGAAGTACCGCTTCTTGAGCTTCGGCGACGCGATGTTCATCCACTAGGCGCAATAGACACATCGGGAAAACCGGCCGTCCTTCTTACGAGGGGCGGCCGGTTCTGTTTCCATCGGGTAGGATGGCTTTGTGCAACTATTGGTGTAATTTAGGTTACTTTACGCAGCTGGAAACGATGAAGAGAACGACGAGGACGACCACTGCTGCGGCAACGATGAGAATGACGCGGTCCGCGCGGGTCCTCGTCTTGAGGCTCTTCACGCCTTGCTCGAGCTCCTGGGCCTCCTGCTCCGCCGCCTCAAGGGCGCGTCGCTGTTCCTCGATCGAGGACTTGAGCCGTGCCGTCTCCCCGGGCGTCGAGTGGATGAGCCCCGCCTCGTCGAGGAGGCCCTGCGCCTCTTTCTGCTCGGCGCGGGAGGACTCGGCCGCGGAGCGCTGTCGCTTGGCCTCTTCTTGGCGCTCTTTGATCCCTTCGGCTAGGACGCGCTCCTTCTCGTTCGCCTCGGCGAGCATCTTCTCGTAGGCGGCGCGCTGCGTCTCGTGCTTCGCCCTTGCCTCGTCGGCCGCCCGCTGGGCCGTCTCGAGCGACTGGTTCTGCGTCCATAGGTGAGTCTGGGCGTTGTCCACCGTCGTCTGGCCGTCCTTCACCGCCCGGTCGACCTCGGCCTGAGCGTTCTGCACGCGGGCGAGCGCCGCCACGTTCTCGGACTGCATCTGCGAGATCGCCGTAGCCGCGCCCCCGCCCGTTTGCAGCCGCTTGAGCTCGTCCTGCACTTTGCGTTGGCGGGCCTTCGCGTTGTCGAGGGTCTTGTTCGCCGTGGCGAGCGCCTGCTCCCTCCGCTCGGCCGCCTCCTTCGCCTGCGCCTCCGCGGACTTGACGGCGCGCTTGGCCTCGGCAAGCACGCGCGTCGCGTCGTCGAGGGCGCCCTTTGCCGTCTCGGCCATGCGCTTGTAGGGCCTGAGCTCGGCCGCGTTCGATGCCTTGAGCTCGTCGAGGTCCCCCTTGAGGGCCGACGCCTCCTCCATGACCGCGTCGGCCCGAGCGTCGGAGGCCTCGGCCTTCTTTGCGGCCTCGTCCACGATGCCCGTCTGCTCCGAGACGATTCTCGCGTAGTTCGCCTCGATGTCCTCGCGGTGGGCGAGCGTCGACTCGTCGGCTGCGAGCGCCTCCTGGGCGGCCCGCACCTGCGCACGGGCGGTCGAGTATCTCTTGGAGGCGTTGTGAACGTCGCGGACCGCGAAGGCGCCCCGCTTGAGCTTCGCCGCGGCGGCGTTCGCGGCGCCCCTCGCCGCGTTGGCGGCGTCCTTCGCGGCCTCGGCGGCCTTCTCGGCGGCTCGCTCGGCCTGGGATTCCTCAGACGCCTCAGCGCCCTTATCCTCCGGCGACTTGGCCTCGGCCCCGTCGCTTTCCGATTCGTCGCCGCCGAGCTCGTTGGGCGCATCTTCCTGCTCGGCCGGCTCTTCCGAGACCTCGCTATTCTCTGCAGTATCCTCGCTCTGTGCAGGGGCCTCGACGCCGGTCGCCAACTGCTCCTCGCTATTTTCCAAAGCCGGGCCTCCCGTGTATATTCCCGCTCGTGGGGTCTGCGCCCCCTGAGCGTCCCCGTTGCGGCGGCGAACGAATAGTTTTGCCCGTCCCCGATCTCAACGGTTTCCTTTTTTGCTATGTTTGCTACTATAACCTCAGTTTGAGGAGGTTCAGCTCATCCTCAATTTGTTTGGATTATCGGAAAGGGAGTCCACACCATGGTTTCTAAGCAGACCAGCATCACCAACGCCACCGGCCTTCACGCCCGTCCCGCGTCCCTCTTTGTGACCGAGGCCAAGAAGTACCAGTCCAACGTCACCATCAAGAACGTCGACAAGGACTCTGCTCCCGTCAACGCCAAGTCCATCATGATGATCCTGGCTGCGGGCCTCGGCACCGGCACCACCGTTGAGGTCGCTTGCGACGGCGAGGACGAGCAGCAGGCCCTCGACGCCCTGATCGCGCTCATCGACTCCCGCTTCGGCGAGTAGAACCGGCGCTCAGAGAGAACAGGTTTCCCGGCCCGGCGCGCTTAACGCCGGGCCGGGTTTTGTTGTCGAGCGGATAAGTCATTGACGGGCCGGCGCGCGCCTTCTTGCGCGTTCCGGCTCCGCTCACGTGAGAGAGGCGGTATCGCATACCCATGTGCGAGCACGAAGAAACGAGGATGGCCGGCGCCGGGGAACCCGTGCCGGAGGAGAAGTGGTTCACCTACGACGTCGTCGCCGAGGACCCCTCGACGCACGCCCGCGCCGGCGTCTTCCATACCCCGCACGGCGACATCCCCACGCCCATCTTCATGCCCGTGGGGACCAAGGCCACGGTCAAGGGGATGCTCCCCGCCGACCTCGAGCGCATGGGCACGAAGATCCTCCTGAACAACCTCTACCACCTCTCCCAGCGCCCGGGCGCCGACCTCGTGGGGCGCATGGGCGGCGTCCACCGCTTCATGCGCTGGGGCGGCCCGATCCTCACCGACTCCGGCGGCTTCCAGGTCTTCAGCCACGAGGAGTTCTTCAAGCTCTCGAACAAGGGCGTGCGCTTCCGCGCCGTCGACTACGACGGCCGCTGGTTCGAGTGGACGCCCGAGGAGAACATGGCGATCGCCCAGAAGCTCGGCTCCGACATCACCATGCAGCTCGACCAGTGCGTGGGCTACCCCGCCGATCGCCGCAAGGTCGAGCGCTCCGTCGAGCTCTCCAGCATGTGGGCGGACCGCTGCTTCGCCGCGCATACCCGCAAGGACCAGGCGCTCTTCGGCATTGTCCAGGGCGGCATGCACCTCGACCTGCGCCTGAGGAGCCTACGCCACCTCGAGGACGCCGGCGACTTCCCGGGCTACGGCATCGGCGGCTACTCGGTGGGGGAGGACCACGAGACGATGTTCGCGAGCCTCGAGCCCCTGTGCGCCGAGCACATGCCGCGCAACAAGCCGCGCTACCTCATGGGCGTCGGCAACCCCACGACGCTCGTGCGCGGCGTCGCCTGCGGCGTCGACATGTTCGACTGCGTGCTGCCCACCCGCACCGCGCGCATGGGCACGGCCTTCTCGATGGAGGGCCGCCTGAACCTCAAGAACGCGCGCTTCCGGGAGGACGACCGCCCGCTCGACGAGGGCTGCGGCTGCCCGGCGTGCGCCGCCGGCTTCAGCCGCGCCTACATCCACCACCTCGTGCGGCAGAAGGAGATGGTCGGCTCCATCTTGCTTTCCGAGCACAACATCTACTTCCTTCTCGACCTCATGCGCCGCGCGCGCCAGGCGATTATCGAGGGCAGGTACGGGGAGTTCCGGGACGCGTGGATGGCCTCCGAGGCCGCGAACGATTTTTAACGGTCGCCTGGTTGTGAGGTTATGGTGGACGCTTGACCCGCCGGTTCCCTGGGCATAAGATAAGCAACGTAATTGAGCTGTAATCGTAGGAAGTGGGGTGGAGTTTTCGCCCCGCTTCCTTTCTGTATGTAAGCAGAGGGAGGCAAGATGCCCAAGGCAGAGACGAACAAGGTCATTCTCGCCGCGCTCGAGGAGCGCGCGGCCGCCCATGGCGTCGACATCGTGGACGTCGAGGTCGTCGGGGCGACCAAGAACCCGTGCGTCCGCGTCTACATCGACCACGCCGACGAGGACGCGCCCACCATCTCGCTCGACGAGGTGGCGGCGGAGACCGGCTGGATCGGCGAGGTGCTCGACGAGCTCGACCCGATCCCCGCCTCCTACAACCTCGAGGTGAGCTCGCCCGGCCTCGCCCGCCCGCTCCGCCGGGCCCGAGACTTCGAGCGTTTCGCCGGCAACGAGGTGCAGCTCACGACCACCGCGGTCGAGGGTAGGCGCAAGTACTCCGGCAAGCTCGAGGGCATGGAGGGCGGAGACGTCGTCCTCGTATGCGACGGCGAGCGGGTCGAGGTCCCTCTCGACGAGGTCAAGAAATGCAACGTCAAGCCCGACTTTTCCACGCCGGGCAAGAAGAAGTAAGGAAGGAACCAAGCAATGGCATCAGAGATGATGGAGGCCCTTGAGCTTCTGTGCCAGGAGAAGCACATCGACCAGCTCTACCTGCTCGACCGCCTCGAGCAGTCCCTCGCCAAGAGCTACGCCGACGTGCTGCACCTGCCCTTCGGCGCGCGCGTGACCATCGACCGCGCCACGGGCCGCGTCTACGTCTACGAGCTCGTCCCCAAGGGCGAGGAGGACCCCGAGACCGGCGAGTTCTCCGAGTTCGACGAGGTCGACGTGACCCCGCCGGGAACGTCGCGCATCGCCGCCCAGCACGCCAAGGCCGAGATCCGCTCCATCGTGCGCAACGCCGCCCGCCAGCAGATCTACGAGGAGTTCGAGCAGCGCATCGGCGACATCATCACCGGCACCGTGCTGCAGACCACGCCCGACTTCACGATCATCAAGATCCGCGAGGGCGTCGAGGCCGAGCTGCCCCACTTCGA
>DJRK01000085.1:334-1632 GCA_002440065.1 Atopobium sp. UBA6362 | reverse complement strand
CTCAAGGCGATCATCATCGACGTCCGCGACCCGAACGCCGCCCAGCCCGCCGTCCGCGGCGAGCGCCAGCGTCCGCCCATCGTCGTGTCCCGTACCCACCCGGACCTCCTGCGCCGCCTCTTCGAGCTCGAGGTGCCCGAGGTCTACGACGGCATCGTCGAGGTCCGCTCCGTCGCCCGCGAGGCCGGCGTCCGCTCCAAGGTCGCCGTATCCTCCAACGACGACCACCTCGATCCCGTGGGCGCCTGCGTCGGCCCCAAGGGCAGCCGCGTGCGCACCGTCGTCTCCGAGCTCCGCGGCGAGCGCGTCGACGTCGTCCTATGGAGCGACGACCCCGCCAAGTGCGTCTCGAGCGCCCTTTCCCCGGCGCGCGTCTCCCGCGTGCTCGTGAACCCGGACGACAACTACGCGACGGTCATCGTCCCCGACGATCAGCTTTCCCTCGCCATCGGCAAGGAGGGCCAGAACGCCCGCCTCGCCGCCCGCCTCACCGGCATGCACATCGACATCAAGAGCGAGTCCATGGCCGCGGGCATCAAGCTCGAGGTCCCGTCCGCTTCCGTCGACGACTCCCTCATCGACGAGGAGGGCGGCCACCGCTGCGAGTACGTGGGCGAGAACGGCATCCAGTGCCGCAACATGGCCCGTCCCGGCTCCCGCTACTGCGGCGTCCACGAGCAGCTCGAGGGCGTCGAGGTCTCCGACGACCCCGATTCCCTGATCTAAGCCTCGGGACCCGCACCAAGTATTCGCCCGGGCTCACGCCCGTTTCATTGGAAGGAAGGTTACATGGCCAAGACCCGCGTACATGACCTCGCGAAGGAATACGGCATGTCGAGCAAGGAGATGCTCGCGCACCTCGCCGACATGAAGATCCCGGCCAAGTCCGCCTCGTCCACGCTCGAGGACGCCTACGTCTCCATCGTGCGCAAGAACCTCAAGCCCATCCTCGAGGCCCGCGCGGCCGAGATCGAGGCCGAGAAGAAGGCGGCCGCCGAGAAGGCCGCCGAGGAGGCCCGCGTCGCCGCCGAGAAGGCCGAGAAGGAGCGCATCGAGGCCGAGAAGCGCCGCGAGGCCGAGCGCGCCGAGGAGGAGCGCCGCCGCGCGGCCGAGGAGGCCGCGCGCAAGAAGGCCGAGGAGGCCCGCAAGGCCGCCGAGAAGAAGGCCGCCGAGGAGGCGGAGAAGAACCGCGTCCGCGACAACGCCCCCAAGTCGACGCCCTCCTTCACGAGCCTGCTCGACCAGATCGCCCAGCAGGAGAAGGTCCTGAAGCAGCAGGCCGAGGAGGCCGCCGCCGC
>DJRK01000085.1:0-301 GCA_002440065.1 Atopobium sp. UBA6362 | reverse complement strand
GCCGCCGCGAAGGGCAACGGCCGCGGCCGCAAGTCCTCGGACGAGCGCTCCGGGCGCGGCCCCAAGCGCTCCTCTTCGCCCGCGCCGAGGGCGACCGAGTCCCGCGAGGCCGCCTCGCAGGACAAGCCCTCCACCGGCGAAGGCCGCCGTCGCGGCAAGAAGGGCCGTCGCGGCGAGGAGGGCGGCGAGGACCGCTACAGCCGCATGGCCCGCGAGGCCGAGGCCTATAACCGCAGCCGCGTCCTCGAGGAGGCCCGCGTGGCCGTCGAGGAGGCGTCGCGCGAGTCCACCGGCCGCCGCA
>DJRK01000049.1 GCA_002440065.1 Atopobium sp. UBA6362 | reverse complement strand
GTAGATGAAGCCGGTGTAGAGGTCGATGTTCGCGCAGATGGGCTTCTTCGTGCCCTTGACGTCGCGCATGACCTGCGGCCCCAGGCGCTCGATGTTCTCGATGAGGCTGAGCTTCTCCTCGCGACCCTTCTGGCCGGCGAGCTTGCGCGCGTACTTCTTGATAAGGACCGCGCGCGGGTCGGAGAGCGTGTAGACCGCGTGGCCGAGGCCGTAGATGAGGCCGCTGCCGTCGAAGGCCTCCCCGCGCACGACGCGCTCGAGGTAGGAGGCGACCTCGTCGTCGCTGTCCCAGTCCTCGATGTTCTCGGCCGCGTCCTCGATCATGGCGCCCACCTTCGCGTTCGCGCCGCCGTGCTTGGGTCCCTTGAGCGAGCCGATCGCCGCGGCGTAGACCGAGTAGGCGTCCGTGCCGGAGGAAGAGAGCACGCGCGTGGTGAACGTGGAGTTGTTTCCGCCGCCGTGCTCGGCATGGAGCATGAGCATGACGTCGAGCAGCATCGCCTCGTCGTGGGTGAAGCCCTGGTCGCCGCGCAGGACGTCGAGCAGGGTCTCGGCCATGGAGTAGCCCTCGCGCGCCGGGGGGACGAGCAGCTTCGTGCCCGTCGCGGCGGCCACGGCGGCCTCGTGGGCAACGGCGGCGGTGCGGGGCCAGCGGCCGAGGAGCGAGAGCGCGACGTCGATCTCGTGCGTGGGCGTCGTGTCGTCCGGGGTGGGGTCGAAGGAGTACAGCAACAGGGTCGCGCGCTGCAGCACGTTCATGATGTTCTGGCTGTAGGTGGTGCGCGGGAAGATGTGGAGGAAGCCCTCGGGGAGCTGGCGGCGGCAATCGATGCGCGCCTTGAAGTCGTCGAGCTGCGCCTCCGTGGGAAGCGAGCCCGTCATAAGGAGGTAGGAGACCTCCTCGTAGCCAAAGCGGTCCTCTGCCTGCGCGCTGTCGATAAGGTCGGCGATGTGGTAGCCGCGGTAGATCAGGTCGCCCTCGTCCGGGACGATGCCCTCGGGCGTCTTGTTGTAGCCGTGGACGTTCGAGATCGTGGTCAGGCCCACGAGCACGCCGGAGCCGTCCGCGTTGCGCAGGCCGCGCTTCACGTCGTAGCGCGTGTAGAGCTCGGGGTCCACGACGTCGATGCCCTCGAAGCCCTCATAGAGCTTGTCCGAGACGGCGGGGCGGCCGAGCGCGGCGGAGGGCATGGGGTACGCATCGGCCACGTGCGTCAAGGCCGAGGTCTCCAACGCCGAGAGTATGGGGCGGGAGCCGCCCTTTCGGTTGCGTATGATAGCCATCGGATTCGAGCCTCCTTCGCCCTTCTGCCCGGGCCGGGCCGCGCGCCTACAGGCGATACATGTAGCGGAAGACTTCCTCGCGCTGGAGCGTGATCTGCACGCCGAGGGATTCGGAGAGCTCGGCGAGCTGCCCCTTGAGCTGGGCGAACTCAGCGGCCTTCTCGAGGTCGACGAGCATGGTCATGGTAAAGACGCCCTGCAGGATCGTCTGCGAGATATCCAGGATGTTCGCCTCGTCGTCGGCGAGCACGGCGGTGACGGCGGCGACGATGCCAGGTCGGTCGCTGCCCAAGACGGTGATGATCGCGCGGTTGCTGGATGCGACGTCGGAAGTCGGCATGGATCCTCCTCTTTTGGGGGCTTTCCGCCCACGGCCAAGTGCGGGTAATTCTACCCCGTTCGTCAAGGCGGGCGCCCAAAGAGGAGCCAAAACGTAATGAAGCGCCCGGTGCGGGAGTCAAGCGTCGAGAAGGGCCTGTGGCACGGCAACGGGCGGCCACTCGATGCGTCGAGGGCGGCTCGCCGGGCCGCGAGCCTTCCCTAGTTCTGCGCGGGATCGACGCCCTCCACGGCGCGGAACAGCGCCTCGACGTCCTCGACGGTGCAGCTCAGCGCGCAGGAGAGCTCGATCAACGCGCGCTCGCGCGCCTGCTTGAGGATGCGCTCGTAGGCGACGGGGGCCTTCTTGTTCCGCGCCTCGATGGCGGCGATGCGCGAGATGAACGTCTTGGCCACGCGGACGGTGTCCGCGCAGGAGCCGTTGCGGATCTCCTTCTTGAAGTGCTGCTCCTCGAGGGAGTTGTTGCGCTCGGTGAAATCGTCGAGCGGCAGCTCGGGATAGGAGTCGATGACCTTGCGCGCCTCCTCGGCCGAGAGCACGGGGCGCAGGCGCGACTCGCCCGAGACGGGGAAGCTGATGTGCATGGCGTGCCGTTGCCCGACCGGCAGGAGCTTATAGGTCGCGTCGGGTCCCTCGCTCACATCCTCGACTTTGCAGACGCCTTGCCCCGGATGAACGATGAACTCACCGACCTGATACATGCTTTCTCCTTTCGCCGATTCCTATAATAGCACGTAAATAGGCGATTTCTGCCACTCGGCGATTAGGTATTGCATATAAAGCCCCGAATCAAAGGGTGCCCGGTGAGGCCCAAGCTGCCCCGGACACGAATTCACGGTTCTGCGTGCTTTGTTAAGCAATTTATGTACCAAAACGCACTATTCACCTGGGAAAACGCCGCCCTAAGGTAGGAAAGGGGCCTTGGCAAGAGGCCTGAGGACCTCAAACCAAGGGTTGGACCACGCAGAAACGGAAAAATGTTGTCGCATCAGGCCTTCCGGCAGCCAACCGAGGGCTTTCACGGCCCGTTAACGTGCAAACAAAGAAGCGCCGCCCACGTCGAACGCGGGCGGCGCGATGGAACGGGCCCATATTGCGGGCTCATGGGGCTTGGCTGCGGGCCGCGCGGGCATCGCCCGCATGGCCCCGGCCCCGCACCCTAGTCGATCACGGAGATCTTCGAGATCTTGGGCTGGTCGGCCACGGCGACGGTTCCGTTGGAGTCCTGCACGGGGGTCTGCTCCGCGATCGAGTCGACGACCTCTATGCCCGAGGTAACGGTGCCGAAGGCCGCGTACTGGCCGTCGA
>DJRK01000016.1:14744-14922 GCA_002440065.1 Atopobium sp. UBA6362 | reverse complement strand
TCTCCACCGCCGCGGGCTACACGTACTCCGGCGAGCGCTTCGAGCGGCTCTTTGGCGACTTCGCCGCACGCTACGGCTTCTCCGACATGTACACCGGCGGCTTCTGGCCCTATGACACCTTCGAGGAATACTGGGCGTTCTGGAGCCGCTACGTCATGTGCAACCGCTTCGAGCCCGC
>DJRK01000016.1:11354-14655 GCA_002440065.1 Atopobium sp. UBA6362 | reverse complement strand
AACGTCGACCACTGCTTCCAGCGCGCCGGCTTCGACAAGCACCGCCTTTTCTACACCCAGGGCGACTTTGGCCTCTTCCAGTGCAGCCGCCCCTGCTGCCAGGAGACCTGGGACAACGAGAAGACCATCCGTGCCATGGTCGAGCAGCAGCGCGACCTGCGCGTTCCCGGCGAGCTCGTGCCGCGCTGCCCCCGCTGCGGGGCGCCCGCGGCCATGAACCTGCGCTCCGACGAGACGTTCGTCGAGGACGAGGGGTGGCATCGCGCAGCCTCGCGCTACGACGACTTCCTGCGCAGGCACGAGGGCATGCGCATGCTGTTCCTCGAGCTCGGCGTGGGCGGCAACACGCCCGGCATCATCAAGTATCCCTTCTGGCAGATGGCCGCCAAGAACCCGCGCGCGACATATGCCTGCGTCAACTACGGCGAGGCCGTGGCCCCCGTGGAGATCGACCGCCGGTCCATCCTCATCGACGCCGACGCCGGCAGCGCGATCGAGGCGCTTCTCGGCTAGACGCGGTGCCCACGGTGCGGGTCACAGGCCAACCCTTCCCGCGGGGGCTCGGCCCGGCGTCGGGGTTCCGCTTCACGAACGCGCCCGACCCTTTGGACCTATTTGCGAGCCTCCGCGATAGTTTACGGACGCGCATATCCCAGCACCCGTGAATTCGATAGCCGTGCCTAGCAAAATTGATAGCTGTATTTATCATTTTTGCTAGGCACGGCTGTCATTTCTACCCCTTGTACCGCGGAGCCTCCGCAAGCTTCTCGTTGGCGAAAATGCGCTCGACGGCGGCCTCGTACTCGCCTGTGCGGCGCACCTTGCGCACCGCGCGATGGACCGCCATGGGATCGGCGAAGGAATCCTTGGCGTAGCCCCACCACTCCTTCATGCGAAAGACCGCGTTGCCGCCCATCTCGTCCAGATAGGCCCCGTAGAGCCGGTCGTGAAATACCCGCAGTTCAGAGAGGGTAAGCCGCGCCCCTCCCCGCAGTTCCCGTGCCAAGGCCGGGTTTGTCACGAGTCCGCGGCCCAGCATCACATGACGCGTCGCGGGGTACGTGCCGAGAAGCGTCTCCAGGTCGCCGGACGCGAACACGTCCCCGTTGTACGCCACGGGAAACGGGGCCCGCTCCAGGGCCTCGCCGTAAAGCTCCCGGCGCGGCAAGCCCTTGTAGAAGTCCTTTTGCACGCGGGGATGCACGATGAGCTCCGCCAGCGGGCATCGGCAATACACATCAAGAATCTCATCGAATTCTGAATCGTCCGCCATGCCGACGCGCGTCTTGACCGAGACGGGCAACGGCGACCGTTCGCACACGTCCCGCAGGAACGCTTCGAGCCGCGCCGGGTCGCGCAGAAGCCCGGAGCCCCTCCCCTTGGAGACCACGGTCCCCGAGGGGCACCCGGCGTTGAGGTTCACTTCTTTATATCCCATCTGCTCGAGCAGCCCTGCCGCCCACACGAACCTGTCCGCGTCGTTCGTGAGCAGCTGCGGCACCACGTCGAGCCCTTGGTTGCGCACCGGGTCGAGCTCGCGGGCGAACCGCTTGGCGAATCCGTCGCCCACCTTGGGCAGCGGCGAGACGAACGGCGTGTAGTAGCGCTCGAGCGGCCCAAAGACCTCCGCATGCACCCGCCGAAACGTCGCTCCCGTGACCCCCTCCATAGGCGCCATCGACAAAATCATGTGCCCCTCCTTCAAGCGCGCAATGCCTCGTCCCAGTTCACTCGACGATTTCAACGGTGGCTGACGGCCATAGGGTACTTCTTCGCAAGTAGGCTATGACCTCAAATCGGGGTACTTCTCTGTAGCCAACTGGGCTTTTGCCAATAGTTAAAAAGTTAGGGTACTTCCAAAGAAGCACCCTAACCATAGCCGTCCTAGAAATACCGTTTCCCTACCAAGAAGCGCGCGAAGCCGCGACCCTTACGCCATGATCGCGTCGTCGGCGGTGAAGCCACCGAGCGAGTTCTCCTTGGCCTGGATGCAAACGTACTCGATGTCGGATCCTCGGCCGCGGAGAACTGGCGCTTGGCGGCGGGGGCGACCCTCAGCCAATCGCCCGCGGAGAGCGCGACCTCCTCGCCGTCGATGACGGCCTTGCCGCGGCCGGACAGGATGCCGTAGATCTCCTCGTTGCTCTTGTGGGCGTGCACAAACGGTACGCCTGCGCCGGCCGGGAGCTTGTTGATGCTCACCTCGGCGCCCGTAAGGCCCAGGGCGTCGTGGAGCTCGACGCGCGCCTCGTCGCCGACGGTGGTCTTCGTGTAGTTGGACATGTGCGTTCCTCTCTCTGTTTGGCCGTCGTGCAGCCGTTTCCCATACAACCTCAAGTCTATCCAGCGCACACTGCCCCGCCAGAACGCACTTTTTTGTAACCGCCATACGCCGCACGTGCAAGCACGGCCCATCGCGCGATCAGCGTCTGGATTTCGTCTCAACAAAATTTTCGCGGCCCCAACTTATGATAAGTTGCCTAGTCTAGGCCCGTTCAGGGTCACCGCAGGCCCGCGCGAGGCCCATGCGGGATCCGCACAAGGCCCGCACGGCATCGAAGGCGGACAAAACGCAAAGAGGGGACACCGAAAGAGCAAGCATGGCAAAGAGCACCGCGAACTATGGCAACGACAGCATCCGTCAGCTCAAGGACGAGGAGCGCGTCCGTCTGCGCCCCGCCGTCATCTTTGGCTCGGACGGGCTCGACGGCTGCGAGCACGCCGCCTTCGAGATCCTATCCAACTCGGTCGACGAGGCCCGCCAGGGCTACGGCAAGCTCATCACCCTCACCGCCTTTGCCGACGGCTCCATCCAGGTAGAGGACAACGGCCGCGGCTGCCCGCTCGACTGGAACCCCTCCGAGCGCCGCTTCAACTGGGAGCTCGTCTTCTGCGAGCTCTACGCCGGCGGCAAGTACGACAACAACGAGGGCGGCGACTACGACTTCTCCCTGGGCACGAACGGCCTGGGCTCGTGCGCAACCCAGTACGCCTCCGAGTACATGGACGTCACCGTCTGGCGCGACGGCAACAAGTACCAGCTCCACTTCAAGAAGGGCAAGGTCATCGGGGCCAAGAAGAAGGCCCTCCACGTCGAGCCCACCGACGAGGACCGCACCGGCACCACCATCAGGTGGCGCCCCGACCTCGAGGTCTTCACCTCCATCGACATCCCCGACGACTGGTACCGCGAGATGATGCGCCGCCAGGCCGTCGTGAACGCCAACATCACGTTCCGCCTGCGCCTCGAGGGCGAGGACGGCGAGTTCACCGAGGAAGAGTTCTGCTACCCCAAGGGCAT
>DJRK01000016.1:666-11296 GCA_002440065.1 Atopobium sp. UBA6362 | reverse complement strand
GGCCGCGACCGCGAGGACCTCCCCGACTACAACGTGAAGATCACGGCCTGCATGTGCTTCTCGCGCACGTTCACGATGCAGGAGTACTACCACAACTCGTCCTGGCTCGAGAACGGCGGCTCGCCCGAGAAGGCGGCCCGCAGCGCCCTGACGAGCGCGCTCGACGCCTACATCAAGAGCCAAGGCAAGTACAACAAGAACGAGACCTCCATCAAGTGGCAGGACGTCCAGGACTGCCTCGTCCTCGTGACGAACTGCTTCTCGACCCAGACCTCCTACGAGAACCAGACGAAGAAGGCCATCAACAACCGCTTCATCCAGCAGGCCATGACGGCGTTTTTCAAGGAGCGCCTGGGCACGTACCTTATTGAGAATAAGGAAGCCGCCGACAAAATCATGGAGCAGGTGCTCATCAACAAGCGCTCCCGCGAGAACGCGGAGAAAACGCGCCAGAGCATCAAAACCAACCTGCAGCAGAAAACCGACATGGCCAACCGCGTGCAGAAGTTCATCGACTGCCGCTCCAAGGACAAGAGCCGCCGCGAGATCTACATCGTGGAGGGCGACTCGGCGGCGGGCGCCATCCGCACGTCGCGCGACGCGGAGTTCCAGGGCGTCATGCCGGTCCGCGGCAAGATCTTGAACTGCCTCAAGGAAGACTACCCGCGCATCTTCAAGTCCGAGATCATCATGGACCTCATGCGCGTGCTGGGCTGCGGGGTCGAGATCAAGGACAAGCGCATCAAGAACCTCGGCTCCTTCGACCTGAACAACCTCAACTGGAGCAAGGTCATCATCTGCACGGACGCCGACGTCGACGGCTACCACATCCGCACGCTCATCTTGACCATGCTCTACCGCCTCGTCCCCACGCTCATCGACGAGGGCTACGTCTACATCGCCGAGTCGCCGCTCTACGAGATCAACTGCAAGGAGAAGACCTACTTCGCCTACACCGACCTCGAGAAGAACGACGTCTTGAAAGAGATCGGCGACCAGAAGTGCTCGATCAACCGCTCCAAGGGTCTTGGTGAGAACGACCCCGACATGATGTGGCTCACCACCATGAACCCCGAGACGCGCCGCCTCATCAAGGTGGAGCCCGAGGACGTCGCAAAGATGGAGACCATGTTCAACCTGCTGTTGGGCAACGACGACGAGGGCCGCAAGCGCCACATCTCCGCGCACGGCAAGGAGTACCTGGACCAGCTGGACCTGCAATAGCGCGGCGGTCGCCGGGGCAGGCGCCGCCGGCGTTGAGTAATTCGAATTCGGGAAACGTCTCAAGAGGGAATCGTGGCAAAGAAGAAGACGAAGGCACTATCCAAGAAGAAGCAGGTCAACGCCGAGAACGTCATCGGCCTGCACTCCGAGGTCACCGACCAGCCGATCACGGAGACGCTCGAGGTCAACTACATGCCCTACGCGATGAGCGTCAACGTTTCGCGCGCGTTCCCCGAGATCGACGGCTTCAAGCCCTCGCACCGCAAGCTGCTCTACACCATGTACAAGATGGGGCTACTCAAGGGCGAGCGCCAGAAGAGCGCCAACATCGTGGGCCAAACCATGAAGCTCAACCCCCACGGCGACGCGGCGATCTACGAGACGATGGTTCGTCTCGCCACGGGCAACGAGGCCCTGCTCGCGCCCTTCGTGGAGTCCAAGGGCAACTTCGGCAAGTACTACTCGGGCGACCTGAGCTACGCCGCCTCGCGATACACCGAGGCCAAGCTCGCGCCCATCAGCGCCGAGATATTCAAGGACATCGACAAGGACCCGGTGGACTTCGTCGACAGCTACGACGGCGCCATGAAGGAGCCGCGCCTGCTGCCCACATCGTTCCCCAACATCCTCGTGTCCGCCAACAAGGGCATCGGCGTCGCCATGGCGTCCGACATCTGCGGCTTCAACCTCAACGAGGTCTGCACCGCGACCATCCACTACCTCCAGGACCCGGACTGCGACCTTCTCGAGTACATGCCCATGCCGGACTTCTCCACCGGCGGCGAGATCATCTACCGCCGCAGCGAGATGGAGAAGATCGTCGAGACGGGCCTCGGCAGCTTCCAGATCCGCTCCCGTTGGCGCTGGATCCCCGAGGAGCGCATCATCGAGGTCTACGAAATCCCCTACACCACGAAGACCGACGTCATCATCGAGCGCATCGTGAAGCTCTCCAAGGAGGGCAAGGTGCGCGAGATCTCCGACATCCGCGACGAGACCGACCTCTCGGGCCTGCGCATCGCCATCGACGTCAAACGCGGCGTCGACCCCGAGAAACTCATGGCAAAGCTGTTCAAGATGACCACGCTGCAGGACTCGTTCTCCTGCAACTTCAACGTGCTCGTGGACGGCTACCCGCGCGTCATGGGCGTGCGCCAGATCCTGCACGAGTGGGTCAAGTGGCGCATGGACTCGACGCGCCGCCGCATGAACTTCGACCTCGCGAAGAAGTCCGAGCGCCTGCACCTGCTGCACGGCCTCGAGGCGATCCTGCTCGACATCGACAAGGCCATCGCGATCATCCGCAACACCAAGCTCGAGGCCGAGGTCGTGCCCAACCTCATGGCCGGCTTCGGCATCGACGAGACGCAGGCCGAGTTCGTCGCCGAGATCAAGCTCCGCAACATCAACGAGGAGTACATCCTCAATCGCACGAAGGACATCGAGAAGCTCGAGGCCGACATCGCCGAGCTCAAGGACACCCTCGCGAGCGAGGAGAAGATCAAGCAGGTCATCGGCGACGAGCTCGCCGCGGTCAACAAGAAGTACGTCATACCGCGCAGGACGGGTAGGATCGACCCCGAGGACGTCGTCGAGGTCAGCCTCGAGCCCGAGGTCGAGGACTACCCGGTCACGATGATGCTCTCGCGCGACGGCTATCTCAAGAAGATGACCGACCGCGTGCTCAAGAAGGCGAGCTCGCTCAAGTACAAGGACGGCGACAAGCCCTTCATCGAGTTCCCCTCCGCGAACGCGCACGAGCTGCTCGTCTTCACCAACAAGAGCCAGGTCTACAAGTGCAAGGTGTCCCAGTTCGAGGACACCAAGAGCGCCCAGCTGGGCTCCTACCTGCCCACGGACCTCGAGATGGACGCGGACGAGTCCGTGACCTGGGTGCTCGACCCAAAGGACTACAAGGCCGATGCCCTGTTCGTCTTCGAGAACGGCCGCGTCGCGCGCGTGGCGCTGGCCGGCTACGTCACCAAGACCAACCGCAAGCGCCTGAAGAACGCCATCTACGGCGGGGCCAAGCTGCTGTACGCCCAGGTGCTCAACTCAGACCGCGACCTTGCGCTCGTCTCGAACGACAACCGCCTCATGAACTTCAACACGTCGCTGCTCAAGACCAAGACCACCACGAGTACGCAGGGCATCCAGGCCTTCACCGCCAAGAAGAACCGCCTCGTGGTCTCGGTGGGCGTGGCCGAGGATTACCTGGGTGCGGGGGTCTCGGCGGAGCGGTTCTGCGCGCAGAGCCTCCCCTCCTCGGGCGCGCCCATGAAGGAAGAGGACATGCCGAGCCTCTTCTAACGACGATGCCGGCTGCGGATCGCGGGTCTTCTTCGCGGTCGACCGGAGTTTGCCGACATTTAAAAAGCCGGGGCACTTCTTGGCAAGTACCCCGGCTTTTCTATGCGTCGGCTATGCGCCCGATCCCTTATCAGCGCCAGCTCGCGCGGAGAATCTCGGCCACGTCTTCGGCCGCAAGCGGAGCCGGGTCGTGTGCGAAGAGGGCCGCGTTGGTCGAGACCGCGTTGGCCGCGATCGCGGGCAGCTCATCCTCGGCAATCCCCCAGTCGCTCATCTTAAGTTCCTCCACATGGCACTCGCGAATGAGGCGCGACAGCTCGCCGATAAACGCCTCGGGCTCGGTCGCGTCCACGGCGCCCATGAGGCGGGCCATCTCGACGTAGCGGTCGTCGCACACGTGGGCGTCGATCATGTGCTGATGATACGCGCGGGCGATCATGATGAGGCCGGCGCCGTGCGGCAGGCCGTGGTGATGCGCGCTCATGCCGTGCTCTGTTCCGTGGCAGCCGGTCGTGCCCGAGGCCACCATGGCGTAGCCGCCGAGCGTGTTGGCAAAGGCCAGCTTCGTGCGGGCATCGATATCGGACCCGTCGTTCACGCACGTGGGCAACGCTGCCGCCGCATTCCTTATCCCCTCGCGACAAACCATGTCGCCCATGAGGGTGTGGACGTTCGAGATGTAGCACTCGACGCTGTGGAACAGCGCGTCGAAGCCCTGGTAGGCCGTCAGGCGGGGCGGCACCGTGAGCATGAGCTCGGGATCGACCACCGAGAGGATCGGGAAGAGCTTGGGGCTTCCCAAGCGTAGCTTCTCGTCGTTCTCCTCACAGGAGATGACGGCGCCGGCGTCGACCTCGGAACCTGTGCCCGCCGTAGTCGTCACACACACGAGCGGCAACGGGTCGTTCGGAATCGGAAGGCCTTTGGCCGTGCCGCCCACGACGTAGTCCCAGATGTCCGCCGGCGCCTCGTTACCGTCGGCGTCGTGGGCCGGGTTCGCCGCCACGACGCCGATGGCCTTCGAGCCGTCCATAACCGAGCCGCCACCGAGCGCAAGCACGAAATCGCAGCCCTCGGTGCGGGCCAGCCAACCGCCGGCGTTGACCGTGGCGCGCAGCGGGTTGGGCTCGATCCGGTCAAAGAGCACATGGGAGACGCCCGCACGGTCGAGCTCGGTCTCCACGCGAGCCAGGTAGCCGTTCGCCTTCACCGATTTGCCGCCCGTGGTAACCAGCAGCGCACGGCGCCCCGGCAATTCTTGATTGCCCAGCTCAGAGAGCTTACCTGCACCAAAGAGAACTCGCGTCGTCGCAAAGAAATTGAATCGTTCAGCCATTGTCTCCCCCATCGTTCCCATGCGGCGGGCGCAACGGTAGCGCTGTCGCCGGTCGCCGAGCTTATTGATGCTAGCCTAGCGCGGCGGGCTCGAACGCGGGCAGATGAACGCCCCAAGGACACTCATCCCACAAAAGAGTGCTCGACCGGCAGAGGATTCGCCTCGCTCATGGGAAGCCGGCCGAAACCGACCATGCCCACCCGTATGTGTTCCGAGCGCCTTCCTTGGCTTTTACTCAGAAACAAAACGGGTGGGCATGGTCGGTTTCGGCGTGCAACGCTCGATTCGTCGTCTTTGGCAAGGAGCTGAAGCGTTTAGGCTTCAAAAAACGCTCGCGCAGCCGGTTTCACCAGTCCCTCGGGTCGCGCGGTCCCTGTCAAACATCACGCCCGCCTCTTGAACGCGTACACGTGCGATACCGCAAAGCCCACGACGGCGATGACCGCGGCCACGCGGACCGCCGCGGAGAACCCTACGGCCTGGGCCAACTCCGCCGTGGCCCCCGAAGCACCGGCTGCCACAGCCGCGCTGGACAGGAGCCCGATGAACAGCGATGGGCCAAAGGACGCCGCGATCATGTTCCACGTATTGAGCAGCGCCGTGCCATGCGTCTGCTCGGCAGGCGGCAGCGTGCCCAGGCCGGCCGTCTGCGAGGGAGACATCACAAGGCCGACGCCCGCGTACACCACCACAGTAAGCGCCACGACCACCCAGAGCTGCAGGCTCGTCGCCGTGAGCGCAACGCCCACCTGGCCCAGCGCGATGAGCGCAAAGCCAATGGGTAGCAGCGGCCAGGGACCGTACCCGTCCATGAGGCGGCCACCAACCACCGAGGTCACGGCGTTGACCGCGATCGCGGGAAGGATGTAGAGGCCCGCCGCCAGGGCCGTCATGCCATATGCGCCCTCAAAGTACAGCGGCAGCAACACGCTCATGGAAAACGTCGTCATCATCGAGACCACCACGAGCACGCATGCGGGCCAAAACCTCGAGCTCGCCATGGGACGCACGTTGAGCACGGGGTGCTCGAGCCCCAGCTGCCGCGCGGCAAACAGGCCGAGAAGCACGAACGACGCCACGAGCACGATGGCCGCGCGCACAACGTCTGCGGAGAACTCGCCCACGGCAAAGACGAAGGCCGTGATGCCCGCGGCGAGAAGGATGACGGACGGGATGTCAAGCGTGGCCTGACCGCGCTCACCCACGTTGCGCACGAGCTTGACGGCCGCGAGTGCCACCATAATGCCGCCCACGAGCGGCACGATGAAGATCGCGCGCCAGCCGAACAGCGTGCACATGAGGCCCGAGACCACGGGGCCAAACGCCGGCCCCAGCGTGATGCACGCGGCGCCGAGGCTCAGAAAGAGGCCGAGCTTCTCGCGCGGCGCACACGTGAGGACCACGTTCATCATGAGCGGAAAGAGGATGCCCGAGCCCGCCGCCTGCAGAATCCTGCTCGGCAGCAGCACCGCGAACGAGGGGGCGGCCAGGCACAGCACCTCGCCGGCAACGAGGCAGCCGCACGCGAAGAACAGCAGTCTGCGTGTGGAGAAGCGCCCGGAAAGATACGCCATGATCGCCGTGAACACCGAGGTCACGATCATATAGCCCGAGACGAGCCACTGCGCCGTCGTGGCGCCCACGCCAAACGCGCCCATGATGTCGTTGAGCGCAACGTTGATGATGTTCTCGTTGAACGCGGCAACGAACGCCGCGACGTACATGACCGCAAGGAACGCGGCCTCGCCCGATTTCTTTTCCTGCAAACCCATGCCTACCCTTTCCTGAGACGCGAAACTTCGTCGCCCCAGGGCGTCCAGGGCGACAAGAGCCCTAGACTTACGCCGGGCGTGCGCCCGGCTGCATGGTTCGAGAAGGATTATAGCCCGCCACCGCGCATGGCACGCAAAAACTCCGCAGGTATGGATGCGCGAGGACGAACGGGGCGGGTGTCACGGTCGTGGCCCGGAAAGGTCCCCGTTCACGCCTTTATGTAGTCCAATAGCGGACGCAGGTACACCTTGTCCGTCCAATCATTGCCATGTCCCATTGAGCTCATAATCGCCCTCTCCCACGGCTCATATGCATCCGGGTCCTTTTTTGCCACGGACTTCCGGAGCATCTTGCAAAGGGTCCTGTCGATGAGGCCCATCTTGCTCTCATCGAAGGCTCCCCTCCCGTAAAAGAGCGGAACGCCCTGAAGGCTCCCCGTCAGGTTGTGCGCCCTTACCTCTTCGAACGCGCCCTTGTCATAGGGGGAGGCGCCGACGCAAAGAATCGCCACCTTCTTGTCGGTCCATTTGTCGATGTTCTTCTTCAAGAAAGAAAGCCCTGCTATTCCAGAGGCATAGATACCGCCGCAGAAGACGATCGTCTCATACTCCGCCATATCTCCCGGCCTGGCATCGCGCACCTCGACGCACGAAAAACCAGTTGCCTCCTGGAGCCACCGGGCGTATTTGCGGGCAGCCCCGTATTTGGACCGAAAGACGATGATTCCCTTTTCCATGACCATACCCCCTGCCAAGCGCCGCGCCTCCAGCCCCTAACGCATCCTTCCTGATTATCGCCTTACTTTTTCACGTCTCCGTAAGCGCCGTCCAAAGGCTGCGAACGAAAAGAGCGCGAGCAGGGACTACCCCTGTTCGCGCTCCTGTGCCCCGTCCTTCGACCGTCGTACCCCGGCTCGCGCGCCCCTAGAACTTGTGGACGCCGGCGTCGGCGGCAATCGAGTCCTTGATCTCGGTAATCGAGGAGCCCGACTGCGCCAGGACCGTCGCCTCGACCGCACCCTCGACAAACGGGCAATCGAGCATCTGGACCTTGTCGTCGTCCATATCCTCGAGCACCATCTTGACGGTCATGACCGCAGAGCCCATGTCCATGACCACGAGGGCGCCGTCGTCACCCTTCGCCTTCTCGATGGCAGACTCGATCTTCTCGTAGCTCGTCCCAAACGAGCCGTCCTCGAGCCCGCCGGCCGCAACAACGACCGCCTTGGGCGCCATCATGTGCGCGTAGTCAACCATCGCATCCGCAAGAGCCTGCGAATGAGAAACGAGAACAACACCGACCATTTTTTCTCAACCTCCAGCGTTACTTGAGCGAATCGGCAACGGCGGCCATGCAATAGGCAAACGAGGCGGCACCGGGGTCCTTGTGTCCCACGGAGCGCTCACCAAGATAGCTCGCGCGCCCCATCTTGGCCACCATGGGCACCGTCGACTCCGCGCCTTGCTCGGCGGCAAGCGCAGCCTCCGCAAGGGCCTGTGCCGGGACGGCGCCATCGGCAACGGAGGCCTTGAGCGAGTCGATCGCGGGGGCCATGGCATCGAGCATGGTCTTGTCGCCCGTCTTTGCGCCGGCAAGCGACTGAATTCCCGAGAAGCCCTCCTCAAGCCCCTCGGCAAACGAGGCAAGCGTCAGCGCGCCTGTCTTTTTGGCCGCCGCGCCAACCTTGCGCAGAATCGTGCCGTACAGCGGGCCAGACGACCCTCCTACCCTGGAGATGACCGTCATGCCCGCACGGCGGAGCAGCGTGGGCGCGCTCTCGCCGGACAGCTCGCCAAGCAGCTCGCGAACGGCATCGAAGCCGCGCGCCATGTTGATGCCGTGGTCCGAGTCGCCAATGGGCATGTCGAGCTGTGTGAGCTCGTCCTTGTGCTCATCCAGGGTATCCGCCACGGCGAGAAGCGCGCGACGGACAAGCTCGGCAGAGGGGTCTGTGGGCGGCATGGCACCATCGACGGGCTTCTCTACCCCAGCTGCCAAAGGCTCGGCAGCCACGGCATCCGGCGCGGCGACAGGCCTCGCGGCGGGCTCGGCAGAAGATGCGTCCTGGTCAGAGACGCTCCCCTGGGCCCAAGCGGGGGCATCGGCAGGGGCCTCGAGAAGGCTCTTGAGCTCGTCATCAAGCCGCAGCAGCGTGACGGAGAAGCCGCGCATCTCCAGCGACGTCATGTAGGGGCCCATGTAGGTATGCCACACGTTGATCCCACGCTCGCCCAAGACATCGTGGACCCGGTTGTTCACGATGGCGAGCTCGTAGGGCGGCGTCGCGCCCGAGCCGTTCACCATCACTGCAACGTCGGCTCCCGAGAAGTCGAGGTCGGCCAGGATCGTGCCGAGCATCTCGTCGACCATGGCATCGACCGGCTCCATCTTGGCGCGGCGCACGCCCGGCTCGCCATGAATGCCCACGCCCATCTCCATCTCGTCGTCAGCGAGCGTGAAGCCCGGCTTTCCGGCGGCCGGGACGGTGCAGGGCTCGATGGCCACGCCCATGGTGCGCACGTTGTCGATGACCTTCTGGGCCACGCGCTTGACCTCCGGAAGCGAATCGCCGGCCTCGGCGGCAGCTCCGGCGCACTTGTGGACAAATACCGTCCCGGCGACGCCGCGTCGGCCGACCGTGAACGTCGAGTCCTTGACGGCCACGTCGTCGTCCACGATCACGTGGTCGACGTCGATGCCATCCTCGCGGCAGGACTGCTCCGCCATCTTGAAGTTGATGACGTCGCCCGTGTAGTTCTTGATGACGAGAAGAACGCCCTTATTGCCCCGCGCGACCGCGCGAACGCCGGTTTCGATGCGGTCGACGGCAGGCGAGGTGAATACCGCCCCACCTACGGCGGCGTCAAGCATGCCGGTCCCAACAAAGCCGAGGTGAGCGGGCTCGTGCCCCATCCCGCCGCCAGAGAGCACCGCGACCCTCCCCTGCTTGGGGCGCGCTCGCACGACGATGTCGTCCGCTGCCTTGGCTATCTTATGCGGGTACGCCTTCACGTAGCCGTCGACGACCTGACGCTCGACGTCGGCGGGCGCGTTGATGAACTTCTTCATGGCATCCAAACCTTTCGACGGAAGTAGCACCTGCCCTGCGTTCTACCCCACATGTCCCGCCAACCACCGGTCATTTTTTCTTTTTACAGAACCGGAACGGAGACGCGGACATGGATAGAGGCTCGCCCGCGTCCGGGTCGCCTGCTTACCGCCGCTTCACATCCGGCAAATGTCCCTCAAATCCAGCGTGGGTACCATGTGCATATTGTCCCTCGCTCATCTCCGGAAAGGTGCCCAGATGTACAAGACGTTTGTCGTTGACTACAGTCCCGGGACGGGGAAGATGGCGCTTCTCATCGAGAAAGAGGCCAACGAGGTGGAGAAGTTAGGCTATGAGGTCGTCTCCGTCTCCATAACCAACAGCGCAAAGGCCATCATCCTGGCCAGGGCCGCTACGGGCCGCCGAGAGGAGTGACTCCCATGGAGAACGCCATCAAGGCGCTTCGCATCGCAGGAGCGGCCGGCGTCGTCTGCGGGGCCATTGGCTACGTCGGCTTCTTCGTCGGCGGTGACCTCGGCGCCTTTACCGGCGGCGCCATGCCGGGAATCATGCTTGGATTCTCTCTGCTGGTGCTTCTCGTCATTCCAAAGGACGCCGACAAGTAACGGGAAAGGACACGCCCCTAGTCGCACAAAAGCTGACGCCGCGGGAGCCCGAGGGCGCCCACGGCGTCGGCTTGCTGAGGGAACCCTGAGACTAGAGAACTTCGTAGAAACGAATGTCGGGATCAGCGGCCCACGTGGGCTTGAGGCCCGGGAAGACCTTCTCCTGGAACAGCGGCGTCTCAAGGTAGGCCTTGGCGTGCTCCATGGAGTCAAAGCCGTGAATCACCTGGACGTCCTCGTCGCGCACGAGGCACTCCTTGGTGAGGGCACCCTCGACAGTGTCCAGGAACGGCTGGCGGTAGTCGGTGTAGA
>DJRK01000016.1:0-597 GCA_002440065.1 Atopobium sp. UBA6362 | reverse complement strand
AGATATGCCTTGACCTGCATCTTGATCTCCTTACTTCTCGACTTGTTTGGGTGCGTCCGCACCCTTTCGCTCAAGATAGGCGGGTTACTCGCACCTTCCAAGATATGGGGCAAAAGGTGGGTGGCTCATTATCCCCTTAGCAGTGGCGGGACCTGGCCTGCGGCCAGGCCTCAGCCCGCCGAGCCACGAGGCATCGCCCAATTCATGCTCCTCCCCGCCCGTGCCGTCAAAAAGGTCAACAATGTGTCTCAAGAGCATCGGAAGAAAGGACTCGCATGACCCCAGAAGAATTCGATGGCGCCGCAGCGTACTGGACCAGCAGGGAGAGCGGCGAGAAGCACATGCCGGAGGGCGAGCTGCGCTCCGCCATCGACGCGTTTCTCGCCGGGCACAACACCTGCGCGCTCGCCACCGGCAGCGGCGACTTCGTCCGCTGCACCCCGCTTGAGTACGCTTGGCGCGACGGCGCCATCTGGATCTTCTCGGAGGGCGGACTCAAGTTCCGCGGGCTCAAGGAGAACCACAGCGTGAGCGTCGCCGTCTTCGAGCCCTACGACGGTTTTGGCAAGCTCGCGAGCGCCCAGGTCACGGGCGCGG
>DJRK01000010.1:558-14675 GCA_002440065.1 Atopobium sp. UBA6362 | reverse complement strand
CGTATGCGAGAGGATGGGTTCAACGATGCATACAAAGAAGCCCCAGCATTTCGCCGCCCCCGAGCGGCACGCAAACACGAGCGCCAAGGCCGTCGCGGGCCGCGTGGCGACCACGGCCCTCATGGCCGGCCTCGCGGTCCAGCCGCTGCTGTCGCCGCTCTCCGCCTACGCGACGACCCAGGCCATGGCCGAGCAGGAGGGCTCGCAGGTCCAGTTCGCCCAGGGCACGCTCGCGGCCGCGCAGGCCGGCACCGAGGTCGTCGCGAAGTCGGCGGCCGAGCTCGCGTCCGAGTCCGCGAAGGCGCTCGAGGAGGCCAAGGCGGCCTATGACGCGGCCCAGAAGCAGGCCGATTCCNNACAAGGTCACCGTGACCACCGTTCCCGAGATGGACGACGAGTTTGCCAAGGATGTTTCCGAGTTCGACACCCTGGAGGAGCTGAAGGCCGATGTCCGGGCCAAGGCCCTGGAGCAGGCCCAGAAGCAGGCCGATTCCGCGCAGCAGGCGCAGAAGTCGGCCCAGGCGCAGAAGGACCAGGCGACGCAGGCCGTCGAGGACAACGCGGCGGAGCAGAGCGATGCGGCCCAGGCGGCGCTCGACGAGAAGACCCGCGAGCTCGCCGACGCCGTCCAGAAGGTCGCCGACCAGACGAAGCAGCTCGACGACCTCAACACCAAGCTCGACCAGGCCAAGAAGGACCAGGACGCGCGCCAGGCCGACCTCGACTCCGCCCAGGCAAAGAGGGGCGAGGCGCAGAAGGCGCTCGACGATGCCCAGGCCGCGCTCGACGCCATGGACATGAAAGGTTACGAGCAGGCGAAGGCGAACGTCGACGCCGCGCAGAAGGCCCTCGACGACGCGAACGCCAAGGTCGCGTCCGCCAAGGCCGCGCTCGATGAGGCCCAGTCCGCCGTGAGCGACGCCGAGGATGCCGTCTCGGCCGCGAAGGACCAGGTGAGCGCCGCGGAGGCCAAGAAGTCCCAGACCGCCGATGCCCTGACCGCCGCCGGCCAGAAGCGCGACGAGGCCAAGGCCGCCTACGACAAGGCCCAGGCCGCGCTCGATGCCGCCGCGTCCGGCGAGGGCATCGACCTGGACGCCCTCACGAAGGAAAAGGACGCCGCGCAGAGCGCCTACGAGTCCGCGCAGTCCGCCTACGAGACGGCCGCTGCGAACAGCGAGGCCGCGAACGGCGAGGCGGCGGCTGCCGAGAGCGAGGTCACGGATGCCCAGGCCAAGGCCGATGCGGCCAAGAGCGCCCTGGATTCCGCGCAGGCAAGCTACGACAGCGTGAAGGGGGAGTACGACCAGGCCCAGGACGCGTATGGCTCTGCGAAGGCCGCCTACGAGCAGGCACAGCAGGCCGAGAGCGAAAAGCTCGACGAGTACAACCGCCTGACCGATGCCGCGAATCATAAGAAGGCCGAGTATGATGCGGCCGTCGGCGCCGTGTCTTCGGCGCAGGATGCCTATGACGCGGCGAATGCGAAGGTGACGGACCTGCAGAAGCAGATCGATGAGCTCAAGTCCCAGATGACCGTCGACCAGGACGTCATCAACCAAGGCGTCGTCGGCTTCATGCGGTACATCAGCTCGAGCGACGCCTTCACCGCGAGTCAGCGCCAGAACGCTTCCGACGCTGTCGCGATGCTCACCGATTCGTCTAAGACCGATTGGTACAACGACTATGTCGACATCGACGACATGGCCCGCGACACGAACCCGCTCTCGCTTGAGCAGATGAAGAACGCGCTGACGTACCTCGACACCCACAACAACATCCGAGTGGCCAATGGCTTGCCGGCTCTGGGCATCAGCCTCCGCATGACCGCCGCGGCCGAGCTTAATGCCTCTTACTCATCGAACATCTTCAACCATTCGAACGCATATTGGGACAACGGCGAGAACCTCGCGACTGGCGGCGGTGCCTACACGGGCGGAGAGACGGTCGACACGCTCGGATGGCCGTACACAGGTCTTTACACACAGGAGAAGAATCTTTTCGACGACTATGTGAAGCAGTACGGCAGCGACTTGGATTCCCATCGCTATGACGCATGGTACATCTATCAGAACTACTACTCCGTCTACAAGCAGTGCGGGCACTATCTGAACATCATCGATCGGGACGCCGCGGCGTTCGGCGTCGGTACCGGCAGCGGCAAGGGAACCGACTCCTCGGCCACTGCCTTCGACTATAGCGACAACGATACCCAAGCCGATTTCACCGTCGCGGAGTTCAAGAAGCTCCTCAACGACTACGTCGATTCCGCGTACAACGCCGGCGGCACGCAGGCCCAGAAGGACCAACTCAAGCAGCTCCAGGCACAGCTCGCCGCGGCTCAGGAGACTTCCAGCGAGAAACACTCCGAGCTCGATGCAGCGAAGGCGACGCGTGACGCCGCGAAGGGCGCCATGGACTCTGCGTCCAACGCCGCGGCCGTCGCGAAGGACGACTACGAGCAGGCCCAGTCCGCTACCGCCTCGGCCAAGAACGCGTTCGACGCCGCGCTGACCAAGCTGAACGGCATCGACGTCAAGACCGCCAAGGACAACCTTGACCGTGCGAGCTCCGCCTCCCTCGTGGCCAGCAACGACCTCGACAACGCGAAGGCCGCCCTGGCCGATGCCCAGGCGAAGGCGCAAGACGCCGCCGCAAAGAAGGACCAGGCTGCCGGCGTGCTCAAGGCGGCGGAGGTCCGCAAGTCCGCGGCCGACGAGGCGTACGCGAACGGCACCGCGACCGTCTCAGACCTCACCCAGAAGCGCGATGCCGCCAAGACGGCCTTTGACGCCGAGCAGGGCGCTTACGACGCGGCCAAGAAGGCCGACGACGAGGCTGCCCAGGGGCTCGGAACGGCCCGCGCTTCTTACGGCGGGGCCGAGTCCAAGCTCGCCGACGCGAAGGCAGCGGTGACTCAGAAGCAGGCGGACGTCTCGGCAGCCGAAACCGGTTCCAGCGCTGCCCAGAGCGCCTTAGACTCCGCGAACGCCGCGCTCAAGCAGTACAACGACGTGATCGACGCCGCCAAGGCCGCCGGGGCCAAGCGCGACGAGGCCCAGAAGGCCTTCGACGACGCCCAGGCCAAGCTCGACGCCGCCAAGAAGGCCGTCGCCGACTGCGAGCAGCAGATCGCCGACGCGAAGGACGAGCTTGCCAAGGACAAGGTCCTGCAGGCCGACTTCGAGCACGTCGACCACGAGGCGTCTCTTGCCGCCGGCAAGACGGTGCTCTCCGACGGTTGGACGACCTCGAACTCCTTCGACAAGCTCGACGCCGCCTATGCCCGCTACAAGAAGGCTGCCGACGCCGAGGCCGGCCTCAAGTCCGCCCGCGACGAGGCCGACACGAAGCTCTCTGAGGCCAACGACGCCTACGCGAAGGCGCTCGCGACCCTCGGTACGGCCAAGAAGAACCTCGACGCCGCCCAGGCCGAGTACGACAAGTACCACCCCAAGGCCGAGGCCAAGAAGGACAGCGGCGATCAGGACGTGGTGAAGACCGCGGGCGACGACGCCGCGAAGAAGCCCGAGGCCAAGCACATGGCCCAGGCGATGCCCGCCACGGGCGACGCGTCCCTCGCTGGCGAGGTGTTCCTCATCGGTGGCCTCACCCTCGTCGCTGCCGGCGTGACCCTCGGCTCCAAGAAGCGCCGCGACCAGTAATCGCTTCGCGTCAGGGCGGAACAGGGGACTGTCCCCTGTTCCGCCCTTCGCAACAAACGAGCCGCCAACCCTTTTAAGCTGGCCTCAAGAAACAAGGCGAGGAGGCGTCATGTACTGCAACAACTGCGGGGCGAGTGTCTCTGAGGGCGCGGTTTTCTGCGCGGAGTGCGGCGCTCCCGTCGACGCGACGGTCGCCGCCCCGTCCAAAGAGCCGCGTCCTCGGAAGCAACGTGCCAGGTACGTGGCGATTGCGGCCGGAATCTGCACGGTCCTTCTTGTCGGCGGCGCGTGCGGGTATTATTTCGGCGTCTACGAACCGGCCCAGCGCGCGGCCGCGGAACAGGCCGCCTACGATGCCGACCACGCGGAGAGCCCTGTGCGCCTTGTGGTGAGCGGCGACGGCTGGGATACCTCAAACGGCGCCTCCAAGCTGCCCGTTTCCATCCAAGGTACCGACCTCGACGGCAACGCGGTCGACCTCGTTGCCTACGTCGACTCCAACGGCGACGGCCTCTCGCTCAAGGCGGGGGAGTACAAGGCCCAGGTGGCCGCCTCCCCGTTCGGGGGCGACGGCTCCGTCTGGAAGGTCCCCTGCACAACGGCGAGCTTCTCGTTCTCTCCCTGCAACGGGGACCCCATCGACCTCGGGGACGACGAGGTCTTTGGCCTGGGCTCGCCCATCGCGCCCTCCAAGGTGACCGACGAGCAGATCTCCGAGGCCCGTTCCTATGCCGAGAAGGGCGGCTGCGACAGCGCCTCCGCAGCCGGCAACCTCGCGCTCGTCGCCATGCGCGCGCGGAGCGCCGCCCGCCACGTGGAGGAGGAAAGCAAGACCGGCGCCGTGCAGGCCAATGCCGTGGGGCAGAGCTACAGCAACGAATACTTCTCGTTCAACGTGCCTGCGAGCTGGGGGAGCGACTGGAATGTGAAGCACTATAGCCTGAGGCGGCAAGAAGACATGCACCATCCCGATGACGTCTGGTGGGTTTATCACGGGATAATGCGCCCTTGCGTCTTCACAGCGAGCACGATCGACAACGGCGGCTACGCGAGCACGATTTTGGAGAAGAAGCTCTCTGATGGCCGCACGTTCAGCATGACGAACGGCTTGGACGATGCCGATAAGGGCGACTCCTCGACCGACGGCTGCTCAACAATCCTCTCGACGCTTGCGTTCAAGTGACGCATCTCCCGCTCCTCTCCGCTCCTCTTGCAAAATGAGACATAATCCAGCCGAGAAATGTCTCATTTTGCAGAGGGGCATTTTGCAGGGGCTCTCGAATGTTGCGCAACAAATGCGGGGCAGCGCCTCTTAAGCTAGCGTCAAGAAACGAAGCGAGGAGGCAGCATGTACTGCAACAATTGCGGGGCAAAGCTCGAGGACGGCGCGACCTTCTGCACGGAATGCGGAGCTCGCGTCGAAGACGTCGCGACCGGTCCTCTTGGCGCGGAGAGAGCGCCGGGGGCAACCCGCCCGGTCGAGACTGCCGCTGGTCGGACCGTCGTCCGCCCGGCCATCGTCCCGCCCACTCCCATAGATCCCTCGCAGGACAGGCACCCCAACCGCCCGCCGCAGGAGCCGCAGAACTCGCGTGCCCGCATCGTGGTGGCCGCGGGGCTCGCCCTCGCGCTCGTGGCAGGCGGCGGAGCGGCGCTCTACCTCGGGGTCATAGCTCCGCAGCAGCGCGCAGCCGAGGAGCAGGCGTCCCAGCAGGCGGCGGTCCAGGCGGCCGATGACGCGGCCCATTCCGACCACACGGTGAAGATAGGCATCAAGGCCGCGTCTTGGGACACCGACGCCGGCGCCTCCAAGCTGCCCGTCGCCGTGAAGGGCGAGGACCTCGACGGCAACTCGATCGACACGACCGCCTATGTGGACTCCTACGGCGACGGCATCGTCCTCAAGCAGGGCAAATACGACCTGAGCTTTCCTGCCTCGCCCCTGGGCGCGAGCGGCCAGCTCTGGTCGCCCAAGTCCGGCCAGGCGACCGTGACCCTGGGCGACAAGCTCGGCGACGGCGAGGCCGTGGACGTGAGCGACACCGTGATCGCGAACCTGGGCGAGCCGATCGACGCGACGAGCGTGACCGACGACGCCCTCTCGCAGGCGCAAAGCTATGCCGAGAAGGGCGGATGCAGCTCCTCCTCGGCCGCCCAGCAGCTTGTCCAGGCGGCGACGAACAAGCGCAACGACGAGTTGCGCACCAAGCGCGCATCCGAGCTCACGAAGGGATCGTATTCCTCGGACAGCTCATATACCTGCGACGACTTTAGCTTTACCGTGCCTGCCGGCTGGGGCGTGAACTGGAGCGTGCGCTACGACTACCCCGACGACAAGTGGCACGCGAACCACCCTTTCCGCCGCTACCGCGTCTATAAGGGCGGCCAGGCCATGTTCTCCATCCTGTGCGACGCGATCGACTATGGCGGCTACCCCAAGGCCATCAAGCACGACACGCTCTCCAACGGCCAGACGTTCTGCCTGGTGAGCGCCGGCGAGAAGGACGACGACACCTCGTGGGACGGCTGCTCGACGGTCCTTTCGTCCCTCCAGCTCCATTAACGGGGCCTCGCTAGGCGTTTGCCCCGGAATCGACCATGCCCGCCCGTCGCGAATCGGCTGCGATCGCGGCATTTCGCCAGATAATCCGCAAAATGGGACGTAATCCAGCCGGATTACGTCCCATTTTGCAAAGGGGTATATGCGGTTCCCGCTGCACGGCCTACGCGTTCGGGCAGCCCTCGCAGCACCCGCCGCTTGTGGCCTCGGTGCAGCTGCTCCCGCCGCGCTGGTCGGTGTTGTAGAAGCCCGACCCCTTGAAGACGATGCCGCTCGCGCCAAAGACCTGCTCCGCCTCGCCTCCGCAGTTGGGGCACTTGACCTCGGGCTTCTCGCCCATGGGGTGCTCGACCTCAAAGACGGTGTCGCAAGAAGTGCAGCGGTAGTCGTAACGTGCCATTGTGTTTCCTCCGGTGACGCTCATCAGTTTTTTGCAGAGGTTACTGTACCCGAAAACCGCCGCCCCAAGCCGCCCGGGCATAATAAGACGCAGGCAAGACATACAGCCGCGCGGGGCGCGGGGAGTTGGGGGACACGCATGAGGATCGACGGCGCCATCTTCGACTGCGACGGGACGCTTCTGGACTCGATGGGGATGTGGGCGGACTGCACGTCGTGGGTCTTCCGCTCCCGCGGGCAGGAGCCCGCGCCGGGCTTCTTCGAGCGCGTGGAGTCGCTGTCACTCAGGGATTGCTGCCGTATCGCGCACGAGGAGTGCGGCTTCGCGGACTCAGCCGACGCGCTCTACGAGGAGCTCTGCGCCCACGTGCGCGAGGAGTACCTCAAGGTCGGGCCCATGCCCGGAGCCGAGGCGTTCCTGCGCGAGCTCGCGGCGGCCGGCGTGCCCATGGTCATCGCCACGTCGACGCCCGTGCGCGAGGTCCGCTGGGCGCTCAAGGCGCACGGCCTGGAGGGCTACTTCGCCGACGTCGTCTCGACCGAGGACGTGGGCGGCCGCGACAAGGAGTTCCCCGACGTTTACGAGGAGGCGCTGCGCCGCCTGGGCACGCCCAAGGCGTCTACCTGGGTCTTTGAGGACGCGCCCTTTGGCGTGCAGACCTCCCACAAGGCCGGCTTCCCCGTCGTGGGCCTCATGAACGGCCACGACGGCCGCCGCGAGGAGGACGTGCGCCCCTACTGCGACATCTACGCCCACGGCTTCGCCGAGCTCTCGCTCGCGCTGATAAAAGACTACGAGCGCGCGGCGGCCACGACGGGGGCCAAGAAGACCGGCGACCGCCCGGCCCTGCGTGCCCTCGTCGTGGACGGCTCGCCCGAGCCGAGCTCGCCCGGGCTCGTCGCGCGCCGCGCCGCCGAGGCCGACTACGTCATCGCCGTGGACCGCGGGGCCGAGGCCCTTCTCGCTGCGGGCGTCGCGCCCGACGTCTTCGTGGGGGACTGCGACTCGGCGAGCGCCGAGGCGGCCACGTGGGCCCGCGCCCATGCATCGACCGATATTCGCTTCCCCGCCGAGAAGTACGCGACCGACCTCGCGCTCGCCCTGGAGTGCGCCGAGCACGAGGCCGCCCGCCGCGGCGCCCCGCTCGCGCTCACGGTCACGTGCGCCTCGGGCGGCCGCCCCGACCACTCGCTGGCCGTCGTCGGGCTTCTCGCCTCGGCGGCCGCGGCGAGCGCCCACATGGTGGAGGACTCCTTCGAGCTCAGGGTCCTGAAGCCCGAGGCCGAGGCCCGCTGGGAGCTGGGCGAGGGCGCCGTGGGGAAGACCTTCTCGGCCGTGGCGCTCGCCCCGGGCACGCGTATCGACGAGTCCGGCATGCAGTGGCCGCTCGAGGACAAGCCCATGGAGCTCTTGGGCGACCTCGGGATCTCGAACGTGGTGAGGTCGCCTGGGGCCGGCGTCGCGTGCCGCTCCGGCGCCGTCGCCGCGTTCCTCCTTCAGTAGGCCTGCCCCCCCGCAGCGGCCCTCGTCGAGAAGCCCCGCCGCCAAGCCCCCGGCCGTGCGGCCCTTGTGCCGGGAAATCCCCGGCCGTGCGGTCTGCGCCGAGCAGCTCCGGCCGGGCAGCCCGCCGCCAAGCCCCTGACCTGTGGAGAAACGCTAAAGCCGCCCGAACGCGCCCCGCTCCCGCCGCGCGCGGAGTACAATCGCGTCCCGGAAACACACCCAACGCACCAGACCACGACTTTTCTGCTCCGATGGCCGTGACAAAAACCGCACAACTAACTGTGTTTCTCGCTTTGCAGGGCTTGCTCCCTGTGCTATATTCATACGGCTTTGTGAATTGCGGGCGCAGCTGTGCGCCGCGCCCCCGAGGAGGTACTAGTCATGTCGAAGGTCTGTGAGTTCTGCGGTAAGCACCCCGTCGCTGGTCACACGATCAGCCACTCCCACCGCGTCGTTAACCGTACGTTCAAGCCGAACATCCAGCGCGTCACCGTCGTCGTCGACGGCCACAAGCGCAAGGCAAACGTCTGCACCCGTTGCCTCAAGTCCGGCAAGATCGCCCGCAGCTAAGGCGCACCGGTATCTTTGAATTCCAAGGGAGGTCGCTCGTCGACCTCCCTTTTTTATGAAGCGCGCCGCCCGCGCGCTATAATGAGCTGATTCTTACGACTATCACGGAACATTCCGCGAGAGGAGACCTCATGACTGGTGCCATTCCGGGAACGCTTAGGGTTTCCAACGACGTCATCGCCGACCTTGCGGGCTACGCCGCCCTCGAGTGCTACGGCGTCGTGGGCATGGCCGAGATCGACGGCCAGACCGGCGTCGTCCGCCTGCTTCCTTCGTACCGCCTGCGCAAGGGCATCGACGTCGCGGCCGGCGACGGCAAGGTCAAGCTCGACCTCCATGTGATCGTGGAGCAGGGCGTGAACATGTCCTCCGTGGTGAGCAACCTCACGAGCTCCGTGCGCTTCCTGCTCAAGCAGATCGCCGAGCTCGAGGACGTGGACGTGAAGGTCCACATCGAGGGGCTTCGCGTCGCGAAGTAACCTTTACGGGCCCCGCGCCCCTGGGCGCGCGAGCGCCCAGCGCCCTCACGGGCCCGAGTCAGACCGCTTCTATGAACCGAGGTTCCCCCAGATGATCTCCAACATCATCCGCACCTGCTTCCCCGTCGCCGCCAAGGTCGTGGCCGACAAGGCGGAGGACATCAACAAGCTGAACGTCTTCCCAGTCCCCGACGGCGACACCGGCACGAACATGTCGCTCCCCCTGGGCACCGTCGTCAAGGAGGTCAACGACCTCCCCGCCGACGCCACGATGGAGGACATCGCCAAGGCCATCACCCACGGCTCCCTCATGGGCGCCCGCGGCAACTCCGGCGTCATCACCTCCCAGATCCTGCGCGGCATCGCCGAGGGCCTCGTCGAGGCGAAGAGCCAGGAGGACCCGACGCCCGCCGACGTCGCCCGCGCGTTCCGCCGCGGCAAGGCCGTTGCCTTCAAGGCCGTCCGCAAGCCGGTCGAGGGCACGATCCTCACGGTCCTGCGCGACGTCTCCGCCCGTGCCGACAAGCTCGAGAAGTCCAAGCTCTCCACGATCGAGATGCTCGACGCCCTCGTGGTCGAGGCCTACGAGTCCGTCGCCCGCACGCCCGACCTTCTTCCCGTCCTCAAGGAGAACGGCGTCGTGGACTCCGGCGCGTACGGCTTCGCCACGTTCTTCGAGGCGTTCGTGAACGCCGTCGAGGGCAAGGCGGGCGAGCTCTCCGAGTTCGACCCCACCGTCGCGACCGACGGCGCGAAGGCCGACGTCTCCTCCAAGGTCCAGATCGAGCTCAACGACGACTGGGAGGGCTCCGAGTACCGCTACTGCAACGAGTTCCTCTTCCACGCCGAGAAGCCCTTCGACCCCGACGAGGCCCTGAGCTACCTAGCAACGCTGGGCGACTGCGAGCTCGTCGTGGGCTCCTATCCCGACTACAAGGTCCACGTGCACTCCAACGAGCCCAACCGCGTGCTCGAGTACATGCTCCGCTACGGCCAGATCTTCGAGGTCTTCATCCACAACATGGACCTCGAGGCCGCCGACCGCACGGCAAAGATCGCTGCCGACCAGAAGGCCGAGAAGGCCCCGCGCAAGGCCCTCGGCTTCGTGGCCGTGGCCGCCGGTTCCGGCCAGGAGTCCATCTTGAAGTCGCTCGGCGTCGACGTCGTCGTCTCGGGCGGGCAGACCATGAACCCCTCGACGGCCGACATCCTGGGCGCCATCGAGCAGGCCAACGCCGACAACGTGATCGTCCTGCCGAACAACGGCAACATCCGCATGGCCTCCGAGGCCGCCGCGAGCGCGTGCGACTCCGCCAAGGTCGCCGTCGTCCCGACCAAGACCGTGCTCCAGGCGTTCAGCGCCATGTTCGCCGTCGACCCCGACGCCACCCTCGAGGAGAACGCCGAGGCCATGACCGAGGCCATCTCCGAGGTCCGCGGCGGCGAGGTCACCACGGCCGTGCGCGACTCCTCCGCGGCCAACGGCCAGCCGATCCACGACGGCGACATCATGGGCATCGAGGACGACTCCATCGAGATCGTGGGCAACGACGTCAAACAGGTCACCGTCGACCTGATCAACAAGATGCAGGCCGAGGAGGAGGGCGACTCGCTTACCATCCTCGCCGGCTCCGACATGGACGACGAGTCCTTCCAGGACCTTCTCGACGCCATCGAGGAGGCCCAGCCGGACCTCGAGATCGATTCCCACCGCGGCGAGCAGCCGCTCTATCCCGTTATCTTCTCCATCGAGTAAAGCGGGCATACACGCGTGGGGTCCCGTCCCAGCATAGCCGTGGCATCGGAGAGGGCGCAGCGCACCTGTGCCCTCTCCGATTCCATAGAGAGGCTCCGTTACGTCAAGGGTGCCCGGGCCGACGCCCTGCGCCGCCTGGGCATCGGGAGCGTGCGGGACCTCTTCCTGCATGTGCCGCACCGCTACCTCGACTTCAGCCGCGTGACGAAGATCGCCTTCGCGGACGTGGGGAGTGAGGCGACCGTCGTGGGCAGCGTCGACAAGGTCGTGCTCAAGCGGCCCCGTCCCCGCATGCAGGTCGTGAACCTCATGGTCCTCGACGAGACGGGCGTGGTCGAGGCCACGTTCTTCAAGCAGCCTTGGATCGCCGACCAGGTGCACAAGGGGGACGTGGTCGCGCTCTCGGGCAAGGTCACGTTCAACTTCGGCTTCAAGCAGATGAAGGCGCCCTTCTACGAGGTCGTCTCCCGCGCGGAGACGCCTGCGCATGAGGGCAGCGACGCCGCAGGCAGAACCGCCCCGGCGGCCACGGCGGCCTATGCGCGCGTGCTTCCCGTCCACGGGGTCTCCGAGGGCGTGAGCGTGGCCTGGATGCGCCGCATCGTGAGCGCCGCGCTGTCCGATATGGGCGACGTGTGCGACTTCCTCCCCGCCGGTCTCGTGGCCGCGCGCGGGCTCATGCCGCTCGGCCGGGCGCTGCGCGAGGTCCACTTCCCGTCGAGCCTCGCGGCGGGGGAGCGCGCCCGCAGGCGCCTCGCCTACGACGAGCTGCTCTCGCTGCAGCTCGCGATGCTCACGCGCCGCGAGCTCGAGCTCGACGGGCTCCGTCCGCGTAAGCACAAGGTCGAGGGGCCGCATATGCAGGAGCTTCTCGGCGCCCTGCCGTTCACGCTCACGGGCGAGCAACGCGCCGCCGCCGACGAGATCCTGGCCGACATGGCCGCCCCCCGCGTGATGAACCGCCTGCTCCTCGGCGACGTGGGCACGGGCAAGACGGCCGTCGCCGCGCTCGCGCTGGCAGCGGCCGCGGACACCGGCACCCAGGCCGCCATGATGGCCCCTACCTCGGTGCTCGCCCGCCAGTACGCGGACAAGCTCGGCCCCCTGCTCGACGCGGCGGGTATTTCTTGGCGCCTGGTCACGGGCTCCGTCCGGGGCCCCGAGCGCGAGGAGGCCGAGTCCGCCCTCGCCTCCGGCGCTGCGACGGTCGCCTTCGGCACGACGGCGCTCATCTCGGACACGGTCGCCTTCCGCGACCTCTCGCTCGTCGTCATAGACGAGCAGCACCGCTTCGGCGTGGGGCAGCGCGCCGCGCTTCGCAAGAAGGGCCTCGGCGCCGACCTCCTCGCCATGAGCGCGACGCCGATCCCGCGCACGCTCGCGCTGTCGCTCTACGGCGACGTCGACCTCTCGCGGATCGCGCACCGCCCCCGCGCGGGCGCCGGCATCGCGACGAAGGTCGTCCCGCCCGAGAGCCTCGACCTCGCGTGGGGGGCCGTCCGCGACGCGCTGGCGGCGGGGCACCAGGCCTACGTCATCTGCCCGCTCGTGGACGACGCCGACGACGGCTCAGCCCTCGAGGACGTCCCCGATGCCGTGACCTCGCCGTCGTCCAACCTGCGCTCGGCCGCCTCCACCCTCGCGCTGCTGCGCGACCAGGTGCTCCCCGGCGTCTCGTGCGATCTTCTCACCGGCCGGATGAGGCCCGACGAGAAGGACGCGGCGATGGAGCGCTTCCGCGCGGGGAAGACCCAGGTCCTCGTGGCCACGACGGTCGTGGAGGTCGGCGTGGACGTGCCCAACGCTACGGCCATGGTCGTGCTCGACGCCGACCGCTTTGGCCTGGCGACGCTCCACCAGCTGCGCGGCCGCGTGGGGCGAGGCGACGTCCCCGGCACGGTCTACCTCTGCTGCGCCGCGAAGAAGGGCTCGCCCGCCCGCAAGCGCCTGGGCGCCCTGGAGTCCACCTCCGACGGCCTCGCGCTCGCCGAGCTGGACCTGAGGCTGCGCCACGAGGGCGAGGTCTTGGGGTATCGTCAGTCGGGCGGGGCGAGCCTGCGCATCTGCGACCTCGAGTCCGACCGCGACCTCGTGGAGCAGGCGCACGAGGACGCCCGGCGCATCGCCGATGAGGACCCGTCCCTCGCGGCCCCGGAACACCTCCTGCTCGCCGTCGAGGCGCGCGAGAGGTTCGGCATCTATTTCGAGGAGTTGGAGAGAGCATGAGGATAGTCGGCGGCAAGTGGCGCGGCCTGGAGGTCTGCGCACCCAAGGGACGGCAGACGACGCGCCCCACCACCGACCGCAACCGCGAGCGGTTCGCCTCGATGATCCTCTCGGCGGCCGGGCTCGATTTGTCCGGTGTCCGCGTCCTCGACGCCTTCGCCGGCTCCGGCGCCATGGGCTTCGAGCTCGTGAGCAGGGGGGCCGCGTCCGCGACCTTCGTCGACCAGGACCGCGCCGCGCTCGCCTGCATCCGCAGGACCGCCGCGGGCCTCAAGGCCGAGGCGGGGGAGTGGCGCTGCGTCGCGGGGGACTCCGTGGCGCTCGCGCAGTCGGGGCGCGTGCCCGGCGGCCCTTTCGGCGTCGTGTTCCTCGACCCGCCCTACGCCCTGGGCGCGGACGAGGTCGCCGCACTCGTGGAGGGCCTTCGCGCCCACGGCCAGCTCGCCGGCGGCGCGATCGTCGTCTACGAGCGCTCGGCCAAGGCGCCCGGCATTTCCTCCGAGGCCCTCGAGCTCGTTAAATCCAAGACCCAGGGCATCACCGCCGTCGACCTCATGATTGCCCGGAACTAACGCAATCCCGCACGCGCCGGGCATCGCGACCCGCCACGTGCGCCGCAAAGAAGGATCCAGAACCATGACCGTACAAGCCAAGCCCAACCTCGCCCCCATCGAGCACGTCGTCGTGCCGGGGACCTTCGACCCGGTGACCCTGGGCCACATGGACGTCATTCTCCGCACGAGGCGGCTCTTCCCGCGCGTGACCGTCGCCGTGGCGGCGAGCGTGAACAAGCGGGGGAGCGGCCCCGCGTTCTCGCTCGAGGACCGGGTCCAGATGATCCGGGAGGCGCTCGCGATCGAGGGCATAGACGACGTGGCGGTCAAGCCCTTCCGCGGCCTCCTCGTGAACTTCTGCCACGAGGAGGGGGCCGGCGGGGTCGTCAAGGGCCTGCGCGCCT
>DJRK01000010.1:0-537 GCA_002440065.1 Atopobium sp. UBA6362 | reverse complement strand
TCGAGTACGAGCTGCAGCAGGCGGACCTCAACAGCCACCTCGCGCCCGACCTCGAGAGCGTCTTCGTCATGTCGAGCCCCGAGTACGGCTACGTGAGCTCCTCGATCGTGCGCGAGATCGCCTCGATGGGGTCCGACGTCGACATGCTCGTGCCGCCCAACGTGAGCGAGCGCCTCAAGCTCAGGTTTGGCGGGAACGTGACGGATTCATAAAGAAGCTCTTTATCTGGTACCATAAATCAGTTAGGAATGCGCGTGATGCGCGCGGGCACCCAAGCGTTGCGCCCGCCGCGTCCTTTGAAAGGAGTCCTGGATGCAGCCGGGAGAGGAAATCGAGAGCCTCGTCGACGAGCTCGAGCAAATCGTGACCGAGGCCAAGTCGCCCTTGACCGGCGGCGGCCAGAAGAAGATCGTGGACGCCCAAGACATCTACGAGATCCTTGACGAGATTCGCCGCGTGTTCCCGCAGGAGTTCACGGACGCCCGCCGCATCCTCAAGGAGGAGCAGGAGACGCTCGAGCGCGCCCAGCAGCAGGCG
>DJRK01000066.1:7790-8870 GCA_002440065.1 Atopobium sp. UBA6362 | reverse complement strand
TTCTTTCTGGGCGAGGATCGCTCGCAGCCCGTCATCGTCGGGATCGCGATACCGGTCCTCGAAGACGATTGAATCGAGGTCGAAGCGCGCGGGCTTCTTGCGCCTCAGCTGCGCAGGGGCGGGATGCCCCACGACGAGCATCGTCAACGGCACCACATGGCGCGGGCATCCGAGGATCTCGGCCTGCTCCTCGCGGTGCTCGAGGATATCGCCGATGTAGCAGGAGCCGAGCCCCAGCGAATGGGCGGCGACCACGGCGTTTTGGGCGGCGATAAGCGTGTCCTGCATGGCAAGGAGGAAATCGCCCACGCCCGCTTCGCGGGGCTCGGCGCCCACGAGCGAGAAGCCGCGGGGCCAGCGGCGCGCGTCGGCGCAGAAGACGAGCACGAGCGGGGCCTTGGCGATGAAGGGTTGCTCGTCGCAGCTGCGGGAAAGACGTTCCTTCTGCCGCTGGTCACGCACGACGATGATGTCGTAGAGCTGCTGGTTCCCCGCAGTCGGCGCTTGGCAAGCCGCAGCGAGTATCAAGCGCTCGTCCTCGGGCGAAACGGGCTCGGGCGTGAACGCCCTCACGGATTTGCGGTCGAAGAGCTGCTGGATCACATCGTTCATGTCGTTTCCTCGTCTAAATTTGGCACTGAACAGGGCTGCGACATTCAGAATACGGGCTTCGCCGACTTCAGAAAGCGCAAAACCGAACATCTCTGTGACTCGCATCGCTTTGAGCGAGTAGCCGACTCACTTAGCGCAAAACTGCACGTCGCTGACCTGCGGATATAGAAAGGTAAATCACCGTGCTACTCAGAAAATACGCTGCGAGTCACAGAGATGTTCCGATTTCACTCAGAAAAGCCCCAATGAAGGCTCGAAAGATGATTCAGAGAGCGGAAAACCATCCAGCGCAGGGGTCTATTCGGACAGCTCAGAGTCACTAAAGGCCGATAACAGGTCGATTCCCAGATCGGTGTCCCTCACATGTGTGCATGCGGGCTCGCGTAGAATTTCGCGCACCATAGCGAGGTCGCCGGTGCACCCCGCAAGATGGAAGAAAGCGAGCGCCGCGGCGAGCGCGGGGCCGCG
>DJRK01000066.1:7234-7781 GCA_002440065.1 Atopobium sp. UBA6362 | reverse complement strand
CAAGGAAAGGCCAAGCAAGACAAGCGCGCAGGTCACGACCACCGCAGGGGCCAGCAGCACGAGGAGCGCAGAGCGCCTGCGCATGACCGCCCCATTCGCACTCGTGTACAAAAACGCCCCCTGCCAGCCAAAGCTCACACGGCAACCGGGCACGAACAACTTGAACGCGGCACCATGCACAAGTTCGTGGACAGGCAACGCGGCCACCGAGAGGAAGCAGAGCCAGAGCCACCATACAAGGCCCAAGCCCACCTCGCACAGCAAAGCGAGGAACAGAGTGATAGCCGCCCCTCCGGCAAGCAGCGCGATCGAGGTCCGCGTGATGCGCCCAAGCAGAAGCTCGTCATCGAGCACGTCTATGTTCGCGATCAATCTCATGCACAGCATGGTAGCTCAGTGTGGGATAATCTCGAATCAGCTGAATCACAGCCGAACAAGGAGCTTAATAGTATGCAAGAGAACCGCCCGAGCTTCCCCAAGCGAGCCGTCGTCACCGGCGGCATGCCGTACGGCAACAAGAACCTCCACTTTGGCCACATCGGCGGCG
>DJRK01000066.1:643-7158 GCA_002440065.1 Atopobium sp. UBA6362 | reverse complement strand
CATCATGGAGGGCTACCGCAAGAAGGTCGAGGACGAGGGCTACAAGGGCACCATCATCGACTACGTCCGCGCGAACCACGACGCGCAGAAGGCCGCCCTCGATTCCTACGAGATCAGCCTCGATATCTTCGAGGGTTCGGGGCTCGAGCCCGCAGCATCCCACCACAACAAGCTGACCGCCGAGGTCCTCAAGCGCCTGTACGACCGCGGCTACCTCGTGAAGCGCTCCACGCGCCAGTTCTACGACGTCGAGGCCGGCACGTTCCTAAACGGCCGGCAGGTCAAGGGCCGTTGCCCCGTCCGCGGCTGCAAGTCCGAGAAGGCCTACGCAGACGAGTGCGACCTCGGCCACCAGTTCGACCCCGAGGAGCTCATCGCCCCCGTCTCCCAGCTCACCGGCACCACCCCTGAGCTGCGCCCCGTTGACAACTGGTACTTCTCGCTGCCCACGTTCAGGCGCGAGCTCGAGGAGCTCATGGACGAGTGGGACGCCGACCCGCAGGTGCGCGCGATCGTGACGAAGACCGTCCGCGAATCCCTCGTCGACCCCGTCATCTACATCCAGACGATGTTCCGCGAGGGATTCGACGCCTGCGAGGACGAGCTGCCGCCGCACACCGTCGCGGAGCCTGAGGGCAACCAGCAGTCCTTCTCGGTCACGTTCTCCGATTGGGAGGCGAGGGACCGCGCCCGCGAGGTGCTCGAGGCGAACGGCGTGCGTTTCCGCACGGGCAAGTGCCTGCTCCCGTTCCGCATCACCGGCAACATCGAGTGGGGCGTCCCCGCACCCGATCTCGCCGGGACCTCTGGGCTCACCGTGTGGTGCTGGCCCGAGAGCCTCTGGGCGCCCATCAGCTTCACGCAGACCGCCCTCGACCTCGACGCCCAGGCGGACGGCGGTCGTTACTCGACCGACGACTGGCGCGACTGGTGGTGCAGCGACGAAGCCCGCGTGTACCAGTTCATCGGCCAGGACAACATCTACTTCTACTGCGTGGCCCAACCTGCCCTGTGGGAGGCGCTCGGCTGGGGCCTCAAGCAGGACATCCCCGTGGCGAACTACCACATCCTCTTCATGAACAAGAAGGCCTCGAGCTCCGGCGCGATCAAGCCCCCCATGGCGGCCGAGCTCCTGGACGTCTACACGCCCGAGCAGCTCCGCGCGCACTGGCTCTCGCTCGGCCTCGACCAGAAGGCGGTCTCGTTCAACCCCAAGCCCTTCGACACGTCCGTCTCGCACAAGGACAAGAAGACCGGCGAGGAGGTGCTCGTGAAGGACGACCCGCGCATCGTGGACCCCGCGCTCAAGGAATCGGCGTTCCTCACGAACATCTTCAACCGCCTCGCGCGCAGCTGCTTCTACGGCGCGCAGAACGTCTGCGAGGGACACCTGCCCGTCGTCGACCCGCACCCCGACGTCGTCGAGGCGTGCCGCAAGGCGGTCCTCGACTACGAGCTCGCGGCTTACCGCTTCGACGCGCACGGCGCCCTCGGGATCGCCGAGGACCTGTGCCGCGACCAGAACAAGCGCTGGGACGAGGCCTCCAAGGCCGCAAAGGGCGACGACGCAGCCTATGAGCAGGCGCTCGCCGACGCGTTCTGCGCGCTGCGCGCCGTCACGCTGCTCATGCACCCCGCGGTGCCGGGCGGCTGCGAGAAGATCTGCGAGCACATGGGCTTCTCGGCAGACGATTTCTTCACGTGGGACCATGCGTTCGACGGCCCCGCCGAGCTCGCGGCCCGCAGGGGCGAGTCCCGCGCCGAGCACGCGCTCGTCGAGCTGCCGCCGCGCTTCGACTTCTTTGAGAAGCACCCCTCTCAGATCAAGAAGAGGAAATAGCGCCCCGATGCGACTGGCCGGGCCGGCCCGCGAGATGCGGCCGGCCCGCTTTTTTGGAGGAAGAAATGAGCGTTCCCGTACCCCCGGTCCACGTGCCCCGCCCCTATGAACGGCCCCGGTCGAACCTTGCCTGCCGCATAGACGTCCCCATGCCCGACGGGGCCCTCATCGCTGCCTTCGTCTACGCGCCCCACGGGACGCGCGACGAGGCCGGGACCCCCTTCGGCATAGACATGGCGACGCCGCCCGTGCTCATGCTCCACGGGAACGGCGAGGAGCACGGCATCTTTGGCCCCATCGTCGACGCCGTGGTCGAGTCTGGTCGAAGCGTCGTGGCCGTCGATTCACGCTCACAGGGTGAATCGACGCGCGGCGCGGCGCCGCTCAGCTACGAGCTCATGGCCGACGACGCGAAGGAGGTCATGGCGCGCCTGGGCGTCTGGGACTGCCACGTGCTCGGTTTCTCGGATGGAGGAATCCTGGGGCTCCTCTTGGCACGGGACTGGGGAGCGCACGTGCTCAGCCTGACGACGCTCGGGGCTAACCTCACGCCCGAGGGGCTCCCGGAGGAGGACACGCGCTGGATGGCCGAGGCGGCGCAGGCGAACGCGGCTTGGGCGCGCGAGGGCTACGACGGCGCCTATGACGAGGAGGGCAACCCCGCACCATCGCCCGCCGAAGCCGCTCGCATCGCGGAGCTCCTCGCGCTTATGGTCGACCAACCGCAGATCCCGGCCGAATCTCTCGGGACCATATCCTGCCCCGTCACCGTAACGGCGGGCGAGTTCGACGTCGTCCTGCCGCAGGAGACGCGCCGCATCGTCGAGGCGATTCCCGGGGCCGAGGAGTACATCGCGCCCGGAGCCGAGCACACGCTCCCCAAGATCTGCCCCGACGTCGTGGCAGAAGTTCTCATGCAGACGATTGAGAAGAACGACGTGCGCCACGAGCCGCACCCGACGGAGCCGCCAGCGGACATCGTCGTCGCGCCTCTTGGCACCGAATGGGCCGAGAAGCTCGACCTGATGTACAAGCACGTTACCGATAGGCCCGGAACGAGCGGCTGGTCAGAGGGCATCTGGCCGCCCGAGGGCCATGCGCGCGAGCTGCTCATGGCCGGCAAGTGCCTCGGGGCGTTCGAGAAGAAGGACCTCATCGACGGCGTGCCCAGCGCATCCGCGCAGCTCCTCGGCGCCGTTGCCGTCGACGGGGACGACGACATGGGCGACGGGTGGCTTCCGGGACACGGAAGAGGCCAGGGCGGGCCGGACTGGGAGCCGCTGCCGAGCGGGCAGGCCGCGACCTACCACCTCTTCGCCATCGACCCCGCAGCGCAGGGCCGTCACGTGGCGAGCGCGCTTCTTGGCGCCGCGGAAGAGCGGGCGCGGGAGCTCGGGGCCCACGTCGTGCGGATAAACACGAGCCCCATGAACGTCGAGGCGAACCGCCTGTATGCGCGCGAGGGGTTCACGAGGCATAAGCCCGTCTGGCTTCCCTACCCCGGCCTCGACCTCCCCGGCTGGACCAACCTCTACGAGAAGCCCCTCTAGCAATTTGGGGTCGGACCCCAAATTAACTTAGGGTCCGACCCCAAATTGTGGTTAGAAGAGGACGGTGATGGAGGTGCCGCGACCGAGCTCGCTCTCGAGCTGGAGGTCGGCGTCGTGGAAGGCGGCGGCGTGCTTGACGATGGCGAGCCCAAGCCCGGTCCCGCCCGCCTCGCGGCTCCGCCCCTTGTCCACGCGGTAGAAACGCTCGAAGACCTTGTCCTGGGCGTCCTTGGGGATCCCGATGCCCGTGTCGCTCACGCGGACGGCTGGCCTGCCGTCCTGCGGCAACACCCACACGAAGACGCGCCCGCCTTCCTTGTTGTACCGAATCGCGTTCTCGATGAGGTTGCTCACGAGCTCGTCGAGCAGGCGCGCGTTGCCGTCGATGACGCTCGAGACTCCCTCAAGGGCGACGGTGACGTGGTGCTTCTCGGCACGGGGACGCAGGCGTTCGACGGCGTCGCGGCACGTGCCGAGAAGATCGACCTTCTCCATGGGGCCAAAGAGCGAGCCGCGCTCGCCGGCGCGCTCGGTCTCGTCGAGCTTGGACAACGTGAGGATGTCGGAGACGAGGCTCGAGAGCCGCTGGGCCTCTTTGTAGATCCTCCCGGCAAAACCCTGGACGTCCTCGGGACGGCAGATCCCGTCGCGGATGAGCTCGGCCGCGCCCTGGATGCTCGCGATGGGCGTCTTGAGCTCGTGCGTCACGTTCGAGGTGAACTCGCGGCGCATGTCGTTCGCGTCCTGGATGGCGCTCATGCGATCGACGAGCTCGGTGTGCTGCTCGTTCAAGCGCGAAACGAGGGGCTCGAGCTCGACGTAGGGGGCGACCTCGCCCTCGGCGGTGGGGTCGATCTCGAGGATGGGACGGGCGATCCCGCGCGCGAGCCTGCGCGCCACGAGCCAGCTCACGAGCACGGCGACCATCGCCACACCGGCAAGGAGCAGGAAATCCTTGGACAAGAAGGCCATCACGCCCGCGCGCTCGACGGAGATGCGCAGGACGTCGCCGGAGCCGAGTCGCCTCGCGACGTAGAGGCTCACGTAGCCCTGCGTCTCGCTTGAGCGGTCGGACGAGCCCGTGCCCTGCGCAAGCGCTTGGGCTATCTCCGGCCTGTCGGCATGGTTGGGCAGCGTGGAGGCATCGGCCCACGAGTCGTAGAGCACGCGGCCGTCCGGCGCGACGAGCGTCGCCCTGATCTCGCCGAGGGAAAGCCCGGCGAGCACGTCCTCGTCGTTGTCGGTCCGCTCGAGGACCGACGCGATCGTCGCGCACTCCCCCGCAAGCTGGTCCCGCTCATCGGCGAGAAACGCGCTCTGGAACACAAACGCCGAGGCGACCGTGACGACGAGCGCCACGGCCGCCACGACGGCGACGAGCGATGTGAACACCTGATGAGAGAGGGAGCGCCTCTCGGCCGCGCCGCTGCCCATGCGAGCCCCCTAGCCCTTCACGCGATAACCGACGCCGCGCACCGTCTCGATGAGGTCGCTCGAGTCGCCGAGCTTGGCGCGGATCTGCTGGACGTGGACGTCGACCGTGCGCGACCCGCCGTCGAAGTCCCAGCCCCAGACGCGCTGCAGGAGCGTCTCGCGGGAATAGACGACGCCGGGCGTCTTCATGAGGAAGGCGAGAAGGTCGAACTCGCGCATCGTGAGCTGCAGCTCCTTGCCCGCGAGCTGGGCCTCTCGGCGGTCGGGCCACAGCGTGACGTCGCCCACAGCGATCCCCTGGGAGGCATGCGCGGGCTTCTCGCGGCCCGCCCGGCGCAGAAGCGCCCTCGTGCGGCTCACCATCTCCATCATGCCGAACGGCTTGCACAGGTAGTCGTCGGCCCCGGAATCGAGCGCGCGGACCTTGTCGAGCTCGGTGTCCTTGGCAGTGAGCATCATGACGGGAACGTCGGAAAGGCCCGGGGTCTTCCTCACGCGGGAGAGGATGTCGAGCCCGTCGGCGTCGGGCAGCATGATGTCGAGAAGCACGGCGTCGGGCGTGCGCTCGGCGCAGGCCTTCCTGAACTCGGCGTCGTTCGCGCAGCCCCGCGCCTCGATGCCGCCCTGGCCCAGCGCATAGACCGTGAGCTCCCTGATGTTCTTGTCGTCCTCGACGTAGTACACGACGTTCTGTGCGCCCATGAGCCTTCCCTACTCGTTCATGTCCTCGCGGTCGATGCCGCCGAGCTGGCTCGGCTTCTCGTCGACCTTGTGCTCACCCGTCACGCGGAAGACCGCCCAAGCCGAGACGCGCTTGGAGAGGTCGCCGATGCGCTCGAAGTACTTCGCGACCATGAGCAGCTCCGGGAGGTACTTAGCGGAGGACTTGCCGTCGCGGATAAGGGCGACGAGCTTGTCCTCGGTCTTCGAATACAGCGAGTTTACCGCTTCGTCGCCCTCGATGACCTCCTGCGCGGCGCGAACATCGGATTCGAGGAACGAGTCGACGGCCTTCTGGGTCATGATCGCGGTGTGCTCGCTCATCTCCACGAACTCGGAGGTGAACTTCCCGCTCGCCTTGTCGGGGATCTCGCTCACGAGGAAGGCGAGGTCGCGGGTCATGCCGTCGATATGCGAGAGGTCCGAGACGATCCTGAACGCGCCGGAAACGAAGCGCAGGTCGTCGCCGATGAGCGGCTGCTGGAGCAGCATGGCGTCGAGGCAGGCGCCCTCGATCGCCTGGCGCAGGGTCTCCTCGGCCTTGCGGCCGTTCGCAAGGCCCTCCTGGGCGCCGCGGTCGCCGGACGCCGCGAGGCCGGCGGCACGCACGTCCTCGACGCACTTGTCCCTGAGGCGCGCGATGAGGTCCTGAATCGAGTCGAGCTGCTTGGTGAACTTGGTGCGGGTCTGCATAACCATCAGCTGAACCTTCCTGAGAGATATTCTTGCGTACGTTGCTCGGGCGGGTTGGAGAAGAGCTCCTTCGTGGGCGCCGCCTCGATGAGCTCGCCCAGGTAGAAGAAGCACGTCTGGTCGGCCACGCGCGTCGCCTGCTGCATGTTGTGCGTGACCACGACGACAGTGTGGTCCTCCGCGAGCTGGACCATGAGCTCCTCGACCATCGCGGTCGAGATGGGGTCGAGGGCGCTCGTAGGCTCGTCCATGAGAAGCACCTCGGGGTTCGTCGCGAG
>DJRK01000066.1:0-611 GCA_002440065.1 Atopobium sp. UBA6362 | reverse complement strand
GCTGCTGCTGCCCGCCCGAGAGGCCAAGGCCGGACTGGTCGAGCTTGTCCTTGACCTCGTCCCAGAGAGCCGCCCTCGTGAGGCAGCGCTCGAGGATCTCGTCGCCCTCGGGGCGCGAGAGCTTCTTCATGCGCGCGACGCCGAAAAGGACGTTCTCGCGGATGCTCATGGGGAAGGGGTTCGGGTGCTGGAACACCATGCCCACGTGCACACGCAGCGCGTTCGGGTCCATCTGGAAGATGTCCTGGCCGCGGAACTCGATCGTGCCCTCGGTGCGGACGGTCTCGACGAAGTCGCACATGCGGTTGAACGTGCGAAGAAGGGTCGACTTGCCGCAGCCGGAGGGCCCGATGAAGGCCGTGCAGCGCGACTCCGGGATCGTGAGGTCGATGTGCTTCAGGGCCTGGAAGTCCCCGTACCACAGGTTGAAGTCGCCAACCGCGATCGCCAGGTCGGCGGGGGCGGCTGCGCCGAGGCCATCCGCAGGGGTTAAAGTGGAATCCATCATCAGCCGAACCTTCCGGTCAAGTAGTCAACGAGTCGCTGGTCATGCGGGTTCTGGAAGATTTGCTTCGTCTCGCCCGTCTCGACCATGTCGCCCACGTAGAAGA
>DJRK01000098.1 GCA_002440065.1 Atopobium sp. UBA6362 | reverse complement strand
CTCACCAGCTGCAGGCTGTCGCGGTCTCCGGTGGCCAGGAAGCAATCGTCTTTGCGAGCGTTGCAGGCCGCAGCCAGGGTGCCCAGGATGTCGTCGCCTTCCCAGCCCTCCAGCTCGCACACGGGCACGTCGAGCGCGCCGAGAAGCTCCTTCACCATGGGGAACTGCTCATGCAGGGCCGGGTCCATGGGCGGGCGCTGGGCCTTGTACTGGGGCAGCATCTCCATGCGCACGCGCGGCTTGCCCTTGTCGAAGGCGCAGATCACGCCGTCGGGGCGGAACGTGTCCACCATCTTTATGAACATGTTGAAGAAGCCGAAGAGGGCGTTCGTCGAGCGCCCGTCCGGCGCGCTCATGGGCTGCCGGATGGCGTGGAACGCACGGTGCATGAGGGAGTTGCCGTCTATGACGGCGATGGTGCGGCGCTGGGCCGGGACGGTCTCGTTCTGGATGGACTCGGGCATGGTTCTCCTTTGTGCTCGTCTGTCCACCCGATTGTATCGCGGGTGCCGGGCGAGGCCTTGCCAGGAGACGGTTGCAGCACATAATGACCTGCCCCCGGGGAGGTTCGAGCCCTATACTAAAGAACACTATGCCCAATATAGAGTAAGGAATGATTCTTATGGCACGGCATTTCAAGGGGCACGAGCAGGGCTCCTTCCAGCAGCCCGCGCGCCGCCGCACGCCGCAGGAGCGCGATATCTTCAGCGATTACGACCCGTATGCGCAGCAGGCGGGAGAGGAGGCGCAGCCCCGTACGGCCCGTCGCGAGGCCGCCTATCCGCAGCAGGCCCCGACCCCGGCTGCCCACCGTCGCGCGCAGCAGCCCTCGACGCCTTATGCGCAGCAGGGCGCCGGCCAGACGCCTTATGCACAGCCGAGCGCGTCCCGGCAGGCACGGCCCGACCGTCGCGCTTACGAGGCCGAGCCCTACGGAGCCGACGCCCCCCGTCAGCAGACCCCTCGCGCCCGCGCCGCCCAGCCCCAGCAGCCGTACGAGCCCGCCCCCTACGGCGACCAGGGCGCCTACGAGCCCGCGCCCTACGGCGGCGCCGCGAACGGGAACCGCCGCCCCGCCCGCAGGAAGAGGAAGCGCTGGCCCATCGTCCTTCTCGTCGTCATCGTCCTGGCGGGCGTGGGCGGCTACTTCTTGCTGAACCCGCCCATGTATAAGGTCACGGTCAACGGCGCAGACCGCACCGTGAAGGCCGGGACCACCATCCAGCAGGCCATCGACGCGGGGTACGCCACCCCCAAGGCCGGCGACCTCATCGCCGTGGACGGCTCCATCGCCAAGCAGGGCGGCGGCACCGCCTTCACGGCGACCGTGAACGGCCAGGAGGTCGACGACGCCGACTCCAAGCTCCCGAGCGGCGCGAACGTCCAGATCTCCGATGGCGCGAACGTCGACGAGGACTACACCACCACGACCGAGGCCGTTCCCCACGGCACGTCCGGCCAGGATTACTCCAAGCTCGCCAGCTACTACAACGGCGCGATCCACGTCTTCAGCGAGGGCGAGGACGGCGAGAAGACCGTGAAGACCGGCAACGTCTCGGGCAAGACCGTCGAGGAGGTCACCAAGCAGCCCGTCGACGCCGGCTACAGCTCCTACAACGCCAACGTGGGCGACGACAAGGTCATCGCCCTTACCTTCGACGACGGCCCCTGGCCCACGACGACCGAGGAGATCCTCGACGTCCTCAAGGAGAACGGCGCCCACGCCACGTTCTTCCAGATCGGCAACCAGGTGGCGAACCTGGCCGACACCGAGAAGCGCATCGTCGCCGAGGGCAACCAGGTCGCGTCCCACACCTGGGACCACGCGGCGGGCTCCGGCCAGGGCGTGAACCTTACCTACATGAGCGCCTCCGAGCAGCAGGAGGAGTGCACGAAGGGTTTCGAGGCCATCGAGTCCGTCCTGGGCACGAGCATCAACCACGTCCTGCGCGCCCCCGGCGGCAACTACTATGGCTCGCTCGTGGACAACCTCAGGGGCATCGTCACGGCCGAGATCGGCTGGGATGTGGACACCGAGGACTGGCGCCGCCCGGGCGCCGACTCGATCGCGCAGGCGATCCTCTCGGCGAAGCCCGGCTACGTGGTGCTCATGCACGACGGCGGCGGCGACCGCTCCCAGACCGTCGAGGCCTTGAAGACCGCCCTGCCGCAGCTCGTTGCGCAGGGCTACAAGTTCGTCACGATCGACGAGCTCATGGCCTACGGGAGCAAGTAGCGCCTGGTCCGCAATCCATAAAGAGGCTCTTCTCTGCAAGGCCGTCGGAGTCTCCGGCGGCCTTCTTGCTTGATGACTGCTCGGACACGTACCGATATCCCAGCGAATCGGTGCCGAAGCGGTGCCGGTGAGCCCCATCAGGTACCGACATCCAATGATATCGGCACATCGCGGCCCCCTCCGGTACCGACAACCCCGCGCGTCGGTGCCACGCCCCCGGCACCGCTCGCCCCGCACGCCCTTCTCGTCACGCGCCCGCAGCGAAGCCGACACACAAACGCACCCGAACTCGTCCAATTGGGACATGCCGCCTTAATTGCCGTGTAACAATGGGCAACTAGAGTATTTCAACGTCAAGCCAGCACGCCAAGACCAAACGGAAAGAGGCGCACATGGGCAAGGATAAGGTCACCGAGGAGTACGGCAGCCTGCTGTTCACCGACGCGGTCATGCAGGAGAGGCTCCCCAAGCCTACGTACAAGGAGCTCACCCGGGTCATCAAGGAGGGCAAGACCCTCGACCTGGACATCGCGAACGAGGTCGCCCACGCGATGAAGGAATGGGCCCTCGAGAAGGGCGCGACGCACTACGCTCACTGGTTCCAGCCGCTCACGGGCATCACGTCCGAGAAGCACGACTCCTTCATCACCCCCAAGGACGACGGCTCCGTGCTGATGTCCTTCTCGGGCAAGGAGCTCGTCCAGGGCGAGCCCGACGCGTCGAGCTTCCCCTCCGGCGGCCTGCGCGCCACCTTCGAGGCCCGCGGCTACACCGCTTGGGACCCCACGAGCCCCGCGTTCATCAAGGACGAGGTCCTTTGCATCCCGACCGCCTTCATCTCCTACACCGGTGAGGCCCTCGACAAGAAGACCCCGCTGCTCCGCTCTCAGGTCGCCCTCGCCAACCAGGCCAAGCGCGTCCTCAAGCTCTTCGGCAAGGACGCGAAGAGCGTCATCACGACCGTCGGCCCCGAGCAGGAGTACTTCCTCATCAAGGAGGAGGACTACCAGAAGCGCCCCGACCTCATCCTCACCGGCCGCACGCTCTTCGGCGCCGCGCCGGCCAAGGGCCAGGAGCTCGAGGAGCACTACTTCGGCGCCATCCGCCCGACCGTGAACGCCTTCATGAAGGAGGTCGACGACGAGCTCTGGAAGCTCGGCGTCCCCGCCAAGACCAAGCACAATGAGGTCGCTCCTTCCCAGCATGAGCTCGCCCCCATCTTCGAGCAGGGCTCTCTCGCCATCGACGACAACCTCCTCACCATGGAGAAGCTCAAGCTCCTCGCGACCCACCACGGCCTCGCCTGCCTGCAGCACGAGAAGCCCTTCGACTACGTCAACGGCTCCGGCAAGCACAACAACTGGTCCGTCAGCGCCGACGGCAAGAACCTCCTCGAGCCTGGCGCCAACCCCTCCGAGAACCTCCAGTTCCTCGTCTTCCTCGCGGGCCTCGTCGCCGCGGTCGACAAGCACGCCGACCTCATGCGCGTGAGCGTCTCCTCCGCCGGCAACGACCACCGTCTGGGTGCGAACGAGGCGCCCCCGGCGATCGTCTCCGTCTTCCTGGGCGACGAGCTCGACGCCGTCGTCGAGGGCCTCATCAACGACGAGGAGGTCGAGGCCCACGGCCGTCACCGCATGGACCTGGGCGTTCCCATGCTGCCCGACGTGCTGCAGGACAACACCGACCGCAACCGCACTTCTCCGTTCGCCTTCACGGGCAACAAGTTCGAGTTCCGTATGTGCGGCTCGCAGCAGAACCTCTCCGACCCCAACGTTGTGCTGAACACCGCCGTCGCCGAGGAGTGCGACGAGTTCGCGAGCCTCATGGAGGGCAAGTCCGGCGACGAGTTCACCGCCGCCGCCCTCGACTGGGTCAAGAAGACCCTCAAGGAGCACCACCGCGTCATCTTCGAGGGCAACGGCTACTCCGACGAGTGGGAGGAAGAGGCCGAGCGCCGCGGCCTGCCCAACTTCAAGACCACGCCCGACGCCCTGCCGCAGATGGTCAAGCCCGAGAACGTCGCGTTCTTCGAGAAGTACGGCGTGCTCTCCGAGTCCGAGGTCCGCGCCCGCTACGTCTCCAAGGCCGAGCAGTACGCGAAGCTGCTGAACATCGAGGCCAACACCATGGTCGACATGGCTAAGCGCCTCTATGTCCCCGCCATCTCCGAGTACAGCTCCAGCCTCGCCGCGAGCGTCGCCACCAAGGCCGAGCTCGGCATCGACGCCAAGGCCGAGAAGGAGCTCGTCGCGACCCTGACCGGCGGCTTGGACGCCATCTACTCCGCCACCGCCGACCTCGAGGCCAAGAACCTCGATGCCCGTGAGATCGACGACCCGCAGGCCGAGTGCGATGCCTACCGCGACTCCGTCATCCCGGCCATGGACGCCCTGCGCGCCGCCGTGGACGAGATGGAGACCATCGTCGCCGACGACTACTGGCCGGTCCCGAGCTACAACTCCATGCTCTTCTGGGTGTAGGCTGTAGCCCCTAACTGAACACTTTTGGGGACAGGTTCGCTTTTTACTCATTTGAGTAAATTTCGAACCTGTCCCCATTGTTTTCGCAAGTTAATGGGGCGATGAGGGGCTTGTTTGGTCTTCTTGGCCCTCTGTGGGACAACAAATTTCCGCTTTTGCGTGGAAATTTGGAGCTCGGCGAAGTATCGGGCTGGAAATGCGGCTCCTTGCAGGGGCCAAGAGACGCGTTTCCCCAGTTGAGCAGGTGATGGCGCGCTTTTTTGTGGTG
>DJRK01000080.1 GCA_002440065.1 Atopobium sp. UBA6362 | reverse complement strand
ACCTGTCCCCAAAAGTGATCAGGGTTAGATCTGGACGGGGGTCTTCTCCTCGTCGGTCAGGGCCTCGTCAAAGAGATGGCAGGCGCACTTGTGGCCGGGCTTGACCTCGCGGAACTCGGGGGCCTTCTCGCAGCAGACCTTCATGCAGTGGGGGCAGCGCGTGTGGAAGACGCACCCCGCGGGCGGGTTCGTGGGCGAGGGGACGTCGCCCTGCAGGATCTTCTTGTCCTGGATGCGCTCGTGGCGGATGCGCGGGATGACGTCGAGAAGCGCCTTGGTGTAGGGGTGCAGCGGGTCGTCGAAGAGCTCCTCCTTGCTCGCGAGCTCCATCGTGTGGCCCAGGTACATGACCATGACCGTGTCGGAGATGTGCTTCACGACCGAGAGGTCGTGGCTGATGAAGATGTAGGACAGCCCGAGCTTGTCCTGCAGCTCCTCGAGCAGGTTGATGACCTTGGCCTGCACGGACACGTCCAGGGCCGAGACGGGCTCGTCGCACACGACGATCTCGGGCTCGAGCACGATGGCGCGCGCGATGCCGATGCGCTGGCGCTGGCCGCCGGAGAACTCGTGCGGGTAGCGGTACTTGAACGCGAGGTCCAGGCCCACGGCCTGCATGATCTCCTCGACGCGGGCGTCGCGCTCCTCGCGCGTCTTGTACGTGCCCGCGATGTCGATGGGCTCGGCGATGATGTCGGCCACGGTCATGCGGGGGTTCAGCGATGAGTACGGGTCCTGGAAGATGAGCTTCATCTTTTGGCGGGCCTTCGTGAGCGCCTCGCCCTTGAGCTTCGTGAAGTCCTCGCCGTCGAGGATGACTTCGCCAGAGGTCGGCTCGGTCAGGCGCAGGATGCACTTGCCCGTGGTCGACTTGCCGCAGCCGGACTCGCCCACGATGGCGAACGTCTCGCCGCGGTGCACCTCGAAGGAGGCGTCCTCGAGCGCGTGCACGCACTGCTCGGACTTGGAGAACATGCCCTTCTTGATCGGGTAGTGCTTCGTGAGGCCCTCGACCTTGAGGACCACGTCGTTCATGTCGGCGTTCTTGCCCAAAGCTACTCCCCCCATTTCTTGGAATCGAACATCCAGCAGGCCACGGTGTGGTTCTCGTCCCCGTTGAGAGGGGCCACGTGCGGGCACTCGGCGCGGCACACGTCCTTGGCGTAGGGGCAGCGCGGGTGGAACGGGCAGCCGGTGGGCAGCTCGTTGAGCATGGGCACGTTGCCGGGGATCGCGTAGAGCTTCTCGACGGCGTCGTCCATGGACGGGATGGAGTTGATGAGGCCGATGGAGTACGGGTGCTTGGGGTTCGTGAAGAGCTCGCCCGCGGTGGTGTACTCCACGAGGTGGCCGGCGTACATGACGGCGACCCAGTCGGCCATCTCGGACACGACGCCCATGTCGTGCGTGATGAGCATGACGGCCGTGCCGAGCTCGGAGCGCATACGGTCGATGAGCTGCAGGATCTGCGCCTGGATCGTCACGTCGAGGGCCGTGGTGGGCTCGTCGCAGATGAGCAGGTTCGGCTGGCACGCGAGCGCCATGGCGATCATGACGCGCTGGCGCATGCCGCCGGAGAGCTCGTGCGGGTAGCTCTTGAAGACCTTCTCGGGGGCCGGGATGCCCACGAGCTTGATCATCTCGAGGGCGCGGGCGTCGGCGTCCTTCTTGCTCATCTTGGGGTTGTGGACGAGGATGCCCTCGCGGATCTGCTCGCCGGCGCGCATGACCGGGTTGAGCGAGGTCATGGGCTCCTGGAAGATCATGCCGATCTTCGACCCGCGGTAGGCGCGCATCTCGTCGCGGGAGAGCTTGGCGAGGTCGGTGCCCTCGAGGTTGATGGAGCCGCCCACGATCTTCGCGGGGGGCTGGGGCAGAAGGCCCATGATGGAGAGCGCGGTCATGGACTTGCCGCAGCCGGACTCGCCCACGACGGCAAGGGTCTCGCCCTTGCGCATGACGAAGCTCAGGTGGCGGATGGCGGGCAGCTCGCCGTCCTCGGTGAAGAGGGTGACGCACAGGTCGTCCACGTCGAGAAGGACGTCGGCTTGCCGGGCCTTCGCGACCTTGGCCTCGATCTCGTCGGCGACCTCGGCGCGCTTCTCGGCGTTCAGGGAAACGTTGGTTTCAGACATTATCTCTCCCCTCCCCTAGGAACGCATCTTGGGGTCGAGCGCGTCGCGCAGCGCGTCGCCCAGCAGGTTGAAGGCCATAACGGTGATGATGATGGCGATGCCGGGGATGACGCTGTAGAACGTGCTGGTCTGGATATAGGGCTGCGCGGCCGAGATCATCTGGCCCCACGAGCTCATGGGCGGCTGGACGCCCAGGCCCAGGAACGAGAGCGACGCCTCGGAGAGGATCGCGTTCGGGATGCCGAGCGTGGAGACGACGATGAGGGTGGAGACGCAGTTGGGCAGCAGGTGCTTCATGATGATGCGCACGGGCTTGCCGCCGGAGAGGATGCAGCTCTGGATGTACTCGGAGCCCTTGAGGCGCATGACGTCGCCGCGGACGAGGCGCGCGGTCGAGGTCCAGCCCAGAAGCCCCAGCGCCACGTAGAGGTTCACGAGGCCGGGGCCCATGGCGAACATCACGACGATGGCGAAGAGCAAGAACGGGAAGCTCGAGAAGACCTGGATCACGAAGGAGATCACGGCGTCGACCTTGCCGCCGAAGTAGCCCGCGAGCACGCCCATGGTGAAGCCGATGAGAAGGGCGATGAGCTGCGAGACCACGCCGACGGAAAGACTGATGCGGCAGCCGTAGATGATGCGCGAGAGGATGTCGCGGCCGTACTCGTCGGTGCCGAAGAGGTGGGCGCCGCCGGGGGCCTGGAGCATGTTCGTGATCTCCTGCGCGTCGGGGTCATAGGGCGCCAGCAGCGGCGCGAAGACGGCGACGAAGCACAGGATGGCCACGACGACGAGGCAGAACATGCCGAGCTTGTTCTTCTTGAAGATGTTCCAAGACACGGCCCAGTAGCTCTGGGCGCGCTTCTTGCCGCCCTTGGCCTTGTCCTCCGCGATGGCGGCGGAAGCGTCGGCGGCCACGCGCTCGGCCTTCTGGACGCGGGAGTCGTTCTTGTCGCTGGAAAGAAGTCCCATTACTCCGCGGCCTCCTCTCCGAGTCGGATGCGCGGGTCGGCGACGCCGTAGAGGATATCGACGACGAGGTAGACCACGACGCAGATGAGTGCGATGTACATGACGCCGCCCTGAATGAGCGGCAGGTCGCGGGCGTTGATGGCGTCAAGGAGCAGCTTGCCCATGCCCGGCATGCCAAAGATGGACTCGATCAGGATGGAGCCCGTGAAGATGTCGCCGAGCTGCGTGCCCGCGATGGTAATGATGGGGATGAGGGCGTTGCGCAGGCCGTGCTTGAGGATGATGACCCACTTCTTCACACCCTTGGCCTCGGCCGTGCGCATGAAGTCCTGCGAGAGGACCTCGAGCATGGAGGTGCGCGTCACGCGGGCAATCGAGGCCGCGTAGCGGATACCGAGGGCGCAGGTAGGCAGCACGAACGCCTGCCAGGTCTTGATGCCCGAGAGCGGGAACCACTTGAGCCCCAGGGCAAAGACGATCTGCAGGATGACGGCCATCCAGAACGCGGGGGCCGAGATGCCGAAGATGGAGAGCGACATCAGGATGCGGTCGGCGGCGCGGCCGTGGTTCACGGCGGCGACGACGCCCACGGTGAGGCCCAGGATAAGGGCGAAGATGTAGGCGAAGCCGGCGAGCTTGGCCGTCACGCTGAAGGCCTGGCCCATGAGGAGCGCAACGGACTTGCGCTGCGCGTAGGACGTGCCGAAGTCGCCGTGGAGCATGTTGCCGAGCCAGCTCGCGTACTGCTCGACCACGGGCTTGTTCAGGCCCATCTGCTCGCGGATACGCTGGATCGTGGCCTCGTCGGCCATGTCGCCCACCATGACGCGCACGGGGTCGCCCGGCACGATGTTGAGCACGAAGAAGGTGATGGCGCTGATGGCGAAGATTACGCCGATGGCCAACAAGACCCTCTTGATGAGATAGTCCCTCATCCTCTCGTTTCCTTTCTTACGTGGGCGCGCCGATTCAACCCCTCTTTCAGCTTCGCCCCTCAAACACGGGAGCGTCCCGGCGCTCCAAACCCGCGCCGGGACGTCCGTATCAGCTCTGCTCAGCTGCCTCTTAGGCGGTGGTGTAGTTCGCGTCGGAGGTGTCGATGTCCAGATCGAAGAAGTGGTAGATCAGGTTGCCGACCTTCGCGTTCTTGACGTAGGACTTCGCGACGAAGGCGTTCTTGGGCCAGAACAGCGGGATGGTCGCCCAGTCCTCGTGGACGATGATGTGGTCGGCCTGCTTGTACAGGGAGGCGCGCTCGTCCTTGTCCTGCGACACGCGGGCGTCGCTCATGAGCTTGTCGACCTCGGCGTTGTTGTAGAAGCTGGACTTCTTGGCGGCGTTCTCGCTGTAGAAGTAGGTGTACATGTGGTTATCGGCGTCGGCGTAGAGCGGGAACCAGCCGAGGGCCGTGGTCTCGAGGTTGCCGTCGGCCCAGTCGGAGGACCAGACGCCGTTGTCCTCGACGGAGAGGTTCAGCGTGACGCCGATCTCCTTCCAGTAGGACTGGACGACCGTCATGTACTTCTCGTACTGGCCCTTGCGGATCTTGCAGTCGAGGGTGAGGTTGGAGACGCCGGCCTCGGAGAGGAGCTGCTTGGCCTTCTCGGGGTCGTAGTCGAGGGTCGCGGAGTCGTCGTGGCCCGGGGTCGCGGGAGCCAGCCAGCAGCCGGCGGGGGAGCCGGCGCCGGAGAGCGTGTTGTCGATGAGGGCCTGACGGTCGATGGCGAGCGAGAGGGCCTCGCGGACCTTGGCGTCCTTGAGGTTGTCGCTCTGGAGGTTCAGGTTCACGAAGTGGACGCCCAGGGTGTCGTAGAGGGTGATGGCGTCCTTCATGTCCGGGTCGTTCTGGTACTGGGAAAGGAGCTCGGGCGAGAGGTCGCACCAGTCGATGTCGCCGTTCTTCCAGGCCATGAGCTTGGTGTTGTTGTCGTCGTAGTAGATGATGTCGAGCTCATCGAGGGCGGGCTCGCCGTCGTGGTAGTCGGCGAACTTCTCGAGCTTGACCTCGGTGGTGTCGTCGTTCTCGACGACCTTGTACTTGCCGGTGCCCACGCAGTCGGTGCCCCAGCCCCACTTGTCGCCTGCCTTCTCGCATGCGTCCTTGGGGAAGATCTGGGCGTAGGAGATGCCCAGGTTGTTCACGAAGGTGATCATGGGGTCGGTCAGGACGAAGGTGAAGTGGGTGTCGTCCTCCACGGTGAGGCCCTCGAGCTCGGTGGCGGTGCCGGCGAGCATCTCCTTGGCGCCCTTGATCTTGTCGTACATATAGGTCGACTTGCCGGCCGTCTCGGGCTTGAACATGCGCTCGAAGGTGTACTTCACGTCATTGGCGGTGAGGGTGGAGCCGTCGTGGCACTTGATGCCCTCCTTGAGCTCGCAGTGCAGCGTCACGCCGTCGGCCTCGAAGGTCGGGATCTCCTTGAGGAGGCAGGGGACGAGCTCGTTGTCCTCGGTCCAGCGCAGCGGGGCCTCGAAGATGGCCTCGGAGATGGAGGAGGAGCCGGAGTTCGTGGACTTCTGCATGTCCAGGCCGAGCTTGGCGTTGGACTGGCCGAAGCGCAGGATCTTCTTCTTGGAGCCGGAATCGGTGGAGCCAGCGTCGGAGGAACCGCCACAGGCGGCCAAGGTGGCGACGGCAGCCGTGGCGGCCGAGCCCTTGAGGAAGTTGCGACGAGAAATCATGAACGAACCTTTCTGGTAGATCCCTGCGCGGCCTTGTGGCTCGCGCAGCGCACGGGTTTTGAACCGGGCTTAAAGGGTGCCCCAACATTATTAGATGAACCTTGGTGTTTGTCGCGCCTTGTAACACGGCTTAACAAACCAACCCGTCTACCTGCCGCTGAGACATCTGTGCGAAACACTTTTTATCCTAGAAAAGTGTTCGCGGCTTGAATAGGCATCTGTCGTCGATGCTTTGTTATCTGATTGAGCTATAGCCGGGCTAGCGGTTGTGCATATATGGCTGCTTTGATCGTTATATTGAACGATTCGTAGCTTTGCATCCCGGAGGGCTGTTCCCGTCTTAGGTTTGCGCCACAGAACAGGGGTATACGAAGAAGACCGCCCCCGGCTCGCGGGAACGGTCTTCTTTGCTTAGCTCGGATGGGAGCCGCGGGGAACGATCTACTCCTCGGTGGTCTCCTCGGCCTCGGCCGGCTTCTCGGACTCGGGGAGAGGCTTGACCTCGACCTCGGTGCCGAGGGTCTCGGCGGCGGCCTTCATGGA
>DJRK01000157.1 GCA_002440065.1 Atopobium sp. UBA6362 | reverse complement strand
AGGGCAGCCTCTACCGCAACGTATGCGGCCTGCAGTTCCGCTATGCCAACGACCTCGAGCGCGAGGCGTTCAAGGAGTACATCTCCTACGTTCGCACGAAGTACAAGCTCTAGCCTGCGCGGTGACCCATGCCACAGAACGGGAAGAACATAAACGATCGAACCGAGCCGCTGCCCGTCATCGGGCCCGAGGACCTGGAGGCCGCGCGCGCCGATGAGGCTCCCGACGAAGCCGCCGAGACCAAGCGCCGCAGCCTGGGCAAGAAGCACCGGAAGAAGCGCAAGCTCGGCCGCGTCGTGCGCATCGAGGACCTCGAGGAAGCGATGGTGGAGGACGGCGTCGAGAACCTCGACGATGAGGCCGTCGTTAGCATGTACCTGCCGCGCCGCCGCATGCACCGCCTGGGCCGCGCGCTCCTGCGCATGGATACCTTGCAGAAGGCGCTCCTGGCCATTGCCGTGCTGCTCGGCCTGCTCTTTGCCCTCTCGTTCATGCAGGAGAACATGGGCAACTTCACGATCAACCTCAACCGCCTTGAGCTCTTCCGCCGCGGCGTCGCCATCGCCGACAACCCCGACTTCGAGGGCGCGACGGCCAGGCTCACCGCCGATGCCGTGGCCGACGGCACGAACATCGCCGCCGAGGACATCCCCGACGACGTGGCCGAAATCGACGGCAGCCACAACGGCAAGGACTACGTGGCCTACACGTTCTACATGCGCAACGCCGGCAAATCCGACCTCGACTTCACGGCGAGGCTCAAGCTCATCTCGGCGTCGAAGGGCGCCGAGAAGGCCGCGCGTGTCCGTGTGTGGCGCGACGGCGTCGAGACGACCTACGCCGCGCCCGCTGCGGACGGCAATCCCGAGCCGGGCTGCGAGAACTTCGAGTCCGACAAGGTCGTGACCTCGTTTACCGAGGACGACTTCAAGGTTGGTTACGTGCACAAGTACACGGTCGTCATCTGGCTCGACGGCGACGACCCCGAGTGCGTTGACGACATCATCGGCGGCGCGGTGGAGTTCGGCATGGACTTCGACGCGACCGAGGACGACGACTCGAGCCTCTTTGCCAAGTTCGTGCAGGACATCGCGGACACGCTCACGGGCAACGACCCCATCAGCGCCGCCGGCAACGACGCGCCCGACTACTACCAGAACCATCAGGTCACGTGGGCCGACCGCCGGAACCAGGAAAACCCGCCGGCATAGGGTAATCCAAGGGTTTCGCGGGGGGATTTTCGAGGCTTCTGGGACTGTGCGGAGACAAAAGTCGAACATCTCTGTGACTCGCAGCGGACTGGGCGAGTAGCCTGCGAATCGTGTTTTGCAAAAGCCCAGGTAGAAAGCTTGCGACTTTCCCGAAAAACGGCTGTCTACTCGATGGATCGCTTCCGAGTCACAGAGATGTGCCAATTTGTGCTCAAAGGGGCGGACGGGTGAGGGCCCGCCGCCCGTTTGCGCCCATTCGAGCTGCTAAACTGTAGCCTATCTGAATAAATCGAGGGCACGGTTCGAACAGCTGCTACGCCTAGTAGAGAAAAAAGGATTCCGGTTCGACTCCGGATCAGTTGAAAAACTGTGTTCAAAGGATCACGTGTGCGGCGACCGTCGCTTTGGGGCGGCGCGGCATGTGTGTATTTTGGCGGCTGCGCAGGCCGCCGATCCGCCCTGCCCTCTCGGACCCCAAACAGGGGAGGAGGCCAGGGTACATGACCCCACAAAGAAGACCGTGGCGTGACCGCGCGCTCGCGCTTATCCTCGCGGGCTCGATGACGCTCTCGCTCGTGCCCACGGGTGCGATTGCCGAGGCGCTTACCGATGTCGGCGTCGCCCCGCAATCGGAGGCCGTTGCCGAGAAAGTCGAGGCATCGGCGGCCGCATCGGACGGCGATGCTTCTACCAGCGGCGATTCGCCTTCGAGCGATTCCGCCGAGGCTATAGGCGGCAGCGCGTCCACCGGTGCCGCGACCGATGGCGGTGCATCCATCGGCACGTCGGCAAACGCTTCCGACGCCACCTCCGGCGCCGGCTCCACCGCAGCCGCTGATACCGCAACGCCCCAGCAAACCGCCGACGCCGCGGGCGCCCAGCAAGATCAGCAAAAGGCCGACTCCGAGTCCGCCAAGGACAAGGACAAGGACGCAGAATCCGTGCCCGCGGCGCAAAGCCTCTCCAGTTCCGCCAAGGTCTACATCCAGGACTCCAAGGACAAGAACTCCACCTGGTCCACCAAGTCCGGCGAGCTCAAAGCGGGCGACACCCTTTGGGCCAACGTCTACGACAACTACAGCTCCGTCGCCGACCCCGGCGACTGGACGTATACCTGGCTGGCCGGTCCCGGCAAGTCCAGCGACGCCGCCGACTACACCGAGGTCGTCGGCCACGAGCAGTCCCTCACCGTCACCGACGCGATGGCAGGCAAGTACTTCATCTGCAAAGTCACGGCCGACGGCGCGGACTATTACGGCCCCGCAAAGAGCTACGGCGAGGGCGTCAACGTCAACTACATCCCCGGTCCCGTGCTCGCTGCCGGCCAGGCTCAGCTCTACTCCGTCAAGCTGAGCAACTCCTCGCCTTCCGTGGGCGACACGTTGACGGCGACGGCCTACACCAGCTACTCCACGCCAGTTACGGACGACGTCAACGTCACCTACCAGTGGAGCTGCGCCGATAGCGCCTCCAGCAAGTTCACCGCCATCGAGGGCGCGACGGGCAGCACGCTCACCCTGACCGACGCCTACAAGGACAAGTACATCAAGGTCGAGGCGACGGCCGGCGTCAACTCCGTGGCCGCCCAGACGTCCGACCCCGTCCTCGCCGAGGGAGCCGTCAAGCTCGCCGGCGTAGAGCTCTCCGCCAGCTCCACCGAGATCGGCGCGACGCTCACCGCCAAGGCCTACTCCGGCTCGAGCTACAACCCCACTTACGTTGACGACTCCCAGGTCACCTATACCTGGAAGAAGTACCGCGGCTCCTCCGCCCCCACCTCCTACACCACCTGGGAGACCATCGAGGGCGAGTCCGGCCCCACCCTCACCGTTGGCGATGACCTCGAGGGCTGCTACGTCACGGTGTCCGCGAACGCCGGCGCGAACGACGTCACCTATGGCAATTACTCCGACGGCTACGGCCTCGGCCCCTTCAAGCAGGCCGGCGCGGTGGACATCAGCGCCGTCTCGGTCGTGAACGCCAAGGACGGCAACTCCGTCTTCACCGTGGGCGACACCGCCCGAGCCCGAGCCCGCGAGAAGGGCGCCGCCTCGGGCGTCTTCGTCGACGCGTCCAAGCTCGACTACCAGTGGCTCGTCTCCACCGAGAAGAACGGCGCGTACACGGAGCTCGACGGCGCCACGTCCGAGACCCTCGAGCTCACCTCCGACCTCGAGGGCAAGTACCTCAAGTGCCGCGTGAGCTCCAAGATCGGCTCGAGCGAGGGCGAGAACAGGACCGGCTACCTCGTCGCTGCGGCCGGCTCGATCAACATCACCAAGGCCGCGCTCGACGCCTCGGGCAAGGCCGAGGCCGGCAAGCCCCTGACCGCCACGGCCACCGCCGCGACGGGCGACGTGACGCATGACGAGCACGTCGCCTGGTCCTGGTACTACGGTGACTCTGCGGGCTCGTGCGACACGCCCATCGAGGGCGCGACCGGCAACGTCTTCACCCCCTCGGCCAAGAAGTACGCCGGCAAGTACGTCCAGGCCCGCGCGAACGGCGGCTTCGGCGACGAGAAGACCAACGCCGTCGCCGTCGTCGAGGCCGGCTCCGTCGAGCTCTACGGCGTGACCGTCTCCGGCCAGATGTCCAACGGCGGCGTCCACGTGGGCGACGTGCTCACCGCCAAGGCCACCAAGGGCAACGCCTACACCGAGGTCTCCTCGGCAGACGCCGTCCACTACCAGTGGCAGTACGCGGACAGCAAGTCCACGTACGACTCCGCGTTCCAGAACATCCCCGGCGCCGCCGACTCCGCGACCTACGTGCCCACGGCCGACATGGCGGGCAAGTACATCCGCGTGATCGCGACCTCCGAGAACGCGGTCAAGAGCACGCAGAAGAAGGACTACTACGGCACGACCTCCGTCGACCCCGTGGGCCCCGTGGCGCGCGCCGGCCAGTACACGCTCAAGTCCGTCTCGGTCAAGGAGGGCTCCGCGACCACGCTCAACGTGGGCGCCGTGCTCACCCCGAGCATAAAGATCGCCGGGTCTTCTTCCTGGGACGAGAAGGACCTCCCCGGCGACGCGGCGTTAACCGTCGCCTGGTACGCGAGCGAGGACGGCTCCACGTGGACCCCGGTCGCGGACGGCGTCGACGCCAAGACCGGCGCCCTCACGCTCACCGACGCGCTCGTGGGCAAGAAGCTCAAGTTCGCGGCGTCCGCGCTCGACAACACCCTTGAGTGGCAATCCGCCGGCAAGGTGAACGCGGAGGGTACCTACGACCTTCTTCGCGTGACCGTCGCGCCGCAGATGAACGGCGACTCTGTGCACCTGGTGGCCGGCGACACCGTCTCTGCGATGGCGCAGGCCGTGCGCGCGGACGGGTCCTCTTCCTACGGCATCGACGTCACGAGCGAGGTCGAACTCTCCTGGTACGCGGCCGACTCCGCCGACGCCGCGGACGACGCGTGGGAGAAGCTCGACGTCGCGGGCCCGAGCATCCAGGTCCCCGACGCCGCGGCCGGCAAGTACCTCAAGGTCGTCGCCGCGAGCGGCGACTCCGCGAAGGGCCTCGTCTCGGCCAACCCCGTGATCGAGGCCGGCTCCCTCGCCGCCGCGGTCCAGAAGCTCAACGACGCGAGCCCGCACCTGACCGTCGCGTACAGCGAGGACGGCGGCAACCTGGACGACGTCCTCGAGGCCGAGCTCGCCAAGCTGGGCTTCGACGACATCGACGTGCGCCTGACCAGTGCTTCATTTAGCTCAACCGACCAGAACGCCACGGTGGGCGTCTCGTGCGCGAACGACGAGACGAACGGCGACGTCGAGTTCTTCTTCATGGATCCGAACAAGTACTCCGGGTGGAACATCGACGCTCTGCGCACCGCGAACGTGTCCTTCGAGCTCTCGCGCAACGGCGAGACCGTCTCCTATAGCCCCCAGAAGACCGCGCAGATCGGCTGGGACGAGGCCAAGCTCCAGGACCTCCTGGACGCCGCGGCCGAGCAGGTCGAGATCGGCTACGCGGCCGGCGACTCCGCCGACTCCGTGACGGGCAACCTCACGCTGCCCTGGAAGGCCGGCTCCGCGAAGAAGCTCGACGTCAAGTGGGCGAGCTCCGACCCCGGCGTGGTCAGCCCCGACGGCTACGGCTACGGCGACTACACCGGCAAGGTCACGCGCAGCTCGAGCGACCGCGACGTGGCCCTGACGGCCTCCATCAAGTACGCGGGCGTCACCGGCACCGCCGACCACCGCGTTACCGTCAAGGGCGACCCGCAGAAGGTCGCGGCCGACACGGCCAAGCTCCAGAAGGCCGTCGACGCGAACTTCACCTACGAGAACGTCAAGTACTTCGGCTCCGACGCCGTTGCCGATAAGGGCGGCCTGACCGACGACCTCCAGATGCCGACCACCCGCACGCTCGGCGTGGACGGCAAGTACTACAAGGTCGAGTACTCCGCCAGCACGGATGGCGTGGCCTTCAACGGCTACAAGGGCACGGTCTACCGCCCCGAGCCCGGCGACGCGCCCGCCTCGACGCGCATCGCCCTGACCGTGACCGACAAGTCCAACCCCGAGGTCACGGCGAGCAAGACGCTCGACTACGCGATCGCGCCGCTGGACGCCGCCGACCTCGACGCCGAGCTCTTCCTCATGGAGCAGGCCAAGGCCGGCTACCTCGACGCCCTTCTCAACGGTCAGGACGCGGGCGCGGTCACGGGCAACATGCACGCCTTCCAGAAGGCTTACCTCGACGCCGACGGCAAGCTCGCCTGGAGCTACGACCGCGACACGACCGACGCCGCTGCGCCCGGCATCGTGCCCGTCGAGCTGCCCGGCTACGACGACATGGGCACGCAGGGCTGGCGCCTCTTCAAGTCGAGCAACGAGGCCGTCGTCCAGCACGAGAACCTGGTCGTCTCGCAGCCCGAGTACAACACCAAGGTCACGATCTCCTCGCGCCTCTCCAGCGAGAAGTACGCCCGCTACGCCGAGCGCTATCCGGACAACGAGAAGTACGCCCAGCTCGTGGACCAGGACGTCTCGGCCACGGTGACCGTCAAGGGCACGCGCGGCGTCGCCAACCCCGAGGTCAGCGCCACGTGCTCCGTCATCGGGGTCGATGACGACGGCAACCAGCAGACCTGGGCGGCGGCGCAGAGCGTCACGCTCAAGAACGGCTCGACCGCGGCCGACCTCTCCGAGCAGCTCTTCCGGAGCGCGGGGATCACGGCCGACTACGGCATGGGCTCGTGGGGCTGGTACCTCAACGCGATCACCTCGCCCTTCGACGCGGGCCGGACGCTCGGCTACGACGCGCAGACGGGCAGGTACTGGCAGCTCTTCATCAACGGCAAGGCGTCCGAGGTCGGGGCCGGCGGCTACACCCTCGAAGAGGGCGACTCCGTCATCTGGGCCTACAGCAAGTACGGCGACGACGCGCCGACCGACGAGCTCTCCGTGAGCTGCGAGGTCGTGGGCGTCGACGCGGGCGGCAACCGGCAGACGTGGGCCCAGCCCACGGAGCTGGCCGTCAAGGAGGGCTCGACCGCGGCCGACCTCTCCGAGCAGCTCTTCGCGCAGGCGGGCATCGGGGCCGATACCGGGACCGGCAGCTACGGCTGGTACCTCAACAGCCTGACCTCGCCCTTCGACGCCGGCAACGTCCTGGGCACCAAGCAGGACGCCAGCGGCAACTGGACGTACTGGCAGCTCTTCATCAAC
>DJRK01000018.1:4762-5381 GCA_002440065.1 Atopobium sp. UBA6362 | reverse complement strand
CTATACTGGAACGCGTTGAATCGCCCGCGTTATAAGGAGTTGCCGTGACCGGTTCCGCACCCGCCCCGCTTGATTCCGCCGCCGCCGCAAAGGCCGCCTTCGCCGCGGTCAAAGACAAGCCTTTCCCGCCTGACGTCTTCAATGCGCCCCAGCTCAAATGGGCCGTCGTGGGCTGCGGCGTCATCGCGAACCAGATGGCGGAGTCCCTCGCGCTCGCGGGCCGCACGATCTACGGCGTCCAGAACCGCACGCGCTCCAAGGCCGACGCCTTCGCGGCCGCCCATGGCGTCGAGCGCGTCTACGACACGTTCGAGGAGCTCTGCGCGGACCCCGAGGTCGACGCCGTCTACGTCACGACGCCGCACAACACCCACATTCGCTACCTCCGCGCGGCCCTCGCCGCAGGCAAGCACGTCCTGTGCGAGAAGTCCATCACCCTGAACTCCGCCGAGCTCGACGAGGCCCGTGCGCTCGCCCGCGAGCACAACGTGGTCCTCATGGACGCCACCACGATCCTGCACATGCCGCTCTACCAGGAGCTTCTTTCCCGCGCCCGGGCAGGGGAGTTCGGCCGCATGAACCTCGCGCAGGTCAACTTCGGCAGCTACAAGCCCTACGA
>DJRK01000018.1:0-4646 GCA_002440065.1 Atopobium sp. UBA6362 | reverse complement strand
ATTCCAACCCCACCGAGGTCGTCTCGCTCGGCAACACCTGCGAGACGGGCGTGGACGTGGCGGGCGGCGTCGTGTGCCGCAACGCCGAGGGCCAGCTGGGCGTGATCAGCCTCACCATCCACTCCAAGCAGCCCAAACGCGCGGTGTTGAGCTTCGACAAGTGCTACATCGAGGTCGACCAGTACCCCCGCGCGGACGCGGCGACCATCGTATGGACCTCCGATGGCCATCGCGAAGAAGTGCATGCCGGCGTTGAAGCCTACGCCCTGTGCTACGAGATGGCCGACCTCGAGCGCGCCGTCGCCGGCGACGGCGCGGCGGCGGGGCTCATCGACTACGCGTCCGACGTCATGGGGCTCATGACGCGCCTCCGCGCCGACTGGGGCGTCGTGTGCCCTGAGGAGGCGTAGGCGCATGCTCGCAGACCAACGCCACGCGCGAATCCTCCAAATCGTGAACGGGGAGAGCTCCGCCTCGGTCGTCGAGCTTGCCTCCCGCCTGAACATCTCAGAGTCGACCGTCCGCCGCGACCTCGAGAAACTCTCCGACGCCGGCCGCCTGACCAAGGTCCACGGCGGCGCCGTCTCGAACAACTTCGACGCGGTCACGCGCGACGTCCCGGTCGCTGAGCGCAGCGGCCAGCACGTGGCCGACAAGCACGCGATCGCCGTGCGCGCGGCCGAGCTCGTGGCGCCGACCGACTTCGTCTACCTGGACGCCGGCTCCACGGTCGACGCCCTCATCGACTGCCTTGCCGAGAAGCGCGCGACCTACGCGACCGACTGCGTGAGCCACGCCCTGAAGCTCGCGTCGCGCGGCTTCGAGGTCATCGTCCTGGGCGGCGCCCTCAAGAGCGCGACCGAGGCCCTCGTGGGGCCCGACGCGAACGCCGCCATCTCGCGCTACCACTTCACGCTGGGCTTCTGGGGCACGAACGGGGCGTCGGTCAAGGACGGCTTCACGACGCCCGACGTGAACGAGGCCGAGGTCAAGCGCCTTTCCATGGAGCAGACGGTCAACAAGTTCGTCTTGGCGGACGCGAGCAAGGCGGGGCGTACGAGCCTCGTGACCTTCGCGCCCTTCTCGGCGGCGACGCTGCTCACGAGCGGGCTGCCCAAGGATTCCGAGCTCAAGGGCCTCGACAACGTGGTTGAGATCGACGTCGACTAGACAATTCAAGCAAAACCAGTCATTTGCACGCACAAACGGTACCGTTCACAGTCAAAACGGTACCGTTTGCCGTTAAATGAAAGAAAAAGACTGAATCTATTCCAAATCATTCAAAAACGTGCAATAGTTACCACAGTCAATCAAGAAACGACGACGCGGGAGGTCGCGCATGATCTATACCGTCACGTTCAACCCTTCCCTGGATTACATCGTCCGCGTGGGCCACATGGAGCTCGGCCGCATCAACCGTACTTCTTACGAGCAGCTCCTCCCCGGCGGCAAGGGAATCAACGTCTCCATCGTGCTGGGCAACCTCGGTCACAAGTCCCGCGCGCTCGGGTTCTCGGCCGGCGTGACCGGCGTCGCGCTCGAGTCCCTTCTTCGCGATTCCGGCGTCGACTACGACCTCGTTCACGTCGCCGAGGGATTCACGCGCATCAACACCAAGGTCAAGTCCGACGAGGAGACCGAGCTCAACGGCCAGGGCCCGCTCATCACCGCGGCCGACGTCGACGAGCTCTTCGCCAAGCTCGACGTCCTGGGCGGGGGCGACACGCTCGTCGTCTCCGGCTCCGTGCCCAATACCCTGCCGGCCGACATGTACGAGCGCATCATGGAGCGCCTCGAGGGCCGCGGCGTGCGCATCGCCGTCGACGCCGAGCGCGAGCTCCTGACCCGCGTCCTGCCGTACAAGCCGTTCCTCGTGAAGCCGAACAACATCGAGCTCGGCCAGATTTTCGGTGTGGCGCTCAAGACCCGCGACGAGGTCGTGCCCTATGCCCGCAAGCTCCAGGAGCAGGGCGCCCAGAACGTCCTCGTCTCGATGGCGGGGGAGGGCGGCGTGCTCGTCTCGGCCGACGGCCAGGTGCACCAGAGCCCGGCCGCGAAGGGCACGGTCGTGAACTCGGTCGGCGCGGGCGACTCTTCCGTCGCCGGCTTCCTCGCAGGCTTTGCCGAGACGGGCGACTACGAGACGGCCTTCAAGATGGCCCTCGCCGCCGGTTCCGCAAGCGCATTTTCCGATCACCTCGCCACGCGCGAGGAGGTCGAGGAATTGATGGCGCGCGCCTAGCGCAGCGCCAGAGCGTCGAATGTCCATGTTATTGAGGTTGTAGGAAGGAAAGGAGCGCACATGAAGATTACTGATCTGCTCACTCCCCAGAGCGTGCACGTGGGCGCCGAGGCCAAGGACCAGGCCGACGCGATCGACCAGCTCGTCGCCCTGCACGTGGCCGCCGGCAACGTGACCGACGCCGAGGGATACAAGAAGGGCGTGCTCGCCCGCGAGGCGGACTTCTCCACCGCGGTGGGCGACGGCATCGCCATCCCGCACGCGAAGGTGGCCGCGGTCGCCAAGGCGGGCCTCGTCGCCATGACGGTGCCGGGAGGCGTCGACTGGAACGCCCCCGACGGCGCGCCGTGCGACCTTATCTTCATGATCGCCGCGCCCGAGGGCGAGAACGACGTCCACCTCGAGATGCTCGCCAAGCTCTCGGCCCTTCTCATGCACGAGGACTTCGCCGCCAAGCTCCGCGCGGCCAAGACCCCCGAGGAGTTCCTTGCCGCCATCGACACCGCCGAGGCCGTCCGCGACGACGCCGAGGCCGCGAAGGCCCAGGCCGCCGCGGCGCCCAAGGCAGCCGACTCCGACTGGCCCGAGGTCCTCGCCATCACTGCGTGCCCGACCGGCATCGCCCACACCTACATGGCCGCCGAGAACCTCGAGAAGAAGGCCGCCGAGATGGGCGTGAAGCTCAAGGCCGAGACCCAGGGCTCCGCCGGCGCGAAGAACATCCTCACCGCCGAGGAGATCGCCCACTGCAAGGGCATCGTCATCGCCGCCGACAAGAACGTCGACCTCTCGCGCTTCGACGGCAAACCGGTCTACTCCACGAACGTCTCCGCGGGCATCAACGAGCCCGAGAAGCTCATCAACATCGCGCTCTCCGGCGAGGCCCCGATCCACCACAACGCGGGCGGAAAGGCCGCTGTCGCCGCGGCCGATTCCGACGAGTCCGCGTGGCACAAGATCTACAAGCACCTGATGAACGGCGTCTCCCACATGCTCCCGTTCGTCATCGGCGGCGGCATCCTGACGGCCATCGCGTTCCTGATCGACCAGCCTGGCCTCGGCACCGCTTCCTACGGCTCGTCCATCCCGGCGGCCGCGCTGTTCAAGACGATCGGCGGTGAGGCGTTCGGCCTCATGCTCCCGATCCTGGCCGGCTACATCGCGAGCTCCATCGCAGACCGTCCGGGCATCGCCCCCGGCTTCGTCGGCGGCCTCTTCGCCAAGGCGGGCTATGACTTCGCCTACCTGGGGACGCTCGATTCCACGACGCTCATCTCCGGCGGCTTCATCGCGGCGCTCTTCGCGGGCTTCGCGGCAGGCTACATCACCCTGGGCATCGAGCGCGCGTGCGACAAGCTGCCCGACTCCCTCGAGGGTATCAAGCCCATGCTGATCTACCCCGTGCTCGGCGTGCTCGCCATCGGCATCGTCATGCTGGCGCTCAACCCGATCTTCGCCGCGATCAACACCGCGCTCAACACCTTCCTCGCCGGCCTCGGCACGAGCAACATCGTGATTCTCGGCCTGGTCCTCGGCGGCATGATGTCCGTCGACATGGGCGGCCCTTTCAACAAGGCCGCGTACGTCTTCGGCACCGCCGCGCTCGACCCGAGCTCCGGCCTCGGCACCACCGGCCAGGTCATCATGGCCTCCGTCATGGTCGGCGGCATGGTTCCTCCGCTGGTCATCGCCCTGTCCACCACGTTCTTCAAGAACCGTTGGACCAAGTCCGACCGCAGCGCCGGCCTGGTGAACTACATCATGGGCCTCTCGTTCATCTCTGAGGGCGCCATCCCGTTCGCCGCCGCCGACCCCGGTCACGTGCTCCCGAGCTGCATCGTCGGCTCCGCCATCGCCGGCGCCCTTTCCGCCGCCTTTGGCTGCACGAGCCCCGCTCCTCACGGCGGCGCGTGGGTCACGGCCGTCATCGGCAACCCGTTCATGTGGCTCGTCGCCTGCGTCATCGGCTCCGTCGTGGGCTGCCTCATCCTCAGCTTCTGGAAGAAGCCCCTTCCTCCCGAGGAGTCCGGCCTCACCGAGTAGTTCCTTCTAGGCCTGCGATCCGACCTCCGCATGGCTTCGCCCGTCCACGCCGCCTCCCGGTGTGGGCGGGCCTTTTTTTGTGGCACTCGGGGCAAATTCGCAACATCTCTGTGACTCGTGGGCGATGCCTCGAGTAGTCGACGCGTTTCGCCTCTTTAGGCAACTCGTCTACCTGCGGATATACAAAATTGAAGTTTATGGCTACTCGGCGAGTTGCTTGCGAGTCACAGAGATGTTCGATATTTCGGCGTGCCCCTCTGTGCGGCGGCCGTTCATCCTCAAGTTTCGTGCCGCTCGTCCGGTTCGGCGGGAATCCTGACACGGCGCCTCTCTGATACACCTGTTCTCTTTGTTGAAAACC
>DJRK01000004.1 GCA_002440065.1 Atopobium sp. UBA6362 | reverse complement strand
GCCTTGGAGGTGTCGACGAGGTAGAGGCCCCAGCCCTCCTCGGCCGTGCCCTTCGCGAGGGCGTCGCCGAGGGTCTCGTAGGCCCCGAGCATGGCCTCGATGCCCTGCACCATGCACGGCTCGCGGCCCGACTTGGGGTCGTAGGGCGAGCCGTCCGTGGCGAGGCCGCGGCAGGAGCCGGGGTTCCACGGCGCGGTCGAGACGTACTGGCCCACCTCGGTCGTGACGGGGCCGCAGTCGAGCGTGAGCACGACGTTGTCGCCATCGACCGCCTTGGAGACGATGTTCGCCTTGCTCGCGATGTCGTGCGCGGCGGAGTCGCCGCGGTCGGGGGCCTTGCCGGTCGCCGAGCCGACCATGACGGCGGAGCCGATGGGCCAATTCTGCGCCGTGGCCTTGGCCACCGTCACCGTGGCGACGTTGTCGCCGGCGACCGTGACGGGCCCCTGCTCGGTGTGGCCCGAACAGCCGGCGAAGACGGTCTGCGAGGACTTGTTCGCGTACTTGAGCAGGAAGCACTCGTAGAGGTAGTCCCAGTCGGCCTGGGTGTAGCCGCTGTAGGCCGCCCCCTTCTTCTTGCAGGCCTCGAGCATCGCGTTGTGCGAGCAGTCGAGGTTCCAGAGCTTGGCGCCCGCCACGGATCGCGGCTTGCCGTCCGCGCCCTTGGACGCGGCGAAGGCCGCGCGGAGCATGAACGGGACGACCGTGCCGTCGGGGCGCACAGAGCGCTCCTCCGGGAGCATCCCCACATGGGGCCTGTCGGACACGGCGGTGCGGTACTTGCCGTCCACCATCTTGTGGGACACGTAGCGCACCGGGGCGAGCGCGAAGACGTCTCGGCCGTCCGTATAGCTGAAGTTGCCGAACGGCTGCATGCCCGTGACGTGCGGCACACCCGCGTCGTCGACGGTCGCGTTCACGTGCACCCAGCGGAACGGGCCGAGGTCGCGGTAGGGGTCGTTTCCCGGCTGGGCCAGCGTCGCCGGCGTCGGCGCGGGGAAGCCGGCGTTTGCCAGGGCCTTCTCGCACGCCTGCGCCGCCCCGAGCGGCTGGTCGACGGCGTACACCTTGCCGTCGCAGTTGGCGTCGAGCCAGGCCTTGATGGAGTCGACGGTGAACTCGCCCGCGTCGGCGTCCCACACGGGAGCGAGCGTGCGCGTCGCGTCCAGGCGCTCGAGGGCGTCGGCGATGCGTTCCTGGGCGTCCACCGTCTTCTTGAGGGTGGCGTCGCTTGCTAGTCTCGGCATTTAGTCTTCCTCTCTCTGGCAGATGTAGCCTTCCTCGTCCATGTAGAGGCCGAGCGGGAGCAGGGCCTTCACGGACTCGGTCGCCGCGTCGAGCGCGGCCTTGGACTCGTTGGCCGCCTTCGTGGCCGACCTGCACTCCTCGGCGGCGGACTCGGCGGCGGAGGTGGCCTTGCCAGAGTCCGCGAGCCCTTCGCGGAGCCTCTGCACGAGGTCCTCCACGACTGTCGGGGCGAGCGCCGACCCGGCGCGGTAGCTCGGCTTGACCTTGAGCTCCGAGTTGATGGACGAGGACCAGCGGCGCTTGACCGTCTCCCCGTCGGCGGCGTACTCGGTCAGCTCGAGGGAGAAGGCGAGCGCGCCGTCCGCCTCGCAGGCGACCGCCCCGAGCAGCCACTCGGCCTTGAGCCCGTCGGCCCCGTCGGCCTTGAGCTCCACGTCCGCGCAGTCGAGGCGCCCGGCCGCGTTGACGTAGTGGACGCGCGCCTTGAAGCCGGACACGTCCACGCCCTTGACGACGCGCGGGAGGCGGATGCACACGGTGTCCACGCCGACGTCGCCCTTGGCCCCCATGGCGCCGCGGAGCGTCGCGGAGACCTCACGGAAGTCGGGCCTCACCTCGAAGGCGGCGGTATAGAGGTCGGCGTCGCCGGGCGCCTCCCCCTGGGCCGCTGCCGCCGCAGGGTCCTCCTCGGCGGCGACGGCGACGGGCATTGCCTCGACGGCCGCGGCTGCCTCGCTTGCCGGGGCCTCCGCGGCGGCGGCTTTCCGCGAGCGGGACGCGCGGCGGCGGGTCGCCCTCTTCGTCGGCTCCTTGGCCTCCACCGTCACGTCCACGCCGTCCTTCTCGGCCATACGGCCTCCTTTCACGATGGGCGGGCACCTGCCCGCCCCGTTCCAAACTGAGATAACGCGGCTTATGTAAACTCGGTTTCCGCGCTCCTTGTCGGCCCCGACGAGCTCTACACCAACTGGGGGGCGTCCTTCGGCGTGTCGTCCATCGACCTCAAGCGCAGCATCGCCGACTACGAGACCGTCTTCATCCGCACCGTCAACGGCGACGGCTTCGTGACCGGCCAGAACTACACGCACATCTCGAACGGCGACAGGCTGACCGCCGTGTCCGTCGCGCCGGGCGCCAACGGCTCCCAGAGCTACGTCTGGAGCCTGGTCATGACCGTCGAGAACGCGGGCAAGCGCCTGAGGGTCACGAGCCGCCGCGTATGGGGCTCGGACGGTCAGAGCGCGCAGACCGCGAACATCGGGATACAGCGCGTGGTCGGGCTCGGGAAAAGGCTTTAGCTCGCCGAAGCGATGAGCCAGTTGACGCGCACCTGGGCGCCGACCGACACGCCCGAGAAGCGCGCCCAGATGTTGCCGGACGCAGGGCTGTAGTAGACGGTCAGGCCGCTCAGGTAAGGGTTCGCCGCGTAGTCGCCGTTCATGCCGACCACGACGTCTTTGGAGGCGTCGAAGTCCCGGCCGCGCACCCGCCTGAAGGTCTCCTTGCTCATCAACAGCAAGGCGACGCCGGTGTCGTCGCTCTCCGCCCTGTCCACGGTCGTCCCGGCGTACAGGAAGCCGATCGGCCAGAGGTTGCACGTGTTCTGCTTTACATAAGCCGCGATATCGCTCAAAGAATCGAGCTTCTTCAGCAGCAGCTTGGGCGTCGGCGAGAGGCCGGCGAGGTCTACCTCGGCGACGGCGACGCGGGCGTCAGTGTCCCCGTTGAGGATGTTGCCTGTCACGATGGACGGCGCCTTCGCGTTCGCGGCGGTGCTCGCGGCGGTGCCCTGGGCCACCTCCCAGGTCACGGACTCGTAGCCGTTGTCGGCAACGTCGCGCCTGTAGTGGAGCACGACGAGGTCCTTGCGGTAGGTGCCCTGGACGCCGTTGGCGATCTTCACCGTCTCGGGCGAGTCGACGCGGATGAAGCGCCCGTCCATCATGAGGGCGCCGGTCGCGATGGTGAGCGTGTTGGAGTCAGACATCGAGACCTTAAGGCGATCGCCTGAGTTCAACAGGTAACGCCCCTCCCCGGAGACGGCGGCGTGCAGGGCGCCGTCGTCGGAAGAGGTGACGTGGGGCTTTCCGGTCGATGCTGTGACGATGTGGGTAGTCATTCGCGCTCGCCTTTCCTTGCTCTTCGAGCCTTCATCCCGCCTTGACCTCGACGGTCATGTTGCCGAGCGCGTCGATGGTCAGGACCTTCTTGTTCACGGCGGCGGTGGCAGACACCCCGCACCGCGGGTCGGTGCCGCCGATGACGTCGCCGAGGTCGTAGCGCTCGCCGCCGCCCGTCATGGACACCTCGACCTTGTGCGCCTCATCCCAGTACTTCTTGAGACGCTTCGTGCCGTCCGAGACGAGCTTGTCGCGGTCGGCGGAGGTGTAGTTGTAGTACTCCTGCCTCTCCCAGCGCCCCGAGAAGGTCCTCCTCTCGGAGACGTTGCCCGAGCCGTCCATGTAGAGCTCGACGGAGACGCGGTTCTCGTCGGAGTCCTCGCCGCGCGCGACGAGGTGGTTCACGGGGATGTGGTCGACCGTCACCTGGACGTCCACGAGGTCGGCGTCGAACTCCTCGTCGCGCGACCAGTCCTTGAGCGGGACCGCCGCGAGCTGTGGCCTGGAGCCGTCGTGGCGGATGCGGAGCTTGAGGCCCTTGGAGGAGAGCATCTCCGTGAGGCCGGCGAGCAGGTTGTCGTACATCCCGAACGTGTAGCCCTTGTACGAGACCCCGGACGACCACCCGGCGACCGAGAAGACCCCGGAGAGCCCCAGGCGCGAGACGAGCGAGGAGACTATGGAGTTCGCGTCGCCCGAGACGCTGAGCGCCCCGGTCCCGCCGTCGGGCACGATGACCCGCGACGCGAGCACGCCCTCCCAGGTGTCCCCCTCCCAGGAGACGCCGTCGCCGGAGGGCGACTGCTTGCGCAGGATGCCGCCGTAGGGCGTGCCGTAGGCGTAGACGGCCATGCCGGCCTTGATCGCCGGCACGGGCCGGGCGAACGTGAGCTCGAAGTCGTTCTCGGGGTCGTCGCCGATGCCGCACGCGTAGTCGAGCGTGAGCGGGGCGAGCAGCATCACGTCCTCGCCCCGCTCGTCCTGCAGCGTCAGGTCCAAGGCAGGTGCGCCCTCCTCTCCTGCGCGTAGAGGTCCACGCCGTAGCCCTGGGGCCACGAGACCTGCTGGGTGCCGGGCGGGACCTGCTCGAAGACGTAGGAGCCGGAGCCCTTCTGGCCCTTGACCCTCTTGCCGAACACGTCCTCGACCGAGCCGTAGCGGCCCACGAGCACGACCGAGTCCCCGTTCATCGACCTTTTCCTCGAGGGGTCGATGACGAGCATCGCGCCCTCGGGCACCTCGACGTCCGCGCCGTAGGCGTTGCCCGCCACGGTGCAGCGGGGGTTCGCAGCCGGGCCGTAGAAGACGAGCTTGAGGTCGCACGGGAGCGGCCCCGGCACCTCGATGGAGGTGTCCATCGAGAGCGTGGAGCCGTAGCCGTGGGGGTAGTCGTGGGGGTAGGCGAGCCAGCGGTTCGCGACCTCGCCGACGGAGTTCGGGCGGAGCATGAAGAGCGTCTCGCGCCTCCACCACGGCTCGGGCGCGTAGAGAGTGACCGAGTACGAGCGCCAAAAGCGGCTCAGGGCCGCGAGCTCGCCCTTGAGGAGGTAGCAGCGGCACGCCCAGCCGTCGACGGAGAGGGTGCCGGGGCTCCCCTCCTCGGCGTCGCGCTCCGCGAGGGCGAGGAGCCGCTCGAGGCCTTCGAGCTGCGCCCTCGTCCTGGCGGAGAGGGTCGCGTCCATCTCGCGGGCCTCGGCGATGGGGCTGGAGGCGGAGGACTTGCCCCACTCCCAGCCCGGGCCACCCGTGGTCGAGAGGTTGAGCGGGCCCGTCAGGTCGAAGGACTCGCCCGTCGATGCGGCGTAGGTCACAAGCGGCCTCGTCATGCCAGCGCCTCCCTCGCCCTGCGCCTGGACTCGCGCTCTGAGAGCGTGGTCGTGGGCGCGTACCTGCTGATCGTTGGCCCGAGCCTGCGCTCGAGCCACGCGAGGACGGCGTCGCCGTCCCCCATGGTCGCCGCCACGCCCTCGCCGATGCCGCCGAGGACCTGGGGCGAGAGGGGCAGGGCCGCCTCGTCGTAGCGCCGGTTGTCGCCGATTCCAATCACGCGCGGGCTGTTCGGCCCGAACACGGCGCCGTTCGCGTACCACGACACCGACACGGACGGGACCGAGCCCGTCTGCGCGTTGAAGCTCCCGCTCATGGAGAAGTGCGGGAGCGCCCCCACGGAGATGCGCGGGAGCGTCATGTGGCAGCTCGCGACCTCGGAGCGCATGCGGGCGCACGCGGTCGCGACGGCGGAGACCGCCGAGGAGGCGGCGGACTGCGCCGACTGCCTGAACGATGAGAACGCCGAGGAGGCGGCGGCGCCTAGCTGCGAGGTCGACTGCCTGGAGGCGGCGAGGGCCGCGACCAGCATGGCGCACGCCGCGGCTCCCTGGGAGCCGAGCGCCGCGAACGCGGCGGCAAGCGCGGCGGCGGCGGACATGGCCGTCCCCATGGAGGACGCCGCCTGCCCCATGCCGGAGCCGACCGACGAGCCGGCCGACGCGGCGGCGGGGCACGCGGCGGCGACCAGGGCGAGGGCCGCGGCCGCGCCCGCCCCGCTCGCGGCCACGGCGGGGAGGCTCCCCGCCATCTGGTTGAACGCGCCGCAGGTCACCGACGCCGACGCGGCGAGGAGCACCATGCCGGCGGCGATGAGGCCGACCGCCACGGCCGCCGCCCCGAGGCCGACGGCGCAGGCCGCTATGGCCACGCCGAGGGCCGCCGCCGCGACGGCGCACGCGGCGCCCGCGACGGTGAACGCGGCGAGGCCCGCGGAGCAGACGAGCAGCCCGGCGGTGAGCACGGCCGCGCCCGCGGCGCACACGAGCCCGGCGGCGGAGACCGCGAGCAGCCCCGCGGCGGCGGCCGCGCCGGTGGCCGAGAGGAGCGCCGTCCCGGCGCCCGCGACGAGGATGCCCGCGCCCGCGGCGATCGCCGCGGCGGCGCAGACGAGGCCCGCTGCCCCGCAGGCGAGCAGGCCCACGGCGAGCACGGCTAGGCCGAGGCCGCCCGCAAGCGCGCCGGCCCCGAGGTCGAGCAGCGGCATGGCGAGGGCGGAGACCCCCGCAGCCGCGGCCTGCCCGTAGGCCGCGATACAGGGCAGCGCCGCCGAGAGGACGAGGATGCCCACCGACGCGGCGAGGACCCCGACGCCCACGAGCGCGACAGCGGCCCCGAAGGCGCCGATGCCGACGGCGCAGAAGGTGAGCGTGGGGCCCAGAGCCGCCGCGCCGACGGCCAGGCCGGCCACGGCGGCGACCATGGCCAGCATGCCGACCGCGGCCATGGGCCCGGCCGACGCGACGGAGACCGCCGCCTGGGCGATGAGCCACAGGCCCGCCGAGGCGGCGAGCACGCCCACGCCCACGAGCGCGACGGCCCCGCCGAGCGCGAGTATCTGCGGCGCGCTCAGCGCGGCGCTCTCGCCGGCGACCGTTATGCCAGTGGAGGCGGGCGTCGCGTTCTTGCCGAGCGAGAGAAGCCCCTTGCCCACGGTCGTCAGGAGCCTGCCGACGGGGCCGCCGGCGACCTTGACGGCCAAAAGGGCGACGCCCACGCCCTCGACCCAGGGCGCGGCCTGCTCGGAGTGGTCCTTGAGCCAGGACATGGCGTCGGCCACGGCCTGGACCGCGGGCTTCGCCGCGTCGCAGGCGGCCTTCACGGCGTCCGCGGCGCGCGAGCCGCCGTCGGCGGCGTCCTGCCAGCCCGTTATCTCCGAGACGCAGCCCCAGAAGGCGTCGCCCAGGTCGGACGCCGCCTGGCCGAGCGTGGAGAGCAGCCCGGCGAAGGCCTCGGCCCCGCCGTTGCCCGAGAGCGTAGCGAGGAAGTTGGAGGCGAAGGTCGTGGCCTGCTGGAGCCCCGCCCCCACGAGGCCGAGCGCGCCGGCGGCCCCCTGGCCGATGTAGGCCGAGAACGTCTGCGCGGCGGCCGACACGACCGGCGACGTCATGAACTCGACCACGCCGGCGAACGCGCCGTTGATGGTCGACTTGACCCCGTTGATGGCGGAGACGATGTTGCCGGAGCCGATGGCGCCGATGATCTTGGCCACGCCCTTTGGGAAGGCGTTGCACATGTTCGAGAACGACGTCTTGATGCCGCCCACGGCGTCCTGGGCCTGGGCCGAGAAGGACGTGATGCCGTCCGCGCCGTTCTGGTCGAGGTCGACGACCGCGTCCGCGAACGCCGAGACGGAGACCTTGCCCTTCTTGAGGGCCTGGTAGAGGTCCGAGGCGGAGGCCTTGGACCCGAGCATGTGCTTGGCCACCTGGTCGAGCTGCCCGGGCATGGCCTGCTGGATGCTCATCCACGTGTCCATCTCCATCTTGTTGGTGGAGACGGCCTTTGTGAGCTGCTGCATGGCGTTGGCCTGGACGTCCTCGGAGGTGCCGCCCGCGAGCACGGCGTCGTTGAACGCGAGCCAGCGGTCGGTGGCCTGGGTGATGGACTTCGAGGACGGCGCGAGCATCTGCACGCCCGCCGCCGCGTCGTCGAGCTTGGTGGGCAGCGTCGAGAGCCTGTCGGAGAGCGCGTCGATGCTCGCCTGGGACTCGTCCGCGCCGTAGCCGAGGTTCTGGAGGACCTTCGGGAAGTTGTTCAGCGTGTCGACGCGCGAGACGGCCGAGCCGACGCTGGAGGCCACGACGTTGACGACCTTCTGCGCGATGCCGGAGGCCACGCCTATGATCGCGGCCGTCTTGGCCGAGAAGGCCTTGGCCACGGCCGACCCCATGCCGGAGCCGGCGCGCGAGCCGCCGCCCGTGAGCGCGGAGTGCACGCCGGACACGGCCGAGCCGGCCGCCGAGAGCAGGCCCCCGCCCAGGTGGGCGGCGCCCGTTGCGAGGCCGGAGGCGAAGCCCTTCCCGGACTCCGAGCCCTTGCCCGAGAACTTGGAGGCGACGCCCGAGAGCCCGGACGTGAGCTTGGAGAGGAGGCCCTTGCCGCCGGTGGCGGAGACGCCTCCGTTGAACCCGGAGCCGGCCTTCCGTCCCGCCTGCTCGGTGGCCGGGACCGCCTGCTGCTCGAAGCCCTCCCCGAACTTCTTGCCGCCGGACTTGCCGGCGCTGCCCAGGGCGGAGTCGACGCCCTTGGCGAAGCCGCTCATGGAGGGCATGACCTTGACGTTTACGGAGCCGACCGTCGCTGCCATCGCCTACTCCCCTCCCGGCCCTATGCCGAACGCCGACGCGATCTCCACCTTGGAGGCCTCGGCGCGGGCCGCCCTCGCGGCGGCGCCGGCCGACTCGCCCGGGGACCTGAGCGGCATGGGCTGGTTCGCCCGCTTCTTCGCGTCCTCGGAGAACATGTAGAAGCCCCGCCGCACGTCGTACTCGACGGCGCGCAGGAGCCTCTCTGCGTCGCCCCAGGCGTTGTCCGGGTCGACGAGCCTGCCCGTGCGCGAGCGCGCCGGGAGCCCCGAGTAGAGGAGCTGCCAGCGCGCCACGTCGGCCTCCGTCACCTCGCCGGCCGGCCCCCAGCCCGTGGGGAGGTCGACGCCGTAGTACTCGCGGAAGTCCGAGACGGTCTCGGCCCTCCAGGCGACGAGCGCGGCGGCGAAGCAGCCTAGTTTTTTGCCGCTGCCTCCATGGCGGCCTGGAAGAACTCGCCCCAGCGCCCCTGGGGGCAGCCGAGCGGGTCGCCCCCGGCGAGACGGTCCATGTACTCGGAGGTCTTGCCGAGGAAGATGAGGTCGATGGCGTCCCAGACCTCGCGCATGTGCTCGGGGTCGCCGTCGTAGGCCATGGCCCTCTGCACCTTCATGGACTGGATCGCGGCGCGGGAGAGCTCGTACTCCCCGCCGTCGAACTCGAACGTCAGGACGCCCGTGTTCACGTTGGTCGCCTCGGCCATGCCTTACGCCCCCGTCTCGGTGGACTCGAAGTAGTCGTAGCAGGTGTTGCCCTCGTCGTCGGCGAGGTACTTGATCGTGAGCGCGCGCTGGCACAGCTCGGAGGAGGAGATCGTGAGGTCGTCGAGCTCGGAGCTCATCGCGTCGGGCACGACCTTGGTCCACTTGCGCCCGTTCTTGAGGAGCAGGAGCAGGACGTAGGCGAACTCCGGGTGGGAGTCGCCGTTGTGCTTGACCTTGATCACGCCGCCCTCGTCGGACACGTTCTCGGAGCCGTACTGCCTCTTGAGCGTCTCGGCCTTGATCTCGGCCAGCGTGAGCTGCGCCGACTCGACGCGGTTGGAGCCGGACGAGAACATGAGGTCGCCGTTCATGTCGACCGTGTCGTTCGAGTCCTCCGAGACGCTCTCGACGTAGCCGTCCTCGGAGACGAAGCCGAGGCACTTGAAGGCGGGGTCGAGCTCGCTCTTCTGGGAGACGGGCTTGGCGGGCAGCGTCGTGCCGACCGGGGCGGAGAAGATGTAGCCGCCCTTCACGCCCTTCGCGGCGGAGACGTTTGCGGCGTTGTTCTTCGCGGACTCTGTCTTAGCGGCCATGGTGGCCACCTCCTGATCTGCGGCCTGGGCGGCCGCCTCGTTTACGTTCTTGGTCGCCATCCAGCGGCCTCCTTCACTCGCAAATGAAGAGCTCGACCTGCACCGTGTAGCGCTTGCGCCCGGTGTCTGGGTCGGGGTTCCTGTAGGCGTTCTCGACGGTCGGGCCGTAGACTTCCTCGATGTCCTCGAGCGACGGCACGGCGGCCTTCACCCTCTCGGCGAGGGCCTGCGCGGCCTTGCGCCCGCCCTTGCCCTCGGGCGCCCAGCAGTCGACGTCGAGGTAGGCGGGCTCCAGGAACCCGCCGCCGCCGCCCGTGCGCATGACGGTGAGCATCTCGCCGGGGTGCCCGGCGGGGACGTCCAGGAACGCGTCGGCGCCCGTCGCCTGGCAGAGGAAGCGAGCGACCTCGGCCTCTACGTCTGCCATGTCAGAACCTCACGCTCCTCGCGGCCTTGGTCAGGGTCCTGTGCTTCGCGCAGGAGTACTTGGCGTGCTTCGAGACCGCCGCCACCGCGTAGCCCCGCGCGAGCCTGCCCTGGACCTTGTACATGGTGAAACCGGGCACGGTGTGGCCGTCCGGCGAGAGAGCCGACGTGGCGCGCGCCCTGACCTGCCTCGCCACGGTCTTGACGATGCCCTGGACGGGCTCGGAGTCCATGAGCTCGGCGTAGCCGGCTCGCTCCCACTTGAAGCGGCCGAAATTCACGGACGCGTCAGCCATCGGCCCTCCCTACCTCGACGGGCATGCAGTACTCCCCCGGGCACGATCCCTCGGCGTAGGGCTGGGGGTCGCCTGAGACGGCGTACTCCTCGCCCCGCACGACGGCGCGCGCCCCGCGCAGGTTCGCCGAGAACCCCTTGGGCACGTGGAGCGTGAACGCGGCGGAGAACCCGTTGGGGCGGTCCGCCCCTAGCGACGAGGTCGCGCCCGGGCACACGACGCACTCGGCGCGGAGATGCTCGGTGCGCGTCCCCACGACCTCGCCGAGGTCGTCGAGCTCGTCCTCGTCGACGAGGAACTCGACCGTCTCGGTGGGCGGCGTCAGCATGTCCCCTCCCTGTCGACCCGCGTCATGGCGGGGATCGTCCCCACCCGCGTACCGGCGAGCCCCAGGCGGCGCAGCTCGGCGGAGGTCAGGTAGAGGTCGCCCGTCGGGTTGGCGAACGTCGCCGAGGAGCTGTAGGGCCCCGTGGTCTGGGTGACCTGGGTGAGCCCCGCCATGGCGGCCGGCACGTTCACCGCGCGCGCCACGACGGCGCAGCAGACGGCGCGGGCGCTCTCGTCGAAGCGGCCTGAGAGGGCGGGCTCGTAGGGGACGCCCGCCCTGTCGGCGAAGTAGGAGCGCATGAGGGCGGAGGCGTCTTCGAGCAGCGCGGGTACCCTCTCGCGCGCGTCCCCCTCGACGAGGCCGTAGCGGGCCTCGTAGTCGGAGAGCGTCGCGAAGGCCTGGGCGCTCACAGCGTCCCCAGGATCTCTGCGAGCTGGGCCTTCGTAGCCTTCTTGGGGGCGAAGCCGCCCTTGGCCTCGATGGCGGCGCGTAACTCGGCGCAGGTGGGTTCCGGGGCGGCCTGGGCCGCCTCCTCGGGCGCGTCCGTCTCGGCAGCGGGACCGCGCGGGGGCTCGGGGCCCTCCTCCCCCGCCGCCTCGACGAACCCTCCCGTGTAGAGCTCGCGGAACCGCTCGGCGGCGAGCTCGAGCGCGTCGCCCCTGTAGCGGACCTCGCCCGTCTCCCTGTCGGTGAACGGGTAGGTTACCTTGGCCCTCATGCAGCCCTCCAATCCTTACGCGGTCGGGGCGATCGTGCCCTTCACGATGAAGTCGGCGTACTCGGCGAAGAAGGTCACGCCGAGGTAGCAGACGGTGTCGTAGGTGATGCTCGTGAGCTTGGGCGAGTGCTGGACGGCGATGTAGCCGGACTCGTCGGTGTAGAAGTCGAACAGGTCGTCGCCCTCGTTGCTCGCGACGTAAATCTTCACGTTGTTCTTCACCGTTGCGTAGACGGTGCCGGCGGGCACGGAGCCGGTGGAGATGAGCGTGCCGAGGCCGGCCCAGTTCTGGATGTAGCTGATGCCGAACGCGGCGAAGACCTCGGAGTCGCCGATGCACTTGGCGAAGTCGACGGGGTTCACGAGGAAGACCGCCTCGACGTCGCCGAAGCCGTACTCCTCGACCTTGTTGGAGAGGGCTGCCCACATGGCTGCGGCGCAGGACACGAGGTTCGCGCCCTTCGCCTCGGTAGCTCCGTCGGTCGTGGAAAGGATGTTGAGGAAGCCCTTCTTGATCTCGGCCTGGATGTCGGAGAGCATGGCCGCGTCGGTCTTGTCGACGGCCACGTCGTAGCCGCGCTTCTTGATCTCCTGGAGGGTGGCCTGTTTACGGAAGGGCTTGATGCCGACTTCGAAGGTTTGCACGTCCTGGTACTTGTAGGACGAGATGGGGATGTCCTGGCCCTCGGTGTACTCATCGGTCGAGAGCTTGCCCACGATCTTCTTCTGATGGAGCGTCTCGCCGGAGGCGGCGGGGATGGGCTCGCAGGTGGAGAGCATGGAGGCGAGCTTGGAGATGGACTTGGTGAAGGTGTCGACGAGGTCGACGTCGCGGGCCTTCGCGAGGGTCTTGATGTCGGGCATGTTAGCCCCTTTCTCTTAGAAGAGGTCGATGTTGGCCGCGATCGCGGCCTTTCTTTCCTTGGGGTCCTTGATGGCGAGGATGTCCTTCTTGGAGGGCTTGCCGGGCCTGACCTTCTTACCGGCCTCGGGCGCCTTGGGCGCGCCGACTGGCTTGGCGAGCGCCGCGACGGCCTGGGCCTGGGCGGTCAGCTCCTCCTCGTCGGCCCCGTTGAGCGCGGAGACGATCGAGGCGTCGAGCCCGGTGGCCTTGGCGACGGACTGCACGAGGGAGCTGCGCGCCGCGCTCGCCTTGAGCTGGGCGTTCTCGTCCTCGAGGGCGGCCAGCCGCTCCTCCACGGTCTTATCGGGCTTCCCGGCCGACTCTTTGAGGGCCTTCAGCTCCTCGAGGTTGCGCTTCGAGCGGTCCTCCCACTTGCGCGACTCCTTGAGCGACTGCTCGTAGAGCGCCTTGTAGTCGGTCTGCTCCTGGGCTGCCTCCTCAGTCTCGGCGGCCTGCGCCGCAGCGTTCTCGTTTTCCGCCATCACGGCTCCTTTTCGGCCCGTGCGGGCCATCTCGCGGCCCGTGCGGGCCTGGTTTGCATGAGCATGGGAAAGGCCCCGTGCGGGGCCTTTGGTTGAAGCTAGGTTGTCGGTCTTGATCTATATGTCTACTCGGGTCTGAATCCCGTGACCGTTGTGAGGGCGTCTTCCGCGCCGTCGGCCTCGACGACCGACCTGTACACATCGGAGACCGCGATCAGGGCTCCGCGGCCTATCTTCCCGTCGGCCTCGATCCTGTCGTTTACGAGCCTGAGGAAGCGCTCGCACTGCCTGAGCATCTCATCGGTGACCATGTCGGCTCCTTGAGTGGTCGGGGCGGCGGGGCTCGAACCCGCACGGGCTTAGCCCACGTGCTCCTGAGGCACGCGCGTCTGCCAGTTCCGCCACGCCCCGAATCGGGTATACTTTGACTAGTGAGGCCCCCCCGGTCGATGATTCCCGGGCTGGACCTCACTTTTTATGTGGACGATCTTTCCATCTCGTCGGATTAGCATCGCTTCATCGAAGCCTTTTTCGGCGTAGTCTTCCATTTTCTTGCGAATTTCTTCAGCAACGAGCGGATCGCTAGACTTGCCGTTCGCATTGTCAACGATGATTTTTGGCGTACTTTCAGAAGCAAGCTCGGCTTCATGCAGCCTGTCCCATTTTGAAACCGCCTCATCGATGCGCTGAGCGACTCGCCTCACGTCGCCCGTCACCGATTTGAGCTCCCAGAAGTCCCCGCTTAGCCAAAGGTCGATGTTTGCGGGAGCTGCGCGGTCGGTCGGTATTGGATAGAACTTAAAACCGTTGAAGGCGAGGGTTCTGTGCTCGCGCTCCTCTTGTGTCGCAAGCTTCCTCTTCTCTCTCGCGGACCAACCTTTGTAGTCGACGCTGAGTTCCCCGCCGCGAAGCCAATCAGGATCGCGAAGCTCTATTTCGCGGGCGAAGTCCCGTGACCCGGGTTTTGCCCCGCTCGACTTCTCGACCTCCTTGAGGCGGTCGTAGATTGCCTTGGGGTCCTGTCCTTCCACGAGCTCTGCCATCGGGTCGCTCTCGAAGCCGGGAACGACCTTGCAGTCGCAGTTGCGGTGGAAATGCCTGAACGTGCCGGCCGTTTCCCTCGTGTGGTACACGGCTCCGCGCGAGCAGAGCATGAGGCAGAAGGCGCAAGTCTCCGCCCCCGTCGAGACCCGGGCAAAGCGCACGCCCGCCCTCCTGTCGCGGCCTGCGTTCGCGATGATCGTCTCGTTGAGGCTTCTCAGCGCGTCGTTTCGGGCGTACTCGCCGCAACACTTTGCGAAGGCCTCGTCGCCGCCGGCGATGAGCTTCTTCGCCTGGTAGCGCGCGACCTCTTCGACCTTCCCAGGCTCGTAGACCGTGGAGGTAACGGCCTCCTTGAGCCTGCCCCCCGCCTTGCCCGCTTGGTCGTCGTACCATTCGGCTGCAAACTCGGCGGCGAGGTCATCATAGCCCTGGACGAGCGAGTCCATGACAAGCTTCGCGGCCTCGCGCTTCTCGGCCACCGTGGCTTCTGGGTTCGCGCGGCACCACTTGAGGACCGCCGACTCAACATCGGAGGCGGCCCTGTCCACCAGAGCCTTGACCGAGTCGTTGTAGGCCCTCCACTCAGTCTTGCTGATCATCGCCGCCGCCGTCCGACGCGCCCGCCGGCTTCGAGAGCGCGGCAATCAGGTCGCCCGCCGTAGAGCGCGTGACGTTCCGCCTGCACTCACTCTCGACGTTGCGGACCTCGTCGTCGTCCAACCCGTTGAGCCTCCAGAAGGTCGGCGTGCCGGCGAAGCCGTCGACAGCCGACGCGAGCTTGATGGCGGAGTCGGTCTGCTGGGCGAGGGTGGGCATGGCGGGGTTCAGGAAGTGGACCGATACCCCGCACGCCTCCTCGGCATCGGCGAACGTCGTGCCCAGCTCGGTGGCGAGGCACGCCGTCGCGACGTCCGAGAGCGCCGCCTTGGCCTCGCGGATGAAGCTCTTGCACTTGAGGATGAGCGGCTCGTTCTCGGCGTAGATCGCCTCGGCGGAGCTCGGGTTGTCGCTCATGATTCCGAACTGCCCCACGTGGATGCCCGTCGCCGCGCTCATGCGCTTGCAGAGGTTGGCGAAGTGCTCCGTCATGGGCTGCATGGAGGGCTGCGTGAGCTGCCCGAACTGAGGGACCTGGCCCTGGGAGTTCAGCGACACCTCGAAGATGGAACCGATGAACGCGCTCCACTTGGTCGTGTCCGCGAAGGCGTCGCCGTCGGTGCCCAAGAGGTACTTCTGGGTCGACGCGGCGAAGGCGGCCGCGACCTCCTCGTTCACGTTGGCGCGCATGGCGCAGTCGATGAGCCAGCGCACCTCCGGGTCGATGCGCGAGACGCCGAAGGGCCGGTCGTCGTCGGGGTTGTGCGGCATGACGAACATGGGCACGCGGCCCAGGCCGTGCGGCACGTACTCGGCCGCCCACTCGTTGCTGCGCACCTCGCGGATGCGCACCATGCAGTCGGGCAGCATGACGTTGACCCAGTTCGGGCGGTTCGTGGGGCGGCCGTGGTCGCGCTCGAAGGAGACGACGAACATGCCGGCCTCCAGGCGCTCGTGCACGTCGTCCCAGATGCCCGTGGAGAGCGTGGGCGGGTATGCGGAGATGCGGGCGCGACCGTCCTCGTCGGCGGTCACGACCCACATGGCGAAGCAGTACTTGAGCGCCGAGTTCACGGCCTTGCCCACCCGCGAGTCCATGGAGTTGCGCACCGCGACCGAGCGCAGCAGCGCGTCGTAGTCCTCGTCGTCGGGGGCCGAGAAGCCGTCGAATGCGATGTGGTCGCGCATTACCTCGACCACTTTGTAGCCCCAGCCGCACGCGACCTCGAGGTCCTTGAGCGAGTCCGGCACGGCGATGCCGAGGTCCTTGAGCATGTTACGGGCCTCGTAGTAGTCGGAGCGCAGCAGGTTGCCCTTGTAGTGGCTGTTCCAGTTGTTGAGCAGGGACTTCACGACCTCGCGGTGCTCCTCGGAGAGGCCGTCGGCGGCCGCGACCGCGTATGGGACCGAGATCATGCGCTCACCCTCGCCTTCCTCCCGGGTCGCCGGGTCGATGACTTGATGGCCAGGAGCGCGAGGCCAACGGCCTCTATGGGGCAGGCGTTCTCGCCGCCGAAACCCCATCCGCCTTGGCTCCCTATCTGCCTGCGCCAAGACGTCTCCGCGGAGAGGTCGAGCGCCGGGTCCTTTATGTGCGTGAGCGCCCCGGAGGAGCAGCCCTCCAGGACGAGGTTCGCCGCCGTAACCGCCTGGTCGGCGGTGGGGCGGATGACGTAGCCCTTGGGCATGCCCATCTCGGCGAGCGCGTCGCACACCGCGCCCGCGCCGGCCCGGCCGTCCACGGCCACGGAGCAGGCCTTGTTCGGGCGGGCCGCTAGCCACGCCGCGACCCTGGCCGTCCCCCTCGAGGTCGGCCCCACGTCGATGAGCTCGACGTGGGCGCACGATGAGCCGCGGGGCAGGACCGCGCCGGCGAGCGCCATGGTCGCGCCGTCGGCCGAGAAGCGCAGCCCGTAGGCCACTCGCTCTCCAGGCGCGGGAGGCGGGGCGGCCTCGACGAGCCGTTTGGCCCAAAGCTCCCTCCCGATGACGGGAGGGTCGGCCTGCTCGGCGGCGGGCAGCCAGTAGCCCAGGTACTCCTGTGCGACGCCGAGGTCGTCGCCCTTCATGCCGAGCACTCCGGTGCGGATGTCCTCGGCCTCGACGAGCCCCTCGGCCAGCGAAGGGTTCACGAGTGGCCAGCGTGACTCGTCGAACGGGTCTCCGACCTCCTCGGCCCCGTACTCGAGCCAGCACATGTCGTCTCCCGGCTCGTCGGACCACGCCTCCTCGCGGAGCTCCTTGAAGCGGTCGGCCGTCGAGCCGGCCCTGGTCGGCGTTCCGACGTAGATAATCTGGGAGTTCCTATGGGGCGAGTGGGTGGTCGTGGGGTTGATGGTCTGCGTCTGCGACCTGGTCAAGAGCTGCGCCTCGTCGTAGATCACGACGTCGAAGCTGTAGCCCAGCGAGGCAGAGTCGGTGCGCGTGGAGAAACACAGGACGCCGCCGTTCGTGAACTCGAACGACTCCTGGGCCGTCTTGGACTTCGCGTCCTTGACGCGCGCGTTGATCGCGCGCGGCGCGTCGGGGTCGCCGGCCTTCTTACCGAGTATCTTCCGGAACCGTGCGAGCATCTCGCAGGTGGTCGAGTAGTTGTGGTCCGTCCAAAGGGCTGAGTAGCCCATCTCGAGGACCAGGAACGAGACCCAGATGATGGCGTCGTGGGACTTGCCCGACTGCCTGGGCACGGACAGGCCGCAGCGTCTGTGGACCCACTTGCCCCGTGAGTCGATGCGCGACCAGTCGGCCAGGGGCAGCTCCTGCCACTCCCCGACCCCGTAGCCGATGAGGGCCGCGAAGTCCAAGACCTCGTCGAGGAGGTCGGCGCGGCCGCGCGGGGAAGAGACGTGCCTACGCGGGAGGCATCTTGGCGGCGATGCGCTCGGCGATGGCGTCGAGGGCCTTGCCGGTCGGGTCGTCACGGTCGCCGCCCTCCATCCTCTCTATTTCCTCGATGACCGCCCGGTACTCGCGCGAGAGGCCGGCCATGGCGGCGGCGGGGGCGTCGTTCATGGCCGCGCGGAGCATCCCGCGCAGCTCGACGAGGCGCCCGAGGGTCGACGGCCCCGCTGCCTCGGCGGGCGCGGATGGGGCGCTGTTATGCGGCACCTCGCGCGGGCCGCCCCGGGAGGACCAGACGCGCTGCGCCGTGCTCCTCGAGCAGCCTACGCGGCGGGCGACCTCGGTGGCCCCTAGCTGGGAATAGTTGGCTACGACGTAGTCGCGCTCCGCATCGGTCAGCCTCTTGGCCATGCGCGCCTCCACCACCTCTCGGGGCCCCAGTTTTGCTACACCCCTGTACCCGGGTGAAAAAAAGGCGCAATGCCGCGGGGCGCGCCGCCGGGGCCCGGGGAGGGGCATACCCCCGCCCCTACCAGGCCCGGCTCTGCCTCGTGCCCAAGTCCTGCGCCCTCGGCCCGCCGCCCGCTCCGACTGGCTTGTTGCCTCTGCGCTCGTTGCATATGCGGTGCGCGGGCGCGACGTTGGTGCGGTCGTACGGCGAGCCACCGCGCGAGACCGGCACGATCTCGTCCACCTCGAAGCTCATTGGGTTGCCCGCAGGCAACGAGTAGTCGATGGGCTGCCCGCAGATGTGGCACGGCCTGCCCTGCGCCCTGAGCCACGCCCTCACCTTGCGCCTCGCGTTGCCGTTGGCGTAGCGCGAACGGGTGGCCACGGCTAGCGCCGCGCGTCCATCGGGCTGCGCTCGTTGCGGAAGCACTCGTCCAAGCCCTCGTAGCGCAGGGACTCGACGAGCCGAACAGGCGCGCACCTGCGCTCCCGCCTCACCTTCACGCCCAGGGCGCGCAGCATGGCGCGGCTCATGAGGGTGTCGTACCTCAGGGCGATGGACTCGAGAACCCGGCGCGGGAGCATAGGCGGCCTCTGTTCATGAAGAAGGCCCCGGGTCTCCCCAGGGCCTTGCGTTGATCTTCCCGTGCGCTTTCGCACAGCCTACGTTATACGCTGCGAATGCCCGGCACTGACTGGTAAAACCTGGTAACGCCTGGTAAATGTTCCGCGGCTAACCCCTCCGCTTCCTCGCCTCCATGTCGGCGCGGATGAGGGACTTGAGGTAGCCCTGCTTGTTCTCCTGGGCGCAGAGCCATTCCCAAAGCTCGCGCTCGGCTGGGTAGAACCTCGCCGTGACCTGCTTGACCGACTTCTTGCGGTACGCCTCCTGCGCCCTCCTCTGGGCATCCGTGAGCGCCATTACTTCCTCCTTCCCTTGTAGATGCGTATGGCTATCGTGGCCGCGACGAACGAGGCCACGAAAAGGAGAACGCGCCTTGCGTCCATGGTCGAACCTCCTTAGAATCTGGGTAGCCGGTGGCCCGCCCGCTAAGACGGGCCACCGAGTCCTTAAGACCTCTTGAAGTGCTTTCCGGGCGGCTTCGGGGTCTTTTTCTTTTGCCGGTCGACCAGCTCCTGAACCAGGACGGCGAGGACCGCGCCGTAGGTCGTGACCAGCAGGTCCTTGATCAAATCATTCATGGCGACCACCTCCTTTCGATGTCTATATTATAGGGCATTACATATAATAATGCAAGGGCATACCCTATATATTTCGACACAAAAATACCCCGCCGGCCTGAGCCGACGGGGGAATAAGGGCTATTCCAGCTTGGCGGGAAACTCGTACACGAGCCTCAGCAGCATCTCGGTGAAATCGAGCAACCGCGTCGCGGTCGCGCCATCCATGAGGGCGATCTCGTGCGTCGCCTCGTTACCGGTCTTCCTGATTGCGTCGACCCATCCTCGACCGTTCGGCGGTATCCACCCGTGGTCCCCGAGGTAGTCGATATAGGAGAGGAACGACCCGTTCGGTTCCGCCCCCTGCTCGACGGCGACGTTCATGAGGAGCTTCCTCATGCAAAGCACGGCCGCGGTCGGGGCGTTGTACTGGACGCAGCGGCGAACCTCGGCGTAGAGCTTCGCGACCGCGTCGGGTAGCGACTCGACCTCGTGGCCGTACGCCGGGGCCGGGACCTGCTCGAGCACCCCGCGGTCGGTGAGGAAGACCGTGGGCCTCTGACAGCTCGGGCAGATATAGATGATCTTGTCCTCGGCCTCGTTGAGGTCGCGCCTATACCCCACGTTGCCTCCGACCTCTCTGCCGCAATAGCCGCACGTCCACCCCATCGGGTCGTTCTCGACCGTGCTGTACCACCCGAGAGCCATGGTTCCCCTTTCATTTTTGTCGTTATTCTAGCCCTCCTGCGCCGCGCCCAGCCCCTTGGTCATCGCCCACATGCCGTAGGCGTCGCACACGTCCAGGGCCGCGTCGACGGTGTACCGCGCCCACTTGTCCTTCACGCCGCACTCGCGGCACACCTCGGGCCAGGTCGCGGCGGCGCAGAAGCGCCACCACATGACGTCGGCGGCGGCCGAGCCCATGAGGGCGTCGACGCCGCCCATGCCCGTCTGGTCGTCCCCGTAGATCACGGAGCACGCGCGGTCGATGAGGGCGTAGTCTGCCTCGCGGCGGCGGGCCACCCGGCGCTCGTAGTCGATGCGGGCGTTCACGCGCCCGGTGCCGTTCACGTCGGCGCGCGACCCCTTGCCCTGCGCGTCGTAGCCCTGGGCGCGCACGCCCTCCGCGGCCTCCATCTCCCTGAGGCGGGACGAGATGCGGTCGGCGTCCCTTGATGCCTCCCGCACCGCCGAGAAGAACTCCCTCGCGTTCGCATAGCCACAGCGCTCCATCAGCCGCCCGCCCTCCCAGGTAAATTCGTTTACCTGGACATCTTAGCAGGTCGAGCCTGCAAGTCGGCGACGTAGCGCACGCCCATGACCTCTATGGGCTCCCCGAGCAGGGCCGAGGCGCGGATGCGGTCTAGCTCCTCGCGCAGCCCCTTGTCGAGCGACCGGGACTCCCGCGCCTCGATGAGGTCGGCGAGCACGACGGCGAGCGGCTTGTCCTGCCTGTGCCGCCACCACGGCTCCACGGCCGCGCCGATCGCGGCGAGCGTGCCGACGCCGCCCTGCTTGTGCTTGCCGTGCGCCGCCGAGGCGACGCCGGTGGTGGAGTTGCTGAGCCTGCGCAGGTTGCGGGCGCACTCCCTCCTGACCTCGTCGGTCGGCACCTTCCTCTCCCTCTCCGTGAACATAACCTATTCAACCTTCTCACTTGTTTTCGGAAAACTACTTCTTTTCCGCCGCTCGTTGGGTGGCGAAAGGCCCCGACGGCCCCCGCCAACTGGGGCGGCGCGGCGCGAAGGGGCCCCGGCTCCTCGGGAGGGCGCGGCACACGCGCGGCATGCCCTCCCAGGCCGTCAACGTCCGGCCCGGCGCTCGAGCAGGGACACCCTGTCCTCGAGGTCAGCGACGTCGTTGGAGACCTCGTTGACGTCCTCCGAGAGCTCGCGCAGCCATGCCGAGACGAGCAGCAAGCAGACGGACAAGCCCAGGGCCGCGACGAGGGCGAGCTCGTCCCAGGCGCTCACAGCCGCCACCCCTTCCGCCTCAGGCGCCGCTTGTAGGCGGCGTTCGCCTTGTCGTAGAGGCCGATGAGCCCGCCCACGGCGAGGAGCGCGAGGCCCAGGAGCAGGTAGATAGGCGTGAGCAGGACGTCGATGAGCTCAGGCTCTTCCCTCGGGTACGGCACGGTCGCCCTCCTTCCAGAAGTCGCATCTCTCCCATCCCTCGACCGGGTGCCTCATGCCGGCCTCGCGCACGCACATCCAGCCGTCGCGGGTCTTGACCTCGTAGAGGCAACGCCTGCACGTCCTCGGGTCGGGCTCGACGTCGGCGTAGATGTCCGGCGCGGGCTCGTTCTCCTTCGTTTCCATCGAAAAATCCCCCTTCACAGGTTGTCGAGCGCCCTCAGGATGCCGTCGGCCCATACCCGCGCGTCGGCGGGCGAGACGGGCAGCTTGGAGTCCGCTATGAACCGCAGGCGTCCGGCCATGTCCCTGAGGTCCCTCTCCCCGACCGACTCCCTCGCCTCCGGCTCCGGGCGGACGCCTCGGAGGATGGCGGTGATGAGCGTGTCGTAGCTCTCCATCGTCCGGCGGGCGCTCCGCGACCCGTAGGCGAACCGCTCCTGGGCGGCGTCGTACTTCTTCTCGGCCCAGTCGAGCCAGTCCCCGACCGTCGACCTAGTCGTCCCCATCGTCGGTCACCTTCCCACCGCAGTTCGGGCAGTAGTTCCAAGGGCCGTTCTCAACCGACCGCATGTCGAAGTCGGCACCGCAGCTCGAGCAGACGTAGTACGTCTCGGTGACTCCGTCCTCGACCCTGCGCATCCCGCACGTCGGGCGGTCGATGAGTCCGGCGAGTCTCTTCATGACCTGCCTCCAAGTCCCGTTGGGTACGCCGACTATCTCGGCCAGGCGGCGCTGGAAGCTCATGCCGTCGAGGGTGTCCACGGCGCACGCCCGGAGGTCCGCCGCGACCTCGGCGCGCGCCTTCTCCTGCGCGCTCATTCGGCCACCTCCTCGCTGAAGGCCTCTTTCATCAAAATCCTAAAGACGACAGAGCAGTCGCCAAAGTCGCACGCCATTTCCGGGTCCCCGAAAATCATCTCGCTCAACTCTTTGCACGACTCGCATGGGAATCTGAAGTCCCGCTCCTCGTCGAGCAGGATTCCGAGCGCGGCCTTCGCCTTGTAGCTCAGTCCCTTGTGGCAGGTCGGCGGGACAGTGGACGCATCGTTGATTGACCTCTTCGTCCGTTCCTCCGGCATCAGCTCCACCGGGAAGAGCGAGAAGGCGACGTACCCGTCGGCAAGGCCGCGGAAATCGCGGAGCACGTAGCCGATTCGGTATCTCCTTCCGTTTAGGAGATGCTCGACTCGTCCACCGTTTTCGTCGACGACGGTGAACTCGACGATGTCGTCGAACTCGAAGTCTCTGTCGTTCCGACGAACCTCAAACGTCTTCTTCACGCACAGAACCTCGTTGGCATACTTGGGGAGAATCTTCAGCTCAATTACCTTTCTCATTCGGCCACCCCCGCGAGTCGCTTGGCACGGACGACGACGTCCCTGCACACGTTCTCTTTGATCTCGCCAGGCATGTGCCAGTCGAACGGCTTGATTTCGTGGTCGATGCCGCGTTTCCTGCAGTAGGAGGCGATGTCCTTGTCGATGAGGTCAAAGAGGTCGTCTTCAAGCCTCTCCCAGGAGTCGGGCCTCTCCAGGTAGAGCTCGGAGGCCCCGCTCATCGCGCCCGCGGTGTCCAGGACCCGCCACTCGGCGTCTCCCGGGTCGCGCATGTAGCAGTCGACGGCCAGTGCGGAGCCGTCGGCGCGGTAGAGGGTCGCGGTCCCCAGGGGGACGCGCCGCCCGTCGGCGTCCACTGGCAGGTCGGCCCCGCCCGCCTCCTCCGAGGCCCGCTGCACGAGCCGGCACATGTCCATGATGGGGAGCCTGAACTCGCTCTCCCCGAGCGCCGCCTGGTTGTCGACGGCCTTGCGCAGCCGCGCGATCGCGTCACTCCCCATCGCCGGCCTCCTTGCAGGCCCTCTCGTGGCACGTGAGGATGTCCCTCACGACCGAGGAGCACGCCGGGCACAGGTCGAAGAACCTGAGGCCGCTCCCCTTGCCCTTGGGCGACATGGAGACGCTGCTCCACCCCTCCTCCTCCTCCGCGGTCGGCCTGTCGGACACGTCCCCGCAGCCGTCGCAGACGTACGTCGTCGTCTCGATCCTCATGCCTCTCCCTTCTTGCCGGACGTCGCCGGCGGTTTAACCTGGGTTTCGTTTGTCCCCGCCCCGGTGCCGGACTCGAAGGCCTCCGCGAGGCCGAGGTCGCGGGCGGGCGTCAGGTGGCCGTAGTAGGCCGCCGTGGTCTCGATGCTCGAGTGCCCCATGCGCTTCTGGACCGACGAGAGGTCGGCCCCCTCCTCGAGGAGCTCGGTCGCGTGGGCGTGCCTGAGCGCGTGGGGCGTCCTGTCGGGCAGCCCAAGGTCCCGCTCCGCCTCGTGCAGGAGGTCCCTCAGGGCCTTTGGCCGCATCGGCTCGCGCCGCCCGCCGACGAGGAGGTCGTCGGGCCCGAGCCCCTGCGCCGCGACCTTCGACGCGACGCGCCGGGCGCAGGCCGGCCCCAGGCCCACGCGCCTCGCCCTCTCGTCCTTCGCGAAGGGCTGGACAGCGAGGCGGGGGCGCTCGACCACGGTGGCCGCGACGAGCAGGTCCGGGACCTCGGGCCTCACGTCCCGGGCTCGGATGGCCAGGCACTCGCCGATCCGCACGCCGGTGTCGGCCATGAGCTCGAGGCCGAACGCGGCCTCGGCCCTCATCCCGCCGCCCTCGCTCCCGGGCCCGCGCAGCCACCGGCGCAGGGCCGGGAGGTTGGCCGGGTCGAAGAGCCGGCCCTCTATCGGGCGGTCGCGCCGGGTCCTCGGGTGCGAGACGCCCGCCATGGGCGAGGAGGCGCAGATGCCCGAGTCGACCATCCAGCGGAAGGCCCCGGAGAGGAACTGGTGGTAGGCGTCGATCGTGGAGTCGGCGAGCCCCCGGCCCCGCAGGACGCGGTAGGCGGCCATGACGTCGCGGGCCGTGACGTCGGAGGCGGGCACGTTGGGCAGGATCTCGCCCAGGCGCCTCGCCTTGCCGGCGTACTCGTGCGCGGTGTTGGCCTTTGGCGTGCCGGACCTGGGCGTTCCGAACGAGGCCACCCAGTCGGCGTAGAGGGCCAGGGAGTCCGCGACGCTGCCGCCGCCCTTCGCCGCCCCGGCCGCCCAGCGCTCGGCCATCTCGCGGCACTCGGCCTCCGAGCGGGCCTCGGGGAAGGCCCTCTGGGGCCGGATGCGCTTGCCGGTGGCCGAGGAGGTGCCGAGGTAGGCCCTCGCCGTCCAGGTGCCCGACGCTGAGCGGAACACGCTCACGCCCGCCATGCGCGCCCCTCGCGCGAACGTCCGGTACCCTCTAGGATTTTCATTTATATATTCTCCTTCTTAATCAAAGAGAAAACTGGGCAGGAGACTCGGGCGTTTCAACCCTTGATTTCAAGGCTTGCTACAACCCTTGTTGCCAACGTCGTTTCTTGCCTTGATTGCTCGCTAGAAAACTTGCTAGATAACTAGGCACTCGGCCCGTCCCTTTTCCGCCTCGCCCGCGCCATGCTCTCGGCCCGGCTGCGGTAGCACTCGTGCTGCGCCGAGACGTCCGGGCACACGACCATGCGCCGGCCCCACTCCTCGGCGTCTATGCCGCCGCGGGACGCGACGTCGTCCAGGAGCGAGAAGAGCGACTTGGCGGACGTGTCGAGCTCGCGGGCGATCGCCCCGGCCTCGCGCCTGTCGGAGAGGTCGAGCATCCCGTCGTCCGCGTCCATGAGGAGCTGCCTCAGCGCCACCCAGCGCCCGTAGGCGGCCCAGCCCGCCGAGCCGCCCTCGCCTATGAGGAAGCGGCTCTCGGGCGTGCGCACGTCCTGGACGTCGAGCTTGAGCCAGCGCGGCCCCCGGTACTCCTTAGGCGAGCTCACAGCGCCCTCCTTATCCCGGCGGCACGCACGGCCGGGTAGCCCTCGGCGCACTCCCAGCCAGCGAGCGTGAAGAATGCGTGGCCGAGGACCCGCATGACCGCCCCCTCGTCGCCCTTGGCGCACGTGACCGTCGCCGACACCGGCGGCATGAGGTGCCTGCCCGTCACCTTGTCTATGTGGTTCGCGGCGGGCGCGAACCGGTAGAGGACCGAGACGGTCTCCTCCATGTCCTCCCCCGACGACGCCTTGGCCCACCGCGCCGCCTCGGCGGCGCTCACCGTGTTCGTCCCGCCCTCGAAGGCGGGCCTGTCGGCGAGCCCCTTGCCCACGCTCGCGGACATGGCCCTCCTCGCGGCCGCCACGGCGGGCGACTCCGTTTCCTGGCCGTCCATAGGCGGCCTCCTTTCGTTTAAGTTGGCGCCACGCTAGAAAAGCGGGCGCTAAGATGTGTCCAGCAAGACAGCCACCCATGCCCGAGGAACGAGGCCGCCATGAACGATTCCGCTAGAAGCGAGCTCTCGAAGATCGACGCGAGCCTGAAGCAGGTCTCGAGCTCGATAGACAAGATCGCCGGCATTCAGAAACGGGCCCCCGAGAAAGAGGGGGCCAGGAAGGCCATCGACGTGGACGCGCTCACGGAAGCGGAGGTCGACGAGCTGAAGGCGCTCATTTCGGTCGAAGACCCGATTTCGTATTCCTTCGCAAAGATCAGCGAGGACGCGTCGTACGCCGGGATGTACTCGGAGCTCTCGCGTCTGGGCCTCGTCCTCCTGGACGCCGACGGGAGCGTGTTCCTCGTAACCAAGAACGCCAACTGGGCCGTTGAGAAAAGCGCGCAGCGGGTGGCCGAGCGGGAGGCCGACGTCGCGCGCCAAGAGGCGCACGACCGCAAGATGACCTTGATTGCGGCCGGGGCCGGCCTCATCGGCGCGATAATCGGCGGGCTGATCTCAAGAATCTGACCGCCTCCCGGCATGGCTAGAGGAAGAAATAGCCGACGAGTAAACCGCCTATCAGGCACTCGAGGAAAAGTGGCCATCCGTCCTTGAAGACGGAGACCCACTCTTCTTTCGTCTCTTGTTTCATTCGGACCACTCCAATCAAAGAAAATGGCACCCGCGATAGGATTCGGACCTATAGCCTCCGACTTAGGGGGTCGGCGCTCTATCCGGTTGAGCTACGCGGGCTTAGTTAAGAGAGCGAGCGGCCGCCGCGAGGGGCGCGGGCACGGGTGCGGCGTGTACGGCGCCGCGCGGGCCGATCCCGTTGTGCCCCGGCCCTAGGTGTGGCGGCGGTCCCCCGCCGCGCATGGCAGAAAGTGAAACGCAAGGCTGGAACCGAGAAGGATTCCCCCAACGGAGAGGGTTCGGCGCCCGAAGGCGCCCGGGCACACCCGTGCCCCTCGCGGCGGCCGCTCGCAAAAAAGCAGATGGAACTTAGTGACGGCTTCTTGCCGATCGAGAAGCCGACGAATCGCTATTCGGTTGTCAAAGTAGGGTTTCGAACACAAAAACTGCCTATCTCCCCTACCGGCCCTGAGCCGGGGGCGCGGCCTTCACGGGGCCCAACCACGCAGATCCCGTCCCCACGCGGGCCCCCGCGCCCACGGCTGAGGGCCGGTAGGGGCCGGGGCTAGGCCCCCTCGGTCATGGCCCCGAACCTCGCGGGCGGGAGCGACCTCACCCACTCGTCCACGTCGTCGAGCGAGATCATCGCGTAGACCTTCGAGCCCTCGCGGTACGTGGCGGGCTTCTCGTAGGCCTTGAGGGCGCCCGAGTTCACCGCGCCCCGCAGGACGGTCGGCGAGACGCCCGCGTACTTGGCGGCGTCTCCCAGGGAGAACCACCCGCGTTTCACGTCGCTCACAGCGA
>DJRK01000065.1:16994-17251 GCA_002440065.1 Atopobium sp. UBA6362 | reverse complement strand
GACACCGTGGGCATCGGCAACCGCGACAACTGGGACTTCGACCCCTATGAGGGCTTCGAGGACGACCAGCTCATCGGCGGCCGCGGCGGCTCCGACCAGGAGGGCGGCATGGCCTCCGCGACCTACGCCGCGAAGATGATGAAGGACATGGACCTCATCCCCGAGGGCTACAAGGTCATGGTCGTCGGCACCGTCCAGGAAGAGGACTGCGACGGCATGTGCTGGCAGTACATCTACAACGTCGACGGCATCAAGCC
>DJRK01000065.1:16605-16826 GCA_002440065.1 Atopobium sp. UBA6362 | reverse complement strand
TGGCCGACATCATCGCCGACGTTCGCAAGCTGAACAACAACGGCTGCGACGAGTCCACCGACGTCAAGGGCCTCGTGAAGATGCTCGACCCCAAGTACAACCCCGATCACTACGAGGACGCCCGCTTCCTCGGCCGCGGCACCTGCACCGTCTCCCAGATCTTCTACACCTCGCCGTCCCGCTGCGCCGTCGCCGACTCCTGCGCCATCTCCATCGACCGC
>DJRK01000065.1:0-16584 GCA_002440065.1 Atopobium sp. UBA6362 | reverse complement strand
CATGACCGCCGGCGAGACCTATAAGTCCTGCCTCGCCGAGGTCGAGAACCTCCCGGCCGTCAAGAAGTACGGCGACGACGTCAAGGTCTCCATGTACATGTACGACCGTCCTTCCTGGACGGGCGAGGTCTACGAGACCGAGGCCTACTTCCCCACGTGGATCAACAAGGAGTCCGCGCCGCACGTCAAGGCCCTCGTCGACGCCCACAAGGCCCTCTTCGGCGACAAGCGCATCGGCTGCGAGAAGTCCATGGACAAGCGCGCCGGCCGCCCGCTGTGCGATAAGTGGACCTTCTCCACGAACTGCGTCTCCATCCAGGGCCGCTACGGCATCCCCTGCGTCGGCTTCGGCCCCGGCGCCGAGTCCCAGGCCCACGCCCCCAACGAGGTGACCTACAAGCAGGACCTGCCGACCTGCGCTGCCCTCTACGTGGCCGCCCTCAACCTCTACGACCCGAGCCAGGCCGACGGCTCCGCCACGACGTACCGCGCCGAGCTCACCGACAACGACATCAAGTAGCCGTCGCTGTCCCGAGGCCTATCCGGGCACCCGATCTTGTCATGAACCCAGGGGCCCGCGCACCTCAGTACGCGTCGCCCCTGCGTTCCCGCCGATTTCGGGCACCAGGAATACCCTGAGTTACCATTGCTGAGGCACGTTTATTCTTCTTAGTCACTCATTCCAATAGGAGAGGAACAACATGAGCGAGATCCAGCAGTACATCGACACGCTTAACGGCCTTGACTTCAAGGGCATGTACGGCGACGACTTCCTGCACACCTGGGACAAGACCACCGACGAGCTGAAGGCCCTCTACGCGACCGCGGCGGCCCTGCGCAACCTCCGCGAGCGCAACATCTCCTCGAAGATCTTCGACTCCGGCCTGGCCGTGTCGCTCTTCCGCGACAACTCCACCCGTACCCGCTTCTCCTTCTCCAAGGCCTCCAACCTCCTCGGCCTCGAGCTCCAGGACCTCGACGAGAAGAAGTCCCAGATCGCCCACGGCGAGACCGTCCGCGAGACCGCGACCATGATTTCCTTCATGGCCGACGTCATCGGCATCCGCGACGACATGTACATCGGCAAGGGCGACGCGTACATGAAGGAGGTCTCCGAGTCCGTCCAGCAGGCCTATGCCGACGGCGTCCTCGATCACCGTCCGACGCTGATCTCGCTGCAGTCCGACTCCGACCACCCCACGCAGTCCTCCGCCGACATGCTCTACCTCATCGAGGAGTTCGGCGGTCTCGAGAACCTCAAGGGCAAGAAGGTCGCCGTCACCTGGGCCTACTCCCCCTCCTACGGCAAGCCGCTGTCCTGCCCGCAGTCCCTCATCTCGCTCCTGCCGCGCTTCGGCATGGACGTGACGCTGGCTCACCCCGAGGGCTACGACCTCATGCCCGAGGTCGTTGAGCGCGCCAAGGGCTACGCCGCCGAGAACGGCACCTCCTTCAAGCAGGTCAACACCATGGCCGAGGCCTTTGAGGGCGCCGACATCGTCATCCCCAAGTCTTGGGCCCCGTTCGTCGGCATGGAGAAGCGCACGAACCTCTACGCCGAGGGCGACGACGCCGGCATCAAGGCGCTCGAGAAGGAGCTCCTCGCCCAGAACGCCGAGCACAAGGATTGGTGCTCCACGACCGAGCTCATGGCCAAGACGGCCAACGGCCAGGACACCATCTTCATGCACCCGCTGCCGGCCGACATCTCCGGCGTCTCCTGCGAGCACGGCGAGGTCATGGCGGACGTCTTCGATATGCACCGCGACGGCATGTACAAGGAGGCTTCGTACAAGCCCTACGCCATCGCCGCTATGATGTTCCTCCAGAAGGTCGCCGACCCCGCGGCCACGCTCGCTGCCCTCGAGGAGCGCGCGACTCCCCGCTGGTACCAGGCCTAATCTAGTTCCGAGCTAGTCCGCATCGGGCCCGCCCGGAGAGCTCTGTAGTTCTCGGGGCGGGCCCGTTCTTTATCTAGAGTGACGTCATTCTTAGCTCGATAAATATCAAATATCAAACTAATAAGGACATAGAGCCATAAGGAGAGGTGCCCACATGGGCAAGAAAATCGTCATCGCCCTCGGCGGCAACGCCCTTGGAAAGAACCTTCCCGAGCAGATGGTCGCCGTCCAGAACACCGCGCGCGCCATCGTGGACCTCATCGAGCAGGGCAACGAGGTAGTCGTCGTGCACGGCAACGGCCCGCAGGTCGGCATGATCGCCAACGCCATGACCGAGCTCACCCGCTCCGACCCCGAGAAGTACATCCCGTGCCCGCTTTCGGTCTGCGGCGCCATGAGCCAGGGCTACATCGGCTATGACCTGCAGAACGCCCTGCGCGAGGAGATGGAGCGCCGCGGCATCGACCACGGCGTCGCCACCGTCCTCACCCAGGTCGAGGTCGACCCCGACGACCCGGCGTTCGAGCACCCGACCAAGCCCATCGGCTCCTTCATGAGCCTCGAGGAGGCCGAGCAGCTCAAGCGCGACCGCGACTACGAGTTCGTCGAGGACTCCGGCCGCGGCTACCGCCGCGTCGTCGCGAGCCCCAAGCCCAAGCGCATCGTCGAGCTCGACACGATCACCTCGCTCGTCGCGGCCGACCACGTGGTCATCGCCTGCGGCGGCGGCGGGATCCCGGTGCTGCCCACCGGCAACCACCACCTCAAGGGCGCCGCGGCCGTCATCGACAAGGACTTCGCCGCGGAGCTCCTGGCCGAGTCCCTCGACGCCGACTACCTCGTGATCCTCACCGCCGTGGAGAAGGTCGCCGTGAACTTCGGCAAGCCGAACCAGCAGTGGCTCGACTCCCTGACCCCCGACGAGGCCCGCGCCTATATCGCCGAGGAGCAGTTCGCCCCCGGCTCCATGCTGCCCAAGGTCGAGGCGTGCGTGAAGTTCGCCGAGTCCAAGCCCGGCCGCAACGCGCTCATCACGCTGCTCGAGAAGGCCGCCGACGGCATCAACGGCAAGACCGGCACCGTGGTCACCGCTTAATCGTTTTGTTTCCCGTGTGGGCTGTTCCCGGCTTTACGGCCGGGCGCAGCCCACATCGGGCTGCACGCGCAAGACGCCCCTTCTTTGGGGCACAATGGGTGTGTTGCCCGATGTGGGCTTCGATAGCCGGTAATTCTTTGTGAGGCGTCGCGCCAAGAGGAGGGTTTCGTGCGGCCGGATCTAAGGGCATATCTTCTGGGCGACGAGGGCCAGCGCTGCTTCGGGCCGGGCCCGCTCGAGCTCCTGAAGAGGGTCGAGGAGACGGGGAGCCTGCGGGCGGCCGCCTCCTCGATGAACATGGCCTATACGAAGGCGACGCGCCTCGTGAAGGTGGCCGAGCAGTGCTTCGGCTTCTCGCTCACCGAGCGCACGATCGGCGGCGCCGGCGGGGGAGGCAGCCGCCTCACCGCCGAGGCGCGCGACCTTCTCGCCCGCTACGAGGCGTTCGAGCGCGTAAGCCGCAGGGACCTCAGCCGCAACTACCTCGAGTGCTTCTCGGGCTTCTGCGACGTGCCCCGCGTGGGCTGCGTCGTCATGGCCTCGGGCAAGGCGACGAGGTTCGGGGCGAACAAGCTCGTGGAGCCGCTCGAGGGGGTGCCCGTGCTCGAGCGGACGCTTTCGGCCCTGCCCGACGACCTTCTCGACGTCGTCGTTGTCACCCGCAGCGCCGAGGTCGAGGAGCTGTGCGGCACCGTGGGGGTCCGCTGCGTGCGCCATGCGGGCGCCCATCAGAGCGACACGGTCCGCGAGGGGCTCAAGGCCCTGCCCGGCGTCTCGGCGTGCCTCTTCGTCCCCGGCGACCAGCCGCTGCTCACCGAGGCGAGCGTGCGCGCGCTCGTGGGCGATTTCCAGCTCCACCCGGGCAGCATCGTCCGCCTGGCCTGGCGCGGCGTGCCCGCGAGCCCGATCCTGTGGCCGAGCGAGGAGCTCCCCGCGCTCGCCGCGCTCGAGGGCGAGGCGGGCGGCAGCTCCCTTCTCTCCAGGCGCGTCGAGCTCGGCGTGAGGGTCAGGCTCGTCGAGGCGGCGTCGGAGCTCGAGATCAAGGATGTTGACACGAGGGAGGACCTCGCCGCGCTCGAGGCCGCCCTCCGAGCGAAAGGGGATTGGTAGCATGAAGATCCTGGCAAACGGCACGCTCGTCACGCCCGAGGGGCTCATCCACGGCGACGTGGCCCTGGACGGCAAGAAGATCGCCCGCGTGGCCCAGCACATCGAGCCCGCCGCCGGCGACGAGGTCGAGGACGTGGGCGGCTGCTGGGTGTTCCCCGGCTTCATCGACGCCCACACGCACCTGCAGTGCTGGACCGGCATGGACTGGACGGCCGACAGCTTCGAGACCGGCACGCGCGCGGCCGCCTGCGGCGGGACGACGTGCGTCGTCGACTACGCCACGGCCGACCGCGGCGTGACCATGCCCGACGCCCTGGCCGAGTGGCACAGGCGCGCCGACGGCACCTGCACGTCAAACTACGCCTTCCACATGGCGCTCGCCGAGTGGAACGAGCGCAACCGCGCCGACCTCGCCGTCATGCGCAAGAGCGGCGTCTGCTCCTTCAAGACGTACTTCGCCTACGACCACCTGCGCCTCGACGACGCCGAGACGCTCGAGGTCCTTGAGACCCTGAAGGGCCTCGGCGGCATCCTGTGCGTTCACTGCGAGAACGGCACGCTCGTCGACGCCCTCCAGAAGCGCGTCTTCGAGCAGGGCTTCACCGGCCCTTACGGCCACGCGCTCTCGCGCCCCGACGTCTGCGAGGCCGAGGCGATCAGCCGCCTGCTCTACCTCGCCCACCTCGCCGGAGACGCCCCGGTAAACGTCGTGCACCTCTCGACGAGGCTCGGCCTGGAGGCCATCCGCGCCGCCAAGGCCCGCGGCCAGAAGAACATCTACGTCGAGACGTGCCCGCAGTACCTCCTCCTGGACGACACGCGCTACATGGAGCAGGGCGACGACGGCTTCGCCGGCGCGAAGTACGTCATGAGCCCGCCGCTGCGCAAGCCGAGCGACCGCGCCGCCCTGCGCGAGGCGCTCGTGAACGGCGAGATTGACACGATCGCCACCGACCACTGCTCCTTCAACCTGCACGGCCAGAAGGACCGCGGCGTCGGCGACTTCCGCAAGATCCCCAACGGCGGTGCGGGCATCGAGCACCGCCCTGCCCTCATCGCCACGAGCTTCGCGGGCGAGCTCGGTCCCGACGAGCTCTGCCGCCTCATGAGCGAGGGCCCGGCCAAGGTCTTCGGCATGTGGCCGCGCAAGGGCTGCCTCGCCGCGGGCTCCGACGCCGACATCTGCGTGTGGGAGCCCAGGCAGCGCTGGACGATCCACGCGGCGATCCAGCACCAGAACGTCGACCACACGCCCTACGAGGGCTTCGAGTGCGTGGGCCGCGCGCACCTGGTCTACGTCAACGGAGTCCTCGCGGCGCGCGACGGCGAGCCGACCGGTGAGAAGCCCGGCGAGTTCGTGGCAAGATAAGCTTGGCAAACCGACGGGCGCCGGGGCTCTCGGCGCCCGTCTTTGCACATAGGTAATGCTGTTATTCGAAAATGTAAGGAGAACCACCATGTCCATCAAGGCCATCGTCACCGACAAGGCCCCCGCCGCCGTCGGCCCCTATTCCGCCGCCACCCAGTCCGGCAACTGCATCCACGTCTCCGGCCAGCTGCCGATCGACCCGGCCACCGGCGAGTTCGCGGGCGACGACATCAAGGCCCAGACCCGTCAGAGCCTGACGAACATCAAGAACATCCTCGAGGCCGCCGGCTCCTCCATGGCCGACATCGCCGAGGTGACCGTCCTTCTCGACTCCATCGCCGACTTCGGCGCCATGAACGAGGTCTACGGCGAGTTCTTCTCCGAGCCGTACCCGGCGCGCGCCGCCTTCGAGGTCGCCGCTCTCCCCAAGGCCGCCAAGGTCGAGATCAAGGCCGTCGCCTACTGCTAGCCCATCAATTTGGGGTCGGATACCAATTTAATTTGGTATCCGACCCCAAATTGCGATTAGGCGAGTGGTTTTCACAAGGATGGCCGCCTCGTTCCGGGGCGGCCATCCTTTTTATGGCAGCCGCTCTATTCTGTCGGTTTCGTTCAAAAAGTGCGCCAATTGCGGGCTTAAATCCGGTTCCCTCGAGTAGCAAAGAATCAAGCAAGCGGTTTAGCTGGGGTTATGTCGGTGAAGATACCCGGTCTACTCGCGTGATCTGGAAACAAGCCCACAATTCGCATGTTTTATGATTCGGGGCATCGTAATGGGATCGTTTGAGGCCCGTCGACGGGGACCTGTCCTATTCCTGTGGGAGCTCGGAGCCGCAGTGGGGGCAGCGCGTGGCGCCCGGCTTGTGCTCCTCGAGGCAGTAGGGGCAGACGGGAGCGGGTTCCGCCGCGGCGTCCTCCGCCTCGGCGTGGGTGAGCCTATCGGCGATGGCGCGCGCCTTGTTCACGGCCTTGACCAGCGCGAAGACGATCGCCGCCACGATGAGGAAATTGATGACGGCGCTGATGAAGGAGCCGAAGTCGATCTCGGTCCCGGGGACCACGAGGCCGGACACCTGGCCCACCTCGCCGCCGGCGATGACCTTGATGAGCGGGTTGATGATGTCGTTCGTGAGCGACGTGACGATCGCCGTGAAGGCGCCGCCGATGATGACACCGACTGCCATGTCCATCACGTTGCCGCGGTTGATGAACTCCTCGAACTCCTTGAGCAATTTCTTTATGGGGCCTCTCCTCCTTGTGCTCGTTGAAATAGGTCAGTATTTATAGTAGGGGAGATACGATATCGAAGGAAACGTTGCTATTGTGCAGCTTAATATATAAGTAACTTCTTTTCTTGCGGATTTTGATATCAATGAGTTGTTAGGTTTTGACTGGTCAATAAGTTGATGCTCACTTTAATTCCAATTAAGTTCAATATAAAACATTTAAATTATTGGAAAAAATAACAACTGGTAAATTACTTTTCGTTTCTGCCTTACTTCAATTATATATGAATTCGTTCCGTACAGAAATCGACTCTGTGGACAGTCAAAGTGCCTGAGCGCCTTTAAGTTGGCCGCTTCAAGATCTTTGCCGTTTCAATTTCCCGCAAATTGCTTCATGCGCGTGGGGGTTGCGAGTAAAACCTATGTTGGTAGTAGGGGTTGCCAATCCTCTGCTGTATGGTAGCAAATGCTTGGCGTTTACGTATGAATCACGTTTCGATTCTGACGAAAGCGCAGTGACTTAAATCGGCGTTAATGTAATGCCGATTCATTAGAGCTAACTTAGCCGTGCATAAACAACCAAAGACTAAATCTGAGGGGTAGTTGATGGCAAAGCACTTCATTCATGAACAGACTGATTTAAAAACTGTTTCGCAGGAAAACGAGCGAAACAATGAAGATCGTAAAAACACTAATATAGGGCGCTCGGCTGCTATGATGAGCGCCCTCGTCGTTTTAAGCCGACTTACCGGGTTCGTGCGTACATGGGGCCAGGCTTTTGCACTCGGTACGTCTTTGCTATCAAGCTGCTATACCGTTGCAAATAATCTTCCCAATCAATTGTATGAGCTTGTTATCGGCGGCATGATCATTACTGCCTTTTTGCCTGTTTACCTTGATGTAAAGCAGCGTCTCGGTCGAAGGGGGGCAAACGCATATATTTCGAATTTGCTTTCGCTCCTGCTCATTATTCTTGGCGTAGGATTTGTTCTTTGCCTCATCTTTTCAGCACCCCTTATTTGGATTCAATCTGCGGGAACCGATCAATCCAGTATGACAGATGCGGTTGTATTGTTCCGTTTTTTTGCGATTGAGGTTGTCCTGTACTGCCTTTCGAGCATTGCGTCGGGCATTCTCAATGCTGAACGCGATTATTTTTGGAGCAACGCTGCGCCAATTTTCAACAATCTGATTTGTACTGCGTCATTTATAGGATATGCCGTACTTGTAGGAAACTGGCCTTCCCTTGCTTTTTTGATTCTTGCGCTTGGTAATCCCCTAGGTGTTTTCGTTCAAGTACTAATGCAGATTCCAAGTCTACGGCGACATGGAGTAAAACTTTCCCTGCATGTAAATATTCATGACGCGGCTCTTAAAGAAACGCTCTCCATTGGTCTCCCTACTCTTGTGGTGACCGTATGCTCTTTTATTACTACGAGCGTGATGACCTCAATGGCTTTGGTTGCCGTTCCCGAGCAAGGAAGTTCGATTCAATATTATGCGAGGCTCTGGTATACATTGCCTTATGCCGTACTTGCAGTGCCTATTACGGTTGCTCTCTTTACCGAGATGTCTGACTCTTTCGCCAAAGGGCGTTTATCTGATTTTGCAATTGAGGTTAATTCTGGCATGCGCCAAGTGATTTTTGTCCTTGTTCCATTTATGTTTTATTTAATTGTTTTTTCTCGGCCACTTATGTCGCTTATGCGTATCGGACGGTTTGATGCCGAGAGCGCTAGTCTTACTGCTGGTTATCTGTCAACACTTTCGTTGGCATTGCCTTTCTATGGACTCTCGACTTTCTTCCAAAAAGTCTTTTCGTCCATGCGTCATATGAAGTCTTTTGCGATTACAAACGTAATTGCTTCCGTGATTCAAGTCATATTTACTGTTTTGCTTACGCCAAAGATAGGAATACATGCTGTTTCGCTTGGCAGTGCTCTATATATGCTGATAACCGATGTGATTTCCTTATTTATCCTTAAGCAAACAATTGATGGCATTGATATGTCTGCCCTTATCGGCACACTAATTCGGTCTGCCGTCCTTGGTCTTATTGGTGCTTTTGTAGGAGTTGCAATCCTTCATTTATCTGGAGTAAATCAAGGATCTCTGTCGCTTCCTCAAGCGATTGGTCTGCTTATAGTTGGGGGAGTCCCCACTGTTATAACGACTTTTGGCCTTGCAATTAAGCTGCATATTCCTGAAGCTGATTTCATCTCGCGCATTGTAAGAAAGCGCTAATGTCAACAAACGGTATTCGAATAAGATCGCGAAAAGGACTGTGCGTTTCATGGTTTATTCACTTTAGTAAAGTCAGGAATTTGGCCTTTGGATGCTCACTTGGTAAACTGAATCCGTATAGGTATCTTCGCATACTATGATGATGAATTTGCTACATTTAGGAGGAGATTCGATGGCTCGAACGCATGTTTTGCGTGCTGCCGCTGCCCTCACTTTTGCACTTTCTGGATCAGCTGCCCTTTGCTGTGCTGTTCCTGTTCCTGCGTTTGCCGATGAGACTTCCGCTGAACTTCAAACAAAGCTCGATGAGGCCAAGGCAAAGCTCGAGGAGCTTTCTTCGCAGGCAGCTGAGGTAAATGAGCAAGTTAATGACGCGCAGTGGCGTCTCAACGACACTAATGATCAGATTGAACAAACATCGGCTGATATAGAAAAGAAAAGGGAAGAGCTTTCGGCAGCCCAATCGGTTTTGTCTGGACGAGTTCACTCGGACTACAAGACCGGCGGCGTTTCGATGCTCTCTGTCATACTAGGCTCTTCTAGTTTTGAAGATTTACTTACGCGCGTTGATTACGCAAATCGCATCGCGCGTTCTGATGCCAATGTGATAGCTGAGGTCAAAAGTCTTGAGTCGGATTTGGAGCAAAAGCAATCTGAGCTTCAAGAACAGAAAGATGTTCAAGAACAGACGACTCAAGAACTTAAAAACCGCCAGGCTGAGCTTAATCGAAGCGCTTCTTCGCTTTCTGATTACACCAACTCGCTAGATCAGCAAGTAAAGGATAAACTTCAGGAAGAACAAGAAGCTGAACGTAAAGCTGCTGAGGAACGTGCAAAGAAGGCTGCTGAAGAAGCTGAAGCTAAGGCATCTGCTGATGCGTCAAATACTTCAGATGCAGCAAATTCTGAGAATGGAGTTTCTACTTCTGACATATCGGGTACTGAGAGTTCTTCAGGTGCTACTTCGAATACAGACGATTCTCATAAAGGAAACACCGGCGGCTCTAGCTCGAGTTCTACCAGCGGAAGTTCTAGTTCCAACTCAACCAGCAACTCTGCCGGTCGAAGTGCGGTAATTGCAAAAGCATATGCCATTGTTGCCAGCGGTGCTTCTTATGTTTACGGGGCCGAGGGGCCTGATGCTTACGATTGCTCTGGTTTGGTTATGGCTTGCTATGCTGCAGCCGGTGTAAGTGTCCCACATTCTTCTGGAATGTTGGCAAGCTACTGCAATAAGCCGACTTCACAGGCACAACCAGGGGATATTGTTTGGCGCAGCGGGCATGTGGGCATCTATATCGGCAATGGAACGACGATTGAAGCATTTACTCCGAGTATGGGTATCGGCTTCGGTAGTTTATCTAGTTTTGTTAGCTGCGGCTCTCCGCTTTAGTAGATTTGAAACATTTACAAAATTGGGGGGTGGGGGAGTTTCTCCCCCTCCTTTTTTATCTCGAAAGAGCTGTTAAATCATTTAGTTTTGACGTGATGTATTTGATTATTTGAACAAAGCATTGCTATTGCGATCAAAGCCAAGCACCCGCGCATTTGTAGTGAAATGCGCGGGTGCTTTTGGATTAAAAAGAAGTATCAGTGGGCTGTGGATAATACTTTTTAAATTTATTAAATTGATTAATTTCAGTAATCTCGACGTCAAATCTTCGGCGAAGACCCCAATCAGCTGAATAACGCTGTGGGTCCGCCACGAGTCCCTGCTTGATGTAACCTTCCATTTCGGCGGAAAGCTCTTTGCTTCGTATATAGCGACGTAAGAGCTTTAGAGGCACGAGGGTGTATAGACCCGCCCTCCCTGCGATTTTGACCTCATCTTTCGTTCCATCGATAGCTTCGCGAACCATTACTTCCATTGGGTTCACACCTGCAAGTGCATTATAATAAGAATTTCTTCCAATTCGGGGGTTGCAATCAAGGAAGAGCTCTCGACTTGTTTTCGGATCGCGTTTTACATCAAAGTTGGCAAATCCACGGTATCCAACATCTACAAGCATCCTAGTTGCCTTTTCCCAGAGTTCTGGTTTCTTTCTGATCATCATGGAAACTGGGTTACCAACCATTGTTGGAGCATGGTCCTCTAAAAGTACTTGTGCAGCTCCGAGTCGACGCGGACTTCCGTCCCCGCCTATATAAAGGGTGAGGGAATCCATATAGGTGTCATCCCCGCCAATAAGCTCCTGGACAAGAAACTCGCCAGAGAAGCCTGCCTCTCGTAGGTTTATCCAAAGCTTGCTAAGCTCCGACTGATTCTTTATGAAATATATTTTTTTGAAACCACGCCCTAAATATGATGAGTACTCAGCTGATACAGCAGGTTTGGCTACCACAGGGAATGGAATTTGAGTTTGAGCTATTGGGTTCGTGCCTGCAAGGCTTACTACCTCCATTTGCGGTACGTCTAAGCCATGTTTCTTGCATAATGCGGAAAAGGATATTTTATCGCAAACTGCGTTGAATGCGTTCCGAGAGGGAATGGGACATACAACATTTGCTGGTAGTGAGCTCTTAGCGTCAATCAAACTCTCGATAAGTGCATCTGTGTTTGCAACGAGCGCAATTTTCATTTGAGGATGTACTTGAGCGATTTCTGTTACGACTCGAGCAATCGTAGGGCCATCGAGTTGATTCACCACACGATGCCTAAAGATATTCGAATGCTTCATTGCAGCTATGGAGCCGTTGTTCACGCTAATGCACGTGCAACCAAATGCCTCATGAAATTCGCGTCCAAGAGCGTAAGCCCCAATATCCCCACCTACAATGACAGGAATTAAATCATTTCTTGATTTTATAGACATATTTTTCCGCTTCTCGTTTTCTACCGACGGTCGCGCAGCTTCTTGACGGTCTGGAGCGCCTTATAGAACGTGCTCTTGAGCGGCAGGTCGCGGTCGGGCGCCACGTCGACGACGCCGTTCTTCGCGAACTTGGTCTTGAACTCATTCAGGCCCATGAGCGAGGGGGCGAAATCGTTGCCGATGCCCATCATGTCGTAGTCGAGCACGCCCTTGTTTTCGCGCAGGTCGTTGCACTCCCAGAGGACGAGCTTGTCCGTTACGTGCTGGCGCATGGTCTCGGAGCGCGATGCGCCGTAGTAGCGCACCGCGCGAGTCCCGTTGATGGTGACGATGGACCAGGTGACGACGCGCCCGTCGATGCGCCCGGCGTACACGCGGCAGTGCTCGGGCCCCAGGATGCGGATCATGTCCTCGTAGTCGGAGCAGGGGGCGGGCGTGAAGCCGTCGCGCTTGCCGGTCTCGCGCATGACGTCGTAGTGCTCCTCGAAGGACTTGGTCGCGAGCTCGGTCTCGTCCGCGCAGGTCGCGGGGCTCTCGCGCAGCGCCTTGCGCACGTCGCGTCGGCCGCGCGGCTTCATGCGCGCGAGTACGTCGTCCTCGGAGCCGGTGACGTCGATGACCACGGTCTGGTTGTACGGGCAGGTGGAGAGCACGGGCTCGCACCCGGCGTCCTGCGACGCCACCGCCATGCGGGCAAAGACGGCCTTCTTGTCCTCGGCGCGGAAGAAACGGCGCAGCGCCTCGACGGCCTCTGCCTCGAGCTCGGCCGTGGGCGCGCTCGCCCAGACCGGACCGTGCGTGCTGCGCAGGTAGTGGTAGCCGTGCGTCTCGTAGTCGAAGAAGCTCGCGAGCGCGAGGGTCTTCTCGCCGTCCGTGAGCTCCACGGCGCCCCAGGGCTCGCGGCCGGGAATCGTGGCCTGGTAGTCGGCCCATACGGATGTCTGCTCTATAGGAAGGTTGATCCCGAGCCCGGCGGCGCGCGCCTCGAGCTCGTCGATAGCGATTCGATTGACCTGAACCAAAGAAGCTCCCCTGGTCGTTTCTCACAGATAGATTAATTCTAAGTGGCCCGCCTAGCGCCGCGGGCCTACAGGTACACTTTCTAGGAAACCCCCATCGCGCCCGCCCACCGCGGGCCCGACCCGCCCCCACACCAGCAAAGAAGGACCGTGCCCCAGGACCGCGACATAGACCCCATCTCCCGCGAAGCCGCGCGCGAGCACGTGACCTCGGCAGACGGCGCCGCGGCCTCGCTCGTTGAGCAGGTCGCGCTCGTCCCCACCGACCCCGGCTGCTACCTGTGGAAGGACGCGGCCGGCAACGTTCTGTACGTGGGCAAAGCCAAGAACCTGCGTGCGCGCCTGCGCCAGTACGTGCAGCTCACGGACGAGCGCCCCATGGTGCCGCGCCTCATGGCCGCCACGGCCGGCTTCGACTACGTGGTCGTGGGCTCGGAGCACGAGGCCCTCGTGCTGGAGATCAACCTCATCCACCAGTACCGCCCGCCGTTCAACGTCGACCTCAAGGACGACAAGAGCTACCCCTTCATCGCCATCACCAAGGGCGACCTGTACCCGGCGATCAAGTACACGCGCGAGCGCCATCGCGCCGGCACGCGCTACTTCGGCCCCTACACGGACGCCAAGGCGGCGCGCGAGACCATCGACACCCTGCGCAAGTTCGTGCCCATCTGCACCGCGAACTGCGCCGAGTGGAAGCGCGCCCGCCGCCTGCTCGAGCGGGAGCCCGACCAGGCCGCCGTCGCGAACATGGTGCTCGCCGGCAAGTGCCGCCCCTGCTTCGATTACCACGTGGGCCGCGGCCCGGGCGTGTGTTGCGGCGCCATCGACACCGTGGAGTACGCGCGCCACGTGCGGCAGGTCGAGGACTTCCTCCAGGGCAAGAGAAGCCATATCGTGAACGAGCTCACCGAGCAGATGCGCGAGGCGGCGGCCGACCTCGACTTCGAGCGCGCTGGCCGCCTGAAGGCGCGCCTCGCCGGCTTGAACGCCCTCGACGTGCACCAGCAGGTCATGTTCTCGGCCGACGTCGACCTCGACCTCATCGGCTTCTACCGCGAGGAGACCATCAGCTGCGCGTGCGTCTTCGTCGTGCGCGAGGGCCGCACGGTCCGCTCCGTCGAGTTCATCCTGGACAAGGGCGCCGACGTGGGGGAGGGGGAGCTCCAGGAGGGCTTCCTCAAGCGCTACTACGACGAGACCGCCGACGTCCCCGCCGAGGTCTGCCTCTCAATCGCTCTGCCCGACGCCGACGTGGTCGCCGGCTGGCTCGCCGAGAAGCGCGGCCGCAATGTCCGCCTCCACAGGCCGGTGCGCGGCGAGAAGCGCCACCTGCTCGACATGGCGGCCGCCAACGCGCGCCACGCCCTCATGCGCTACATGGTCCGCACCGGCTACGCCGACGAGCGCACGAACAAGGCCCTGCTCGAGCTCGAGAGCGCGCTGGCGCTCGAGGCGCCCCCCATGCGCATCGAGTGCTTCGACATCTCCACGCTCCACGGGCACTTCACCGTGGCCTCGATGGTCGTCTTCACGAACGGTCGGCCCGACAAGTCGCAGTACCGCCGCTTCAAGATCCAGACCCCGCTCACCGAGGCGAACGACTTCGTCTCGATGTCGGAGGTTCTCGGCCGCCGCTACGCGCCCGACCGCATGGCGGACGAGCGCTTTGGCTCCCGTCCCGACCTGCTCGTGGTCGACGGCGGCAAGCCCCAGCTCACGGCCGCCATGGAGCAGCTGGCCGAGCTCGGCCTCGACATCCCGGTCTGCGGCCTGGCCAAGTCCGACGAGGAGGTCTTCGTCCCCTGGGACGAGACGCCCGTCGTCCTGCCCTCGGGCTCGCCCTCGCTCTACCTCATCAAGCAGGTCCGCGACGAGTCCCACCGCTTCGCCATCACGTTCCACCGCGAGCTGCGCGACAAGGCCATGACGGCCTCCGTGCTCGACGACGTCCCGGGCGTGGGGCCCAAGCGCAAGCGCGCCCTCACGCGCGCCTTCGGGTCCATGAAGAAGCTCCGTGAGGCGAGCGCCGAGGAGATCGCTCAGGTGCCCGGCATCCCCGCCGAGGTGGCCCGCGCGGTCCATCAAGCTCTCCACGAGACTGTGGCCTAGCGGGTTTCTTACATAACTAATAAAACCAACTACTGTTGTCGCGCTTTTTGCGCGTAGCCGTTCGAGCCCGTAAAGTGAAGGGCGGATTCGGCAAACGGTCGCACGGATTGGTCAATCGCTCAAATCAATAGGTCGTATTACTCATTTAATACCAGTTGGAATAATGGCACTTAGAACGTAATACCACTGAAATCAAAGTCAACAAGAAGGCAATCTGTGGGCAACCAGGCCATCGCAATTTGAAATTAGCCTAAAAATCAATCGCGCATCGACCGTCAGGCGGCGCAGTTCATGCCGTTGGGCGGTTTTACGCGTAACTTGCGTTGCTCAACAGGTAGTCTGCCAAGCAAAGGACGGCCGCCGGATGGGCGACCGCAGGAGGAAATCTATTAGAGGAAGAGGATCTCATGAAGAACATCGTGAACTCCGCCGTCTCGCGTCGCGCGTTCCTGGGCGGCACCGCCGTCGCGGCCACGCTCGGCCTCGCCGCTTGCGGCGGCTCCAGCTCCACCGATACCAAGTCCGACGCCGGCACCACCGGCGGCAAGGAGGGCGAGGGCACCCTGACCGTGGGCTCCGCCTACTCCCCGTCGTCCTACGACCCGGCCAACTGTTCCTCCGCGTTCTGCCTCTCCGCGAACTCCAACGTCATGGAGGGCCTGTACAACATCGACTTCACCGATTACTCCGTGGTCTCCGGCCTCGCCGCCTCCGACCCCAAGCAGATCGACGACACGACCTTTGAGGTCGCGCTGCGCGACGGCGCCAAGTTCTCCGACGGCTCCGACGTGACCGCCGCCGACGTGAAGAACGCGTTCGACAAGAACATGGCCGACGCCACCTACGGCGCCTTCCTCGAGTTCATCTCCTCGGTCGAGGCAAAAGACGACAAAACCGTCACCATCAAGCTGAAGTACCCCTTCGAGTCCCTGCTCGAAGCGCGCCTGTCCGTGGTGAAGGTGTTCCCCGCCTCCCTTTCCGACGACCAGCTCAAGACCAAGCCGATCGGCTCCGGCCCGTGGGCGTACGACACCATCAACGGCGATGACGGCGGCGCGATCGAGTTCGTGCCGAACGAGAACTACAACGGCCAGTACCCGGCGACCGCCGACAAGATGCACTGGGACGTCCTGCTTGACGACACCTCGCGCACCACGCACCTGCAGGAAGGCACCGTCGAGGTCATGGAGAACGTGCCCGACGCCAACGCCGACCAGCTCACCGCTGCCGGCGCCACCGTCGACTACATCCAGGGCTTCAGCCTGCCGTTCCTCATGTTCAACACGGTGAAGAAGCCCTTCGACGACTACCGCGTGCGCCAGGCGTTCTTCTACGCCATCGACATCGACAAGCTCATCACCAGCGCGATGAACGGCCATGCGTCCGCCGTCACGAGCTTCCTGCCGAAGAACCACGCCAACTACCATGAGGCCGCGACCGTCTACACCTACGACCCCGAGAAGGCCAAGAAGCTGCTCGAGGAAGCGGGCGCTACCGGCACCTCCTTCGAGCTCATGGTGAACAACAACTGGGTGAAGAACCTCTCCGCCCAGATCAAGAACGACCTCGACGCGGTCGGCTTGAACTGCACCATCAACGAGACGAAGATCGACTGGGCCAAGCTCGCCCCGTCCGACTCCGAGCTCCCCTACGACGTCATGCTCACGCCGGGCGACCCGACCCGCTTCGGCAAC
>DJRK01000001.1 GCA_002440065.1 Atopobium sp. UBA6362 | reverse complement strand
CTCCTTATATAGAAGGCGGGGCCGCCTTTATCTCTGGGCAGCCCCGCGCGCTTCTTGGTGTTATTTAGAGAATTGGGCCGGAAATTACCAGGTCAACGGCACTTTCCAGCAACTTGTCCCGCTCCGCGGATGTAGAGGCCTCGGCATAGATCCTCACGACCGGCTCGGTTCTTGCAGGTCGGGCGAGGACCCAAGACCCGTCGTTGAAGGTGAGCTTGAGGCCATCGGCATGGCTCACGTCCACAGGCTTCTTGCCAGCGAGCTCTGCAGGATTCAGGCCCGGAAGGATGTTGCGGAGCGCTTGGGCCGAGGCCGAATCGATGCGCACGTCCCTTCTCGACCAGATGGTATTGCCAATATGGACGGCTTGGTCTGCCACGAGCTCGGAAAGGGACCCGTCGCTTACGGCGAGCTTCTCTAGTACGAGCAGGGCTGCGTACATGCCATCCCTCTCCTTTAGATGGGAAGGAATGCAGGCACCGCCGTATTCCTCGGCCCCCAGGGCAACGTCGCCTTCGGAGAACTCTCCATAGATATAGGGGAAGCCGACGCAAACATCGGTATAGGCGAGGCCCTGCCGGCTTGCCTCACGCTCGAGCAAAGAAGAACTGGTGAGAGTGGCGACCACGCGAGACCCGGGGATACCCGCCTCTTTGAGGCACGAGATGACGAGCGGGAGATACTGACGGACGGGAAGCAGGTTGCCCTTCTCGTCTACAAGCGCCGCGCGGTCCGCATCGCAGTCAAGAAGAATTCCGAGGTCGGCGCGGTTCTCGATAACCGCCCGCTCGCACTCGTCACCCCAGGGATCGGCCGGCGCAGGATGGATGCCGCCGAAATCAGGGTCTTCTTGCATATGGATTTCCACGACTTCGCAGCCCAGGTCGCGAAGAAGGTTCGCAAAGCTGCCTCGCGCGGCACCGTACATGGAATCGACGACGACTTTGAGCCCGCGCCCAGAAGCAACTCGCGGCGAAAAGAACGCGAATAGGTCGCTGAAATAGTCTTCGAGAAAATCCGAGGCCTCGAATTCGCCTCGCTCAGTCGGCGAGTCAGCAGAAACCGCTTGCTCGATTTCCTCGAGAAACTCCCTCGGGCAGGGGCCGCCATCGTCGTTGCGCACGATGACGCCGCCGTAATCACACGACAGCTCGCTCGCGGTGAGGGACACTGCGCCGATCGAATACGGATCCCGAGCGCACGTCCATGCAAGAGCCGGGGTGGGGCAAGGACCCTGCGAAAGCCTGACGCGCAATCCATGGGCGGCAAGGACACCCGCGACATCGTGGGCATACTCAGCGGAATCGCGACGGGTGTCGTACCCGACGTACACGGAGGCACCGGCCGACAGCTGGGCCCAAAGAGCTCCCAAACCATCGGCGAGCCTCGCCACGTTATCCTGGGTAAAGCCGTCATCGAAGCGGGCTTTCCAGCCGTCATTGCCGAACCGGATCATATCGGCATGTCTATCCAAAGGTAGTTCACCTCAAGGTCGATCTTGCCGGAAGGGCGCGGACGCGACGACCGCGCCGGGGCAATTAGGAAATGTTCACGCCCTGCTTCTCGAGGTACTCGATGAGCCTCGTCATGGTGTCGGCCGAGAGGACGTGCTCCATGTGGCACGCCTCCTCGTCGGCGACCTCGGGCTCAACGCCCAAGTCGGTCTCGAGAAATGCGCGCAGGGCACGGTGCGAACGCCAGACGATCTTTGCGTACTTCTCACCCTCGGCAGTAAGTTTCACTCGACCATAACGGTTCTGCGTGACCATGCCCATCTCCTTGAGTTGGTTCAGGGCCTTGTTCACGCTGGCCTTGGATACCTCGAGCTGGTCGGCCACGTCGACGGAGCGCACAGAGCTGTCGTCCTCGACGCTCGAAAGCGAAAGGCGGTATATGGATTCGAGATAGTCCTCCCCCGCTCGCGTGAGGGAGTGCTCTCCGTTTTTTGCCTGGTTCAGCATGCAGACACCGTTTTCTGTTCCGTAGCGGCCCGCCGCAGGGGCAGGAAGGTCATAATGCGCGCAGCGCGCGAGATAAGTTTAGAAGTCGCGCTCGGGATCGGGCAGCACGTCTCGGCGAGCGTGGGCACCCAAGCTGCAGAGCTTCTCGACGAAGCCCTCGTAGCCGCGATCGATGTGGTGAATGGCGGACACCGTCGTCGTGCCATCGGCAACGAGTCCGGCCATGACGAGCGCGGCGCCGCCGCGTAGGTCGGGCGACTTCACGCGAGCACCCGAGAAGGACGGAACGCCGTGGACGATGGCGTGATGCCCCTCGATGACGATGTCGGCACCCATGCGCTGAAGCTCGCTGGCAAACATGAAGCGGTTCTCAAACACATTCTCGGTAATGACGCACGAGCCTTCGGCCATGGCGAGAAGGCACATGGTCTGCGCCTGCATGTCGGTCGGGAAACCGGGGAACGGAAGCGTTTGGATGTCCGTCGGCTTGATCGGACCCTCACGCCAACAAGTGCATTCACGGTTTCCGCGCTCGATGTGCAGACCCATCTGCTCGTACTTCTTTAGAACAAGCCCGAGGTGACGGGGGTCGAAGCCCTTCACCGTGACGGGGTCCCCGCACAAGCCGCCTATGGCAAGGAAGGTTCCAGCCTCGATGCGGTCGCCCACCACGGCGTGCGTCACGGGATGAAGCTCGGAAACGCCCTCGATCTCGATGACGGGGGAGCCGGCGCCCGTGACCTTCGCGCCCATCTCGTTCAAGAGGTTCGCAAGGTCGACGATCTCGGGCTCGCGGGCAGCGTTGTCAATCGTCGTAGTGCCCTGCGCAAAGACCGAGGCCATCATGAGGTTCTCGGTCGCACCCACGCTTGCGAAGGCGAGCGTGACCGTGGCGCCGTGGATACCGGTGGGCGCCGAGGCGTGGATGTTGCCGTGGTCGATCTTGAAGTCGACGCCCAAGGCCTCGAGGCCCAGGATGTGCATGTCTATCTTGCGGGCACCGATGTTGCAACCGCCCGGCATCGCGACGATCGCCTTGCCAAAACGAGAAAGAAGCGGGCCCAGCACCGCAGTGGAGGCCCGCATCTGTGCGACGAGGTCGTAGGGGGTTTCCCACGAGTCGACGTCGGTCGTATCGATTTTTAGCTCGTGCTCATTCACGACCTCGATGCGAGCACCGAGATTCTTGAGCACTTTGCCCATCACATGAACGTCTGAGATGTTAGGCACGTTGGTGAGCGTGCTCACGCCTTTTGCCATGAGCGTTGCCGCCATGAGCTTGAGCGCGGAATTCTTTGCACCCTCGACGGTCACCTGACCAGAGATGCGGTGGCCACCCTCGACCTGAATGACGTCCATGTACCCTCCGTTATATAGCCAAAGACCGACTAGTCTTTGATAGCTTGCTTCAACAGAAGGTTACACCAGTTGATCTTGTTCTCGTAATAAGCGCGCCTATGATCTCCGTCTTCACATGCATCGAGCTTGTCGATCGCCTTGTCGCGGGTACGACGGACGGTCTCGACGTCGATGTCGTCGGTACGACGGGCATGGTCGGCCAGTACGATGACCTGGTCGTTGTCGATCTCGGCATAGCCGCCGGACACGACGACGTCGCGCTCGCCGCCGCCCTCGGACTCAAGGAGCTTCATGCGCACGACGCCATCGCCCAAAGCGACGATCTCGGCCGCGTGGCCGGGATAGACGCCGAGCTCGCCGGCATAGGTCACAAGCACGAGACTGGCGACGGGGCCCTCAAAGAGGGCCCTGTCGGGTCTCACGAACTGAACGTTCAGCTCTGCCATCGGTACACCTAGTTCTTCTGGTCGTCGGAGGCCATAGCGGCCGCGCGGGCACGGACGTCCTCGATGTTGCTGGCATAACGGAACGCCTGCTCGGGCAGGTCGTCGCACTTGCCGTCGACGATCTCGCCGAAGGAACGGACCGTATCCTGGATCGTGCAGTAAACGCCGGGGTTGCCGGTGAACTTCTCGGCCACGTGGAAGGACTGAGAAAGGAACTGCTGGATCTTACGGGCGCGGGCGACGACGTTCTGCTGCTCCTCGGACAGCTCGTCCATACCGAGGATGGCGATGATGTCCTGAAGGTCGGAGTACTCCTGCAGCGTCTCCTGGACGGCCATGGCGACGCGGTAGTGCTCCTCGCCCACGATGGACGGGTCGAGCGCGGAGCTCGAGGACGCCAGCGGGTCGACGGCGGGGTAGATGCCCAGCTCGGTGATGGAGCGGGAAAGAACCGTCGTCGCGTCGAGGTGCGTGAACGTGGTCGCAGGGGCCGGGTCGGTCAGGTCGTCTGCGGGGACGTAGACGGCCTGGACGGAGGTAATCGAGCCCTCCTTGGTGGAGGTGATGCGCT
>DJRK01000103.1 GCA_002440065.1 Atopobium sp. UBA6362 | reverse complement strand
ATCTTGGTGTGATATGCAGCATTAAATGCACCGATCGAGCAGCTCATCGGCTCAGCGAGAGACGCCTCATAGTAAGCGCGGCCCTTGTACTCGAGCAGGCAGCCCAGCTCCATAACCTCGGCCGGAATGATGCAGTAGGTCGCGTCGCCGCCGCAGAACTCGTAGGAGTAGCCGGGGCTCCACATGGTGCCTTTGTAGTTGAGGGCAGGCTGGATGGTGAACTTCATGCCCGGCTTGAACCTATCGGCCCACTTGGAGCCCACCTGGACGATGTCGCCCGCGAACTCGTGGCCGGTGATGGCGGGGTGCTCGGCCACGTCGGGGTGGACGCGCTTGTGGTCGACGCCCAGGATGGCGCACTTGTAGGTGGACATGCAGATCGAGTCCGAGACGACCTTGACGAGGACCTCGTCGTCCTTGATTGGGGGGAGCTCGAAGTCGTCCATGCGAAGGTCGTTCGCCGCGTGGAGTCTGACTGCCTTTGCCTTCATAATCGTGCCTTTCTTCTTGCGGGGTGTATGCTTTCCTGCTCGGCAATAGCGCCGGGCGCGTTGGTCCTAGATGCGTTCGACCGAGACCTTTGGGCTCAGCTCCTCGATGACCTCGACCTCTGCGGGTTGGGTACCGGAGCACATGACGTTGGCCGAGCCCGTCGCGACCGCGAGGCGCGCCGTCTCCTCGAAGCTAAGGCCGGTCAGGGCCGCGTGCGCCATGGCGGCGACGATGGAGTCGCCCGCGCCGACGGTCGAGCCGACCTTGACCTTGGGGGCCTTTGCGAAGAGCGTCTCGCCCTTCCGGGCAAATGCCGCGCCCTGCGCGCCCATCGAGACGACGACCGTCTCGATGCCCTGGGCCACGAGTTCCTGGGCCGCCTCGGCGACCTCGCCTGCGCTGTGCAGCTCCTTGCCCAGCAGCCTCGAGAGCTCGATGTCGTTGGGCTTGATGAGGCTCGGGTGGGCTTTGAGGGCTATGCGGAGCGGCTCGCCGTCGGCGTCGACGAAGACCTTCGCGCCCGCGGCCTTGAGCACGACTGTCATCTGGGCGTAGGTCTGGGGGGAGATGCCGCGGGGCAGGCTACCCGAGACGACCACGACGTCGCCCTCCCGGACCTTCTTCTCGAGCGCCTTCGTGAGCCTCATCACGTCGTCTTCGACGACCTCGGGGCCGGGCTCGTTTATGTCGGTGTTCGTGCCGAGCTTCGTATCCACGACCTTGAGGTTCGTCCTCGTCTCGCCCTCGACCGCGGTGGCGACGAGCTCGATGCCCCCGTCCGCGAGCATGGAGGAGATCTTCTCTCCCGTGGCGCCGGCCACAATCGCGTAGGCCTTGGAGGGCGTGCCGAGCTTCTTGGCGACCTTGCTTACGTTGATGCCCTTTCCGCCGGGGTCCTGTCTCAGCGAGACGATCCTGTTCACCTGATCGACCGCGAACCCGTCGATCTGCGCCGTCTTGTCGAGCGCGGGGTTCAGGGTAACGGTGTACAGCATGTTCACTCCTTTCGAATCGATATGCGAAACTGTTGAAGCGAAAGTCACCTTCGATAATATTCGGCACTGAGTTTTTGTCAAGAAAACAATCGGATTATCGTTTGAAAAGACCAATTAGACCGCTCACCTGGCAATAACAGCCGTTTGCGGCATATTTTGAGCGTTCTGAATACTGTTGAAACAAAAGTCAGTAAAGTAGGTGCCACCGAAGCGAAAGTCACCCGCGCCTCTGCGCGACGCTACGGACAACGACCCGCGTGCGAGCCCTTCTTATATGCTCCGCGCGGCACCAAAGAGAAGGAAAGGCCATGTCATCAATTCGAGACGGTCTCTCTAGGTTCGGAAAGTTCCTGAGCGGCATGGTGATGCCCAACATCGGCGCGTTCATCGCCTGGGGCCTCCTCACCGCGCTCTTCATCCCCACCGGTTGGCTTCCCAACGAGCGCTTCGCGAGCATCGCCTCGCCCATGCTCACCTACCTGATCCCGGTCCTCATCGCCGCCCAGGGCGGCTACCTCACCGGCCAGGACCGCGGCAGGATCGCGGGCGCCATCGCGGTCATCGGCTGCATCGCCGGCGCCCCCGACACGACCATGCTCATGGGCGCCATGGTCATCGGCCCCTTCGCCGGCTGGGTCGTGAAGAAGTTCGACGAGTTCATGGACGGCAAGACCCCCGCGGGCTTCGAGATGCTCGTGGACAATTTCTCCGTCGGCATCCTGGGCATGCTGCTCTCCATGCTGGGCTATCTCGTCATCGGCCCCGTCATGGACGCCATCCTTGCCGTGCTCATGGCCGGCGTCCAGGTCCTCGTGACCTACGGTCTCATGCCCCTTCTCGCCGTGTTCATCGAGCCGGCCAAGGTCCTCTTCCTGAACAACGCGATCAACCACGGCATCTTCACCCCGATCGGCATCGCCCAGGCCCAGGAGACCGGCCGCTCGATCATGTACATGCTCGAGGCCAACCCCGGCCCCGGTCTTGGCGTGCTCCTCGCGTACTGCTTCTTCTGCAAGGATAAGAAGACCCGACAGTCCGCGCCCGGCGCCGTGATCATCCACTTCTTCGGCGGCATCCACGAGATTTACTTCCCGTACGTGCTCATGAACCCCAAGGTCATCGTCGCCCCCATCGTGGGCAACGCCTGCGCCATCGCCTGGTACAGCCTCACCGGCTGCGGCCTCACTTCCGCCGCGTCCCCCGGCTCCATCATCGCGTTCCTCTCGATGGCTCCCCACGACTGCATGCTCCAGGTCATCATCGGCGTCGTCATCGCCGCGGGGGTCTCGTTCGTCATCGCGACCCCGATCGTGCGCGGTGCCAAGGCCGGCGACCTCGAGAAGGCCAACGACCGGATGCGCGAGATGAAGGGCTCCGCCGAGGCCGCCGTCGTCTCCGACACCCAAAACGGCCTCATCGTCTTTGCCTGCGACGCGGGTATGGGCTCCTCCGCGATGGGCGCCACGCGCTTCCACAACCGCATCAAGGCCGAGCGCCCCGACCTCACGGTCAAGCACTCGAGCGTCGACACCGTCCCCGCCGAGGCGAGCATCGTGGTCTGCCAGCGCGTCCTCTCGGAGCGTGCGCGCAAGAGCGCCCCGCAGGCCCACATCATCACGATCGACAACTTCCTGGACGACCCCGCGCTCGACGCGCTCTACGACTCCCTGACGCACCTGCCCAAGGCCTCCGAGCTCATCGAGCAGCCTACGCCCGTGCCCCCCGCGCCTGCGGAGGACGACAAGCCCCGCCTAACCATCTCCCGCGAGGACATCCAGCTGGGTTGCGAGAGGACCGGCCGCGTGCAGTGCATCCGCGATTCCGGCGAGTTCCTCGTGAGCCGCGGCTACGTGGATAAGCCCTACGTGGACGCCATGGTCAAGCGCGACGAGCTCACGAGCGTCTACATCGGCATGGGCATCGCGATCCCGCACGGCACGAACGAGGCGAAGAACAGCGTGGTGCGCACCGGCGTCGTTTTGCAGCAGTACCCCGAGGGCGTCGACTTCGACGGCGAGAAGGCCCAGCTCGTCTTCGGCATCGCCGGCAAGGGCGAGGAGCACCTCGAGGTCCTGGCGAACATCTGCAGGATCCTCGAGGACGAGGAGGTCCTCGAGAAGATGAAGACCACCGCCGACGTCGATTGGGTGCTGAGCGTCCTGTCCTAAGGCCGCTTTCGGGCGATAAAAGCCCAGCTAGGACATACCGACTTGTGCTGGAGTACCAAACTTTGCCCGCGGCGTGAGCCTCAGGATTCACCCCCGTTGGCCGTTGCTATACTACCGTTAGGCGAAATTGGTTGGTCGCCCGTGTTCTTTAACCCGTCTTCTGTACGACCTGGATTCCATCAAATCCGGGCCTAAAGAAATTGGAGGAAGCATGGCAAAGAAGACCGTAGCCGTCATCGACAGCGTCGAGGCGCTGCAGGAGCGCTTGAAGACTATGCGCGCCGCGCAGGCCGAGTACGCCAAGTTCACCCAGGAGCAGGTGGACAAGATCTTCTACGAGGCCGCCATGGCCGCGAACAAGCAGCGTATCCCCCTTGCTAAGATGGCGGTCGAGGAGACCGGCATGGGCATCGTGGAGGACAAGGTCATCAAGAACCACTACGCCGCCGAGTACATCTACAATAAGTACAAGAACATGAAGACCTGCGGCGTCATCGAGG
>DJRK01000149.1:20650-21978 GCA_002440065.1 Atopobium sp. UBA6362 | reverse complement strand
GGCGGCTACTCCACCTTCCGGGTGAACGTGACGACGCTCGTGCGCCCCGGCAAAAACGAGCTGTCCGTCGCCGTGGACAACTCCAAGAACGACCGCGTCTATCCTCAGAAGGCCGACTTCACCTTCTATGGCGGCATCTACCGCGACGTCAAGCTCGTGGTGCTCTCCTCCACCCACTTTGCGATGGACTATTACGGCACGCCCGGCCTCAAGGTCACGCCCAAGATCCAGGACGGGGACAAGGACGCCGAGGTCAGGATCGAGTCCTGGGCCGACGGCCCTGCGGCGGACGGGTGCCGCGTGCGCGCTCGGATAGTCGACGCCTCCGGCGCCGAGGTCGCCTCCGGTGAGGGGCTCGACGTCACGCTGAGGATTCGCGGCGCACACCGCTGGGACGGCGTGGACGACCCCTATCTCTACGCAGCGAGGCTCGAGCTCGTGGGGCCCGACGGATCCGTCCTCGATGCCGTGGGCACGCGCTTCGGTGTGCGCAGCTTCCATATCGACCCCGATAAGGGCTTCTTCCTGAACGGTCGCCCCTACCCGTTGCGCGGCGTCTCGCGCCACCAGGACCGTAAGGGCATCGGCAACGCGCTCACGCCCGAGCAGCACCTCGAGGACATCGAGCTCATCAAGGAGATCGGCGCCAACACGGTGCGCCTGGCCCATTATCAGCACAACCAGGTCTTCTACGACGCGTGCGATGAGGTCGGCCTCGTGGTCTGGGCCGAGATCCCCTATATCTCCGAGCATATGCCCAACGGCCGCCAGAACACCCTCGACCAGATGCACGAGCTCATCGTCCAGAACTACAACCACGCGAGCATCTGCGTCTGGGGCCTGTCGAACGAGATCACGATCTCGACGAAGGACAAGGCCGACATGCTCGATAACCACCGTGTGCTCAACGACCTCGTGCACGAGATGGACCAGACGCGCCCGACGACCCTGGCCTGCTACGCCATGTGCGGGCCCTTCAACAGGAGCGCCCACATCTCGGACGTCGTTGCCTGGAACCTCTACCTTGGCTGGTACGTGCCGGGTCTTTGGCTGAACAAGGCGTGGTTCGGGTTCTGGCGCCTCTTCAACCGTCGCCGAGCCATCGGCATGAGCGAGTACGGCTGCGAGGCCATGCCCAACCTCCACTCCGAGCGTCCGCGCCGCAACGACCATACGGAGGAGTACCAGTGCGTGTACCACGAGTACATGCTCAAGTTCTTTGCCAAGCGCCCGTATTTCTGGGCCACGCACGTGTGGAACATGTTCGACTTCGCGGCCGATGCGCGCGACCAGGGCGGCGAGCCCGGCATGAACCACAAGGGCCTCGT
>DJRK01000149.1:20380-20586 GCA_002440065.1 Atopobium sp. UBA6362 | reverse complement strand
GCCTTCTATATCTACAAGGCCTGGTGGAGCAAAGATCCCTTTGTGCACCTGTGCTCGACGCGCTTCGAGGACCGCTGCGCGAGCTCGATTACCGTCAAGGCGTACTCGAACCTGCCCGAGGTGAAGTTCCTCGTGAACGGCAAGGAGGTCCAGACCGTCCGCGAAGACCCCAAGGACCCGCACGTCTTTAGGCTCTTCATACCGCT
>DJRK01000149.1:8224-20302 GCA_002440065.1 Atopobium sp. UBA6362 | reverse complement strand
CCGTGTCGAGGCCGTGGCGGGGGAGTGCGCCGACGAGGCCGTTTGGCGCCGCGTCTCGGCCCCGAACCCTGCGTACAAGTTGATCAAGAAAAAGGGCCAACAAAAGAGCAACTGGGCAGACAACGAGTAGGGCTTTGCCGCTGGGGCCGCACCGGCGGCTTTGGCCCGGGGAGCCCCTTAAACCTAGGTCCCATCCCTTTCTGTGGGCCGCCGACCGCGTTTCATTCCGGTCGGCGGCCTCTTCGCGTAAAGGGGGCGGGGACAAGTGGCCGGAATCCGACCGTCCGGGGCCCGTGTAGGTGGGCGGGCGCATCCCCAGGAGATCGAAAAAAGATTCTTCGTTGCGCGCGTCTTATCCGCAGGATGGGCTTGCTCTCCAAAGGAGCCTTCGTCCCCGCTCTGCGAGTCGCGCATATGTCGTTGCGGTAGCCGTGTGAACCGGCATATTGAATATCAGTTCGAAGCTCATACAACGATTGCGTTATGTGCGTTAGAGAATAAAAATGCAGCTACGCTCACCGCTTCCTTGCTACCGTCTGTCTGAATAGGTGCTGAAATAGATTAAATACCTGTGAGAAATCCCTAGGCTGATATACCAGAGTTCGCTTTGAGATGGCGAGGAATTCCGATATCGACGTAGGGAGAGAAGATGATGTTGCAAAGGAAGCCCGTCGATCCTGTGGGATACAGGGCGCGGAAGAAGGCATGGAAGAAGGCGAGGAGACGCGTCGCGCTGCCCGCGAAGATCCTATGCGTCTTGTTTCCGGTCATGTTCGTAGGCACAGGCATCGCGCTGTATTTCTTTAACTGGTTCCCGATGACCTTCGACCTTGTGACGGCGTCGAGCCGCACACGCGTCAACTGCGCAGACGAGTCTGCGCAGTACTACACGAGCGATTTCTCCTCGGACGACGAGCGCGTCGAGTACGGCAAGGTCCTCTCGGAGAAGGTCGAGGCGGAGGGGGCGACGTTGCTCAAGAACGACGACGCCGCGCTTCCGCTTGCCAAGGGCGCCAAGGTCACGCTTTTCTCTCATTCGAGCGTAGACCTCGTCTACGGCGGCACCGGCTCGGCCGGGCTCGACGTCTCTGACGTGCCGAACCTCAAGGACGCGATGGAGAACGCGGGCTTCGAGGTCAACCCCACCATGTGGGATTTTTACACGACGGGGCCCGGCTCGGCCGATGTGTATAAGCGCCAGACCGTGAGCCTTACCGGCAAGAAGAAGGTCGACGCCAACCAAGTGAACGAGGTGCCCTGGTCCGAGTTCGACCAGGCCACGCTCGATTCGGTTGAGGACTACGGCGACGCGGCGATCGCCGTCATCTCGCGCGTGGGCGGCGAAGGCTATGATCTGAACACCGCCGACGAGCATTCCCGCTCCGGCGGCTACCTCGGCCTGACCGAGGAAGAGCGCGACCTACTCGCCAACCTCAAGGCCATGAAGGAGGCCGGTAAGGTCCAGAAGGTGCTCGTGCTCCTCAACTCCTCAAACCCGCTTCAGCTCGACTTCCTCAAGGACCCGGACTACGACGTCGACGCCGTCCTGTGGATCGGAGGGGTGGGCGCCCAGGGCGTCAACGCCGTGGGCAAGATCCTCTGCGGTGACGTGAACCCGTCCGGCTCCCTTCCCGACACGTTCCTCTACGACAATCTCTCGGCGCCGTCCACGGTCAACTCCGGCGACTTTACCTATGCCAACGCCGATGAGCTGGGTCTTGCCAAGGCCAGCAGCAAATACCTGGTATACCAAGAAGGCATCTACGTCGGCTACCGCTACTACGAGACCCGCTACGAGGATACCGTCATGGGTACCGGAAACGCCGGGGACTACGAATACTCCGATGACGTTGCCTATGCTTTCGGCTACGGCCTCTCCTATACAAGTTTCGAGACCTCAGGCGTCGCGGCCTCCTATGACCCGTCGTCAGACAAGTTCGACCTCACCGCGACCGTGACCAACATCGGCGACGTGGCCGGGTCGAAGTCCGTCCAGGTCTACATGCAGTCGCCCTATACCGATTATGACCGAGCGCACGGCATCGAGAAGCCCTCGGCCCAGCTTATCGGTTTCTCCAAGACCAAGCTCCTCGAGCCCGGGGAGTCCCAGGTCGTGACCGTTCAGGTCGATCGACGCGACATGGCCTCCTATGACGCCGACGGTGCCGAGACCTATGTCCTCGAGACGGGCGACTATCTCTTCACCGTCGCGGGCGGGGCGCACGCCGCCGTGAACAACTTCCTGGCCCGTAAGGGCTATACCCCGGCCACGACCGGCGGGAAGATGGATTCGGGGGGAGATGCTTCCGCCGTCGTCGCGTGGACCAACGCGGAGCTCGACGCCACGACCTACGCCTCCTCCGTCGATGGGGTTCGGGTCACCAACCGATTCGACGACGCCGACCTCAACCGTGCGGACTATGTGGGCGATCAGGCGGTCACCTATCTCTCCCGCTCAGACTGGGAAGGCACCTGGCCCGAGCAGGCCCCCGTCCTTGAGGCAACCGAGCGGATGGCAGCGGAGCTTGCCGACTCGCGTTACGCGGCCGGCCTCTACGAGGGCGAATATGCGGACGCCGCAATGCCCGTTACCGGGGCCAAGAACGGGCTCAAGCTCATCGATCTCATGGGCCTCGACTACGACGACCCCAAGTGGGGCGACCTCCTCGACCAGCTGAGCGCCTCCGACATGAGCTTCCTCGTGGGCTCGGCCTTCCACTACACCCAACCGATCGAGTCCATTCAGCTTCCCGGCACCCGCGACGAGAACGGCCCCACCGGCCTCACCACCACGCTCTTTGGGCACACGTCCGACGTCAAGACCATGGGCCTGCCCTCCGAGGACGTCATGGGCGCGACCTTCGATGCCGAGCTCCTCTCCGAGGTGGGCCGCGTGATCGGCAACGACTGCATCGCCGCGAAGACGAGCTATCTCTACGGCCCCGGCGCCAATATCCACCGCAACGCGTATTGCGGCCGCAATTTCGAGTACTTCTCCGAGGACTCCTTCCTCTCTGGAAAGCTGCTCCTCAGCGAATGCGACGGGATCGAGTCCAAGGGCGCCCACGTGCTGATCAAGCACTTCGCCCTCAATGACCAGGAGACCAACCGCTGCGGCGTCTCGACCTGGGCCAACGAGCAGGCCATTCGCGAGGTTTACCTGCGCGCCTTCGAGTACGCGTTCACGCAGGGCGAGGCGAACGGCGTGATGACCTCCTATAGTCGCGTCGGGTGTCACTGGAACGGGGCCGACGAGGGGATGATCTCCGGCGTGCTCCGCGGCGAGTGGGGCTGCAACGGCGCGATCATATCCGACAACTCGGGTACGAACTTCACTTATATGGACGGCGCCGACGGCGTCCTCGCGGGCTCCGACCTCTTTGACTCGATGTGCCAGATCGAGTGGAAGCAGCTCCAGGCCTACGAAGACGACCCGGTGATCGTCTCCGCGATGCGCGAGAGCGTGCACCGCATCGCCTACGCGACGCTCAACTCGCTCGCGATGAACGGTATCGGCCCGAATACGACGATCTCGTACGTGAAGCCCGCCTATGTCCTCGCGGACACTGCCTGCTTCATGATCTCCGGCGTGGGCTTCGTCGCCTGCCTGGCGACCGTCATCGTCAAGGTGCGCAGGTTCAGGCACGAGAACCCGAAGCCGCGCAAGGTTTCGTAGCCTGATTTGGGCTTCAGCGTTTGCTAAAGGCTGGTGATCCCCAAGAGGGCGCCGATCGCAACTATGCAGTCGGTGCCCTCTTCGTATAAAGGGCGGCGGGGTCGAGCGACCTCGATCGGCCCGCCCGGTAACCGGAATCCTCGAATAGGGGCGCGGGGCCATGGACTGTCGAGCTGGTCTTTGGCCGAATGTCGGGGATGGGCTGACCGGATCTAAGCCGCAACCGTTTTCGGGGGGCGGGCCGAAGGCTCAAAGTCGTGAGCCGCTGGGCGAGCCCGTTTCGGCGCGGAAATTTTCCCCGCGGCCGAGAATGGGGCCCCAGGAAGGGGTGCCAAAGTAAACCTGCCGCTAATCAGTGCTTACAATCTCCGTAAATCTGCAGGTACATGAGGATATATCAGAGCATAAAAGACTCGTTCACTACTGATATCAAAGCAGGAAATTTAAAGAGAGCCCCTTGATCGCATAATAAAAATGTAGGGATTTTACGACCGTTTACCTACTTTTCAGCTCCGTTTAGCTAGCTGATATACCAGAAACGAACATATAACTATCATAGTAAAAGAGCTGGTATATCAGATACCACGGAACTGAAGGGAGCTCATGTGAGCGAAAACAAAGAAGGAAGAAAGGTCGTGAAGGCCGGACTGTACAGGGGACTGACCGCCGTGTGCGCGTTCACCCTGTCCCTCTCGATGGGCGCGGGCACGCTGCTCGAGGGTTACAGGTCGACGATCGATGCGAACCTTGGGACGACGAGCGAGAAGTTCGTCTCCGAGTCCACGGACGACGAGCCGCTGTACGCGAACTACACGCCAAGCTCCGATGTGCTGAACGAGGACGGGACAGGAAACTCCCATGCCCTCATCCAGAAGGCCATCGACCTTGGGCGCAAGGAGGAGTCCGAGGGCGCGGTCCTGCTCAAGAACGACACCTCCGACGGTTGCGGCCTGCCGCTCAAGTCCGGCGAGAACGTCTCGCTGTTCGGCATCCGCAGCCACACGATGCTGCTGGGCTCCGGCATGGGCACGAAGGTCATGGGCCCCTTCATCAGCCTTGAGCAGGCGCTCTCCCAGAACAAGACCGACTTCAAGAACACCATCGCACGCTCCGTTAAGATGCAGCAGAATAAGGCCGCCGACGGCAGCACCACGATATCCTTCACCCCGCCCCAGTCCACGCTCTCCGGCGGTTGGACGGGCGACGAGTTCGACTTCGACGGCGCCGGGCTGAACATCAACCCGACCCTCATGAGCGCCTACACCACGCTCAACGAGACCTACAACCACGCCGAGAACGAGGTCGCGACCCCGAACTACGACCCCAAGGAGCCCAGCCGCTCCGAGGTCGAGCAGGCTGCCGGCGACCTTTCCAGTACCTATGAGCAGTACGGCGACGCCGCGATCGTGACCATCGCCCGCGCTTCCGCGGAGGCGAACGACTACCTGCCCGGCTCCGTGGCAGAGGGCACCGGCGCTTCCGACCCGCTCGAGCTCACCGACAACGAGCGCGAGGCCATCAAGATGGCCGAGGAGTGCTCCAAGAACGTCATCGTCCTGCTGAACACCGATACCCCCGTCGAGGTCCAGGAGCTCCAGGACGACCCCAACGTCTCCTCCATCCTCTGGGTCGGCCACCCCGGCGCCTACGGCACGCTGGGCATCGCTGACCTCCTCACCGGCAAGGCCAACCCCTCCGGCTCGCTTTCCGACACTTACGCGGTCAACGAGGACTCCGCCCCTGCCGCGCAGAACATGGGCGACTACACCTATGCCAACACCGATGTCCTGACCCGCTCCGCCGGCCAGTTCGGCGATACCTCGAGCAAATACGTCATCGAGGCCGAGGGCATCTACACCGGCTACAAGTACTACGAGACCCGCTACTACGACGCGGCCCTGGGCCAGGGCAACGCCGCCTCCGAGGCGGGCGCCACGGCCGGCGAGGGCGCGTGGAACTACGACGACGAGGTCACGTACAGCTTCGGCTACGGCCTCTCCTACACGACCTTCAAGCAGGAGCTTGAGGGCGACCCCGTCTTCAGCGTGGAGAAGGGCGACAACGGCGAGACCGAGGCCTACGCCACCTTCAAGGTGAAGGTGACCAACACCGGAGACGTGGCGGGCAAGTCCTCCGTCCAGGTCTATGGCCAGGCCCCCTACACCGCCGGCGGCATCGAGAAGTCCGCGGTCCAGCTGCTCGGCTTCGGAAAGACCTCCGAGCTCGCCCCCGGTGCCTCCGAGGAGGTCGAGGTCAAGGTCGACCTGCAGTACATCGCGAGCTACGACTCCGACTACGATAACGGCGACGGCACCAAAGGCACCTATATCCTGGACCCCGGCAGCTATTACTTCGCCATCGGCAACGGCGCCCACGAGGCCCTGAACAACATGATGGCCGCCCAGGGCGTCTCTTCCAGCAAGATCTCCGGTGCCGCCGACGCCTCCAAGGCATACAAGAAGGACATCGACGAGAACTTCCTCGCGAAGACGGCCTTCTCGGTCTCCAAGACCGGCCAGAAGATCTCCAATCAGCTCGAGTACGCCGACTGGAACAATTTCCAGGAGGGCGAGGTCACCTATCTCTCCCGCGCCGACTGGGAGGGAACCTACCCCAAGACCTACGACACCATGGAGCTCAAGGACTCCGAGCTCATCAATGAACTGAACGCCCACTACTACGACGTGAAGACCGACGACGACACCTCTTCCATCACGTGGGGCAAGGACTCCGGCATCAAGTTCTGGGACCTCTTCGACAAGGACTTCGACGATGAGGCGTGGACCCAGGCCATGGACGAGCTCACGCTCCAGGAGGCCCTCAACATCGCGACCTTCGGCGGCCCCAGCATCCCCGGCTCCAAGTCCCTCGGCACCTACGAGGACTACATGACCGAGAACAACGGCATCGGCATCTCCCTGTCGCTCAAGGCCTCCAAGGACAAGAACGCTCCTTGGGCCATCGACGAGTCCGACCCGAACGCCAACTGGATCGGCGCTGTTCTGGCCTCCGCCCCCGTCGTGGCCGCGTCCTTCGACACCGACCTCATGGCCGAGGTCGGAGACTTCGTGGGCGAGGAAGCCCTCTTTCTCGGCATCCCCATCCTTTGGGGCCCGGGCCTGAACACGCACCGCACCGCCTACAACGGCCGCAACGGCGAGTACTACTCCGAGGACGCCGTCCTGACCGGCAACGCCGCCATGGAGTTCGCCGTCGCCGCCGAGAAGAAGGGGCTGATCGCCTCCCCGAAGCACTTCGCCTTCAACGACCAGGAGACCAACCGCTACGGCGTCGCTCCCTACATGACCGAGCAGAAGGCCCGAGAGGGTGACCTGCGCGCGTTCCAGATCGCCTTCGAGGCGACCAAGTACGATACAGCCGACGAGGACGCGGGCATGAAGGGCGTCATGACCTCCTTCTCGAAGATCGGCCCCGTGGAGTGCACCTCCTCCTACGGCCTCATCACCGGCATCCTCAAGAACGAGTGGGGCTTCCACGGCTACTGCGTGACCGACATCTACGACGACACCGACCTGTACGGCTCCGTCCTCAATTCCGGCGTTACCTGCTGGGATACCCGCGGCATCTCCGGCTTCGACGGCGGCACGAGCGTCGAGGGCACCTCGATCTTCGCCAAGCAGAACGACGGCCTGACCGCGGGCGTGGAGACCGTCAAGGGCGACGCGCACCTGCAGCAGAACGTCAAGGAGGCCGCGCACAACGTGCTCTACGCGCTCTCCAAGTCCAACCTCACCAACCGCTACAACTCCACGGCCCGCGTCGTCCAGCAGGCCACGTGGTGGCGCATCGCCTACATCGCCGTCGAGGTCGTGAGCGGTATCCTGACCATTCTCTTCGCCGTCCTCGCTTTCCGCTCCGGCAAGAAGAGCCAGAAGAAGGAGGCTTAACCGATGGCATCCCTCAACCTCTCCTCAGGTAAGAAGCGGGGCTGCGGCCTCGTCGTCGACGCCGTGGGCATCGTCCTCGCGATCGCGGGCGCTGTCGTCACCGTGATGTGTTCGACCAAGAGCGCCGACTACGCGCTCGCCGACCTGCCCCTGTACCTCGCGCTCGTCGCCGTCGCCGTCGTATTGACCGTGCTGGGGGCCCTCGCCCAGGGCAGGGACGGAGTGAACCCGCTCGTCCCGACGCTGTGCTCGGCGGCCTCGGTGTTCGCCCTCGTGCATGTGGGCGTGAAGGTCATCGGCGCGAGGGTCATTCTCGCCTCGGGCCTGTTCTCGTGGAACGCCTCGAACAAGATCGGCTGGGGCGTCTTCGAGGTAAGCGTCGTCGCGACCGCGCTTCTCGTGCTCGCTGCCCTCGTCCTCGCGATCGCGGCGTTCCTGCCCGCTTTCAAGGATGACAAGGCTGCTGCATAGGGCTATTGTTGTTTCATCTGGTATGGCAGTAACTGACCATTATCGGTAAAGAGCCTCGTCCCCGATTCCGACTTACGGGGCGAGGCTCTTCTTGTTGCCGCACGAAAACGGTTGCTTCAGAACCGTTTATCGAGCGGAAAGAACCATATGGCCTGATTTGGCTTACGCTAAATCTCGAATCAACTAATATACTAGAGTCACATGCAATACTGGATAGACTCCAGAAAGGAAACCGTATGACGGAAGCCGCAACGGCGCCTACGGGGGAGGGGACCAAGGACTCCGCCCTCAACAGGGCCAAGAAGTACCAGCTCGTCCTCTTCCCGTTCAACAACGGCGCGACGAACGTGTATTATGTGCTGCTCATGAACTACATCGCCTACTACGCCAACGGCGTGCTGGGCCTCGTGCTCGCGTTCGCGACCACCATGGTCACCGTCACGCGCGCGCTCGACGCTTTCATCGACCCGGTCGTGGGCATGCTCATCGACCGCACCGAGACCAAGTTCGGCAAGTTCCGCCCCTTCATGGTGCTCGGCAACGCCGTGATGATCGTGTCCTCGCTCCTGCTCTTCTACGGCACGCGCCTCATCCCCGAGGACGCGACCGCGGTCAAGTATGTGGCCTACACCGTGTTCTATATCCTGCTCATGGTCGGCTACTCCATCCAGACCTCCTGCACCCGCTCGGGCCAGACCTGCCTCACGAACGACCCCAAGCAGCGCCCGACCTTCACGCTCTTCAACACCATCGCCTCGCTCGTGGGCATGGGCGTCACCATGGCCGTCGCCTCCATCGTGGGCGGCAACGTGGGCTTTGGCACGGAGGCGTTCTTCAACTTCCTCATCCCGCTCGTCATCGTGCTCTCGGCGGCGCTCACGGCGCTCGCCGTGATAGGCATCGCCGGCAAGGACAAGAAGGAGTACTGGGGCCTGGGCGGCGCCTCCGAGGGCGCCGAGGGGAGCAAGCTCTCCATTAAGGACTATGTCCAGATCTTCAAGTCCAACAAGGAGCTCCAGCGACTCATGGTCGCCGCGTCCGGCACCAAGTTCGCCTTCGCCGTCGCCACGAACACCTCGGTCGGCGTGCTGCTGTATAGCTGCATGATGGGCAACTACAACGGTCTTTACCTGCCCATGTACGTGATGGGCTACGTATTCTCGGCGCCGTTCTTCATCGGCGGCCTGCGCATGAGCCAAAAACACGGCCAGAAGAAGACCCTCGTGACCTTCACCACCCTGGCCCTCGCGCTCTACCTGGGCGTCGTTGTGCTGCTGGCCATGTGGAACCCGGGCAACCCCGCGCTCAACCTCTCGATCTTCAGCACCGAGGGCGGCTTCCACTTGACGCTCAACGTCTACACCGTCGTCTTCATCGTTCTTTACGGCCTGGGCTACGGCGCTTACTACTCCACCGCCGACATGGCCATCCCCATGATCGCCGACTGCTCCGACTACGAGATGTACCGATCCGGCAACTATGCCCCGGGCGTCATCGGGACGCTCTTCTCCTTCGTGGACAAGCTCGTGAGCTCGCTTTCGACCACCGTCGTGGGCATCGCGCTTCTCGCCGTGGGCCTCTCGCAGCTGCCCGACACCACGACCCCCTATGCCTCTGGGATGAACTGGCTCACGATTGTACTGTTCTGCGTCATCCCCATGATCGCGTGGGTCCTTACCCTGCTCGCCATGAAGGGGTATGCCCTCACCGGCCCGCGCATGAAGGAGATCCAGGCCGTCAACGCATGCCGCAAGGACGCCATCTCGAAGGGCATGACCGTCGATGAGGCGCTCGCCAAGTGGCAGACCGTCGACCAGGTGCCCGAGAAGTACCGCGCGGAGTAGCGGCGGCTGCTGCGCGCACACGAAGAAGGGCAGGGGCTCGAGGCCCCTGCCCTTCTTGTTTCCAGCGGCCGCGGGGGCTACGCGTCCTCGGAGTCGAAGTACTGCGGGTAGCTCTTGATGACCAGCGCCTTGTCGTCGAACATCATGTGTAGGTGCAGCGACGCAAGGTAACGGGCCTCCCCGGTGTCCCGCGCGCGAATCGCGTCGAGCATCTTCTTGTGCTGCTCGACGATCGTGCCGTGAGACAGCTCCTCCGTCTGTACGCGCAGCCAACGGTACCGGTCGAGGTCGATGCTCATCGAGCAGATCCACTCCCATACCCTTGGACGTCCGGCGACGTCGAATAGGGTCTTGTGGAACTCGTTGTCGCCTAGGAAGAATGCCAAGCGGTCCTCGCCCCGCAACGAACGCTCCTGCTCGCCGATGACGCCCTCGAGCTTCTCGAGCCCTTGCTGGTCGGCCAGGGCGCAGCACTCGACGCAAACCTCGCATTCCAGGTGCTCGCGCACGAAGCGGCTGCACTCGGCCGCCCGCAGGTCTATGCGGGACGCGTACGTCCCGCTGCGCGGAATCGTGCGCACGAGCCCTTCTTGCTGGAGGCGAAGGAGCGCCTCGCGGACCGGGGTCCTGCCGAGCCCAAGCGTCTCGCAGAGGTTCTTGAACTGGAGCCGCTCACCGGGGACGAAGCGGGCATAGAGCACCGATTCGCGGATGCGCTCATAGGCGGCCTGCTGGAGGTTCTCTGGGTCTTGTTGCATACGGGTCCTTAGATCGGACGTTCGTGGGCGGTTCAGTGTCAGATAGTCGGGCTATAAACCTAATCTCAGGTTTATCTGACATATCAAAATTAAGATTCTGACATATCAACTATAGGCTGCAGGGACCATAAAACAAACAGAGACTTGCTGATGCTATCTATATTATGCCGTTTACAGAAGATTTATTACCGTTTAAAGATAAGTAAGAGTTTGAAATTGACCGGAAACGTCATTTAAACGATATTCCTAAATCGAGTAACTGCCATATCAGAATGCTTCACAATGAAGTTATGTGGCAAGGAGAAAAGGAGCACCCAGATGCTGTCTCTCAAGAACTGGCGGAACCAGAAAGACGAGTTCACGAAGGCCGGGGTCGAGCTGCCGGCCTACGACGCCGAGGCCCTCAAGGAGGCGGGTAGAAAACAGCCCGTCTGGATGCACTTCGGCGGCGGCAACCTCTATCGCGCCTTCCACGCCGAGATTGCCCAGCGCCTGGCGAACAAGGGCCTGCTCGATCGAGGCGTCGTCGTCGCCGAGACGTTCAGCCCCTTCACCATCGACAACGTCTACAAGCCCTACGGCTGCGACTCACTTGAGGTCGTCATGAAGTCCGACGGCACGCTCGACGAGCGCGTGCTGGCCTCCACCGCCGACGCCGTGTTCGCCAACTCCCAGCGGCCCGAGGACTTTGAGCGCGCCAAGGCCTACTTCCGCAGCCCGGAGCTCCAGCTCGTCACCTTCACGATCACCGAGAAGGGCTACGGGCTGCACAACGCCGCCGGCGAGCTCTTCCCGTTCGTCGCCAAGGAGCTTGCCGAGGGCCCCTCGGCCGCGACCAGCACGATGGGCATCGTCACCGAGCTGCTCCTTGAGCGCTATCAGGCCGGCGCCGCGCCGATCGCCATGGTTTCCACCGACAACTTCTCCCAGAACGGTCGCCGTTTCCGCGACGCCGTCCTCACCGTTGCCAACGGCTGGCTCGCCAACGGCCTCGTGCCGCAGGGCTTCGTCGACTACGTCTCCGACGAGGCTCGCGTGAGCTTCCCGTGGTCCATGATTGACCGCATCACCCCCAACCCCTCGCCCGAGACCGAGGACGCCCTCGTCAAGCAGGGTTTCGACGACCTGCAGATCACCAAGTCCGAGTCCGGCCCGGCTTTCGCGGGCTTCGCGAACACCGAGGAGGCCCATTACCTCGTCATCGAGGACTCCTTCCCCAACGGTCGTCCCGCGCTCGATGAGGGCGGCGTCATCCTCACGGACCGCGACACGGCCGAGAAGGCCGACACCATGAAGGTCACGGCCTGCCTGAACCCGCTGCACACCTGCCTGGCCGTGTACGGCTGCCTGCTCGGCTACGACCGCATCTGGAAGGAGATGGAGGACGCCGACCTCGTCGCCCTCATCAAGCACCTCGGCTA
>DJRK01000149.1:7528-8126 GCA_002440065.1 Atopobium sp. UBA6362 | reverse complement strand
CCGACGCCCCGCAGCGCATCGCCTCCGACACCTCGCAGAAGATGCCCATCCGCTACGGCCACACGCTCAACGCCTACGCCAAGGCCGGCAAGGACGTCTCCACGCTCACCTACATCCCGCTCGTCATCGCGGGCTGGCTGCGCTACCTGCTCGCCGTCGACGACGGGGGCAAGGCGTTCGCATGCAGCCCCGACCCGATGCTCGACGAGCTCCAGGCCTCCCTATCCAAGGTGAAGCTCGGCTGCTCCGACGCCGCGCTCGTCCATGAGGTCGTTGCCCCGGTCCTCTCCAATACCGAGGTCTTCGACTGCGACCTCTACGAGATGGGCCTCGGCAAGAAGGTAGAGGGTCTGTTCCTCGAGGAGCTTGCCGGTACCGGCGCCGTTCGCTCGACCATCCAGAAGTACCTGTAGGCAACTGATCGCTCTAGACAAAGGAAGTGGAGTCACTAGCATGGAATTGACGTTTCGTTGGTACGGCTCGGGCGAGGAGAAGATTACCCTCGAGCAGATTCGCCAGATCCCGGGCGTGAAGGGCGTCGTGGGCTGCATCATGGACATCCCGGTGGGGGAGGTTTGGCCCGAGGAGCGCATCGCCG
>DJRK01000149.1:0-7433 GCA_002440065.1 Atopobium sp. UBA6362 | reverse complement strand
CAAGTACATCGAGAACTACAAGCAGACCATCCGCAATCTCGCGAAGTACGGCATCAAGTGCATCTGCTACAACTTCATGCCCGTCTTCGACTGGGTGAAGTCCGACCTCGACTACGAGCTCCCGGACGGCTCGCACACCCTCGTCTTTGAGCGCAAGGAGATCCCCGACGACCCTCAGGTGCTTCTCGACAAGTACTCCAAGGGGACGAACGGCTTCACGCTCCCCGGCTGGGAGCCCGAGCGCCTCGCTCACCTCAAGCACCTCTTCGAGATCTACAAGGACGTCGATGAGGATAAGCTGCGCGAGAACCTCGTCTACTTCCTCAAGGCGATCATGCCCACCTGCGAGGAGTGCGACGTCAAGATGGCGATTCACCCCGACGACCCTCCCTACAGCATGTTCGGCCTTCCCCGCATCATCAAGAACCGCGCGGACCTCGACTGGCTCTGCAACGCCGTCGATACCCCGTACAACGGCATCACGCTGTGCTGCGGTTCGATAGCCGAGGAGCCGGCCAACGACATCTACTCCATCCTCGCCGAGTTCACGAAGCGCGGCCGCATCCACTTCGTGCACATGCGCAACATCCGCTACCTGCACCCCGAGGACCCCGAGAACAAGGACTTCTATGAGTCCGCGCACCCCAGCGAGTACGGTTCCAAGGACATGGTGAAGATGATGAAGGCGCTGCACGACAACGGCTTCGACGGCTTCATTCGCCCGGACCACGGCCGCATGATCTGGGGCGAGACGGGTCGTCCCGGCTACGGCCTGTACGACCGCGCCCTGGGTTGCGCGTACATCAACGGCGTCTGGGAGACGCTCGACAAGCTCGCCTAACCCTTGTCTCAAGCACGTACGCAACCATCAGCAGAGGAGTGGAACATGCTGCTCAACGATGACTTCCTTCTCACGACCGACTGGGCCAAGAGGCTCTATCACGACCACGCCGAGAAGATGCCCATCATCGACTATCACTGCCACCTCGTGCCGGCAGAGATCTACGAGGACAAGCGCTACAAGAACCTCGCCCAGGTCTGGCTCTATGACAACGGCTTCGGCGACCACTACAAGTGGCGCATCATGCGCGCGAACGGCACCCCCGAGAGCGTGATTCGCGGCGACGACGACTACGCCAAGTTCCTGGCCTACGTCGACACCATCGAGCATGCGGTGGGCAACCCCATCTATGAGTGGAGCCACCTCGAGCTCCGTCGCGTCTTTGGCCTCGACCTCACGATCAACCACAAGAACGCCAAGGAGATTTGGGACCGCGCCAACGCCGAGCTCGCCAAGCCCGAGTTCTCGGCCAAGGGCCTCATCCGCAAGTTCAACGTCAAGTGCATCTGCACCACTGACAACCCCGCAAGCGACCTCAAGTACCACAAGCTGCTTGCCGAGCAGGAGGCCGAGAACGGCTTCAAGGTCCTGCCGACGTTCCGTCCTGACGACCTGATGAACATCGACCTCGACAGCTTTGCCTCCTACTGCGAGACGCTCTCCGAGGTCTCCGGCGTCAAGGTCACGGACTTCGCCTCGCTCAAGCAGGCCGCCGCGCAGCGCGTCCAATACTTCCACGAGGTGGGCGGCCGCCTCGCCGACCAGGGCGCCAACACGTTCTACTTCACGCCTGCCTCAGACGATGAGGTCGCGAAGGTCGTGGCCAAGCGCCTCGCCGGCGAGCAGGTCTCTGCCCAGGAGCTTCGCGAGTACCAGACGTCCATGACCCTGTTCCTCATGGGCGAGTACGCTTCCCATGGCTGGACGATGCAGATCCACGGCAACTGCTTCCGCAACGACTCCTCCAAGTACTTCAAGGAGCTCGGCGTCGACTGCGGCTTCGATTCCGTGGGCGACCAGCCTGACTTCGTCTACCAGCACAAACTGCTGTTTGATGCCGCCGAGCAGGACGGCGCCCTCCCCAACGTCATCTTCTACAGCCTGAACGACGCCGACTGGCTGGCAATCGCGAGCCTGTGCGGGTCTTTCCAGGCCGGCGGCGTGAAGGAGCGCATGCAGTTCGGCAACGCCTGGTGGTTCAACGACACGCTCTCCGGGATGAAGAAGCAGCTCACGATGTTCGCCGAGCAGGGCCTGCTCTCCCGCTTCACGGGCATGCTCACCGACTCCCGCAGCTTCCTGTCCTATCCGCGCCACGAGTACTTCCGCCGCGTGCTGTGCCGGCTCGTCGGCGAGTGGGTCGAGCGCGGCCAGGCTCCCGAGGACGAGGAGCTTCTCGGCAAAATGGTAGAGGACGTCTCCTACAACAACGCTCACGACTACTTCGGCTTCTTTGGCGAGGCGAAGTAGATCCTCTGATTGGGTTCGGCGGGCCGCTTGAGGTGCGGCCCGCCGTAGGTCGACCCTGCCCTGCAGGGTTAGAGATGGGGAAGAAGGACTTCCAATGGCAGCTAACACCTCAGAGAAGGGCAAAGACAACTGGGTCTACACGCCCAAGAAGATCGACGCCAAGCGCGGCGTCTGCTACGGCATGATGGACCTCATGGGCGGCGGCTGGAACAATATCGTCTCCGGCGTCATCTTCGCTTACCTAACGCTTGCCCAGGGGTTCAACCCCGCCATCGCGGGCACCATCGCCGCGGCCGGCCGTATCGTCGACTGCGTCTGGAACATGGCGTTCGGGCCGATCACGGACGGCTTCTACCGCACGAAGCTTGGACAGAGGTTCGGCCGTCGCCATTTCTTCATGTTCGTCGGCCTGATCCTGTTCGCCTGCGTCTTCCCGCTCTTCTGGATCAACGTCAAGGACTCGAGCGGCCAGCCGAGCTTCACCTATTATCTCGCGGTGTACGTCGGCATGGAGGTCATCATCGCCATGCTGCTCATCCCGTGGGAATGCCTGCCCGCCGAGATGACGCGCGACTACACCAAGCGCACCGTGCTTTCCGGCTCGCGCATGGTCATCTCCGCGACCGGCACCGCGCTCGTCTTCATGATCCTTGCGTTCCTCAAGAGCCTCCCCGAGGATGTTCAGGTGAACGCCTACCTGTATGCCGGCATCGCGTGGACCGTCCTGTTCGTCGTGGCTATCTTCGTCTCTTGGCGCTTCACCTGGGAGCGCCCGCTCACCGACGAGTTCATCGCCGAGCTCGACGCCCAGCCCAAGAAGAGCTTCGGAGAGTCCGTCCACGACATGCTCGAGGGGTATAAGCAGACTTTCCAGAACCAGGCGTTCCGTACGCACCTTGCCGTGTACCTGCTCTCTTTCACCGGCAAGGACTTCTACTCCACGCTTCTCGTCAACTTCGTCGTCCTGTGCATCGCCGGCGTCTCAGAGGGCCTTCCCTGGATTCTTCAGGCCGTCGCCATCCTGGGCATTCCCGCCACGTTGATGGCCACCAAGCTCATGGTGAGCCGCGGCCCGCGGTACCTGTTCCGTCTGGCCTACACCTCTATCCTGGTTGCCATGGTCGGATACTTCGCCGTTTGGGCCCTGCACGTGTCCGACCCCACGCTCATCGTCGTGCTTCTCGTGGCGTTCTCCGTGATCTACCAGGTGGGCCGTGCCGTCCTTGAGTTCACCCCGTGGAACATCTTCCCGTTCATGGCCGACGTCGACTACATCATGACCCGCGACGACCGCGCAGGCCTCTACGCCTCGGTCATGAGCTTTCTCCGCAAGTCCACGGGAGCCCTCGCCACTTGGCTCGCCGGTATCCTGCTATCCGCGATCGGTTACGACTCTCAGACCATGAAGCATTTCAGCGACATGGCCCAGTACCCCGGCGTCCAGACCGGTATCGCCGTGATCTTTTTCGTGGGCACCGCCGTCATGATTGCGCTTGCGCTCTTCGAGAGCCGCAAGGTCTACCTGAACAAAGAGACCCACGCCGTCCTCGAGGAAGAGATCGCCCGTCTTGAGAACGGCGGCTCCAAGGCCGACGTCACCCCTGAGGCCCGCAAGGTCTGCGAGGAGCTTACCGGCCGCAAGTACGAGCAGCTTTGGCCCGAGAAGGCCGAGGGCTAGATACCCCCCCCGCTTAGTAGCCGACTTTTGCGCGTGGGTCCGGTGGGACTGATTTTCGCCGGGCCCGTCAGAGAAAGGAATTACCTATGTCCCAGAAGATCCTGTTCCACAAGCAGGCCACCGATTCCGCCGTTGCCCTCGGCCTCGCGCCCGACACCTTCGTCGTTTCCGAGGCTCCCGACGGGTCGCTTCAGCAGATGACGTATGCCGAGTGGGAAGCGCTGCGCTGTCGACAGTCCTGCGCTTCGCTCAAGGACAAGGTCGCCAAGTCTGGCCTTCCCGCCGATAAGCAGGCGAAGATAGAGGGCTACCTCGATGCCTTCACCGAGTCCATGCGGGTCAAGTATCTCCAGGGCGCACGCTCTTGGAACCAGATATACACCGAGCTCGTCGAGGACTTCACCGATTTGCTCAAGTAACGGGGCGGGGACAAGCCCCGATCCACAAAGGGGCCCTGCCTTCGGGCCTGACATGGGGCTGTCGGCATCCCCTATGCAGACAGCCCCATGTCGAGCCCGAAGTACCAGGCGGAATGCCATGCCCCGCCTTTCAGGCTCCTTTCCTTCCCTCGCGCCCGCACGGACCCCTTCGTGCGGGCGCCTTTTTGTGAAAGAAGAAGGGTTCTCGAGATTCTTACAATCGAAGGATAGATAGACCGTTTCCCTGCATCTGCCTCTAAGAAAGAGGGGCTCTTTATGGCGAAAGAAAACCGCGCTTCCAGGCCAAACCATATAGAGGTGCGCGGCGCGCGCGTGCACAACCTGCGAAACATCGACGTGGACGTGCCGCTGGGCGAGCTCGTGGGCATCGCGGGCGTCTCGGGCTCGGGCAAGAGCTCGCTCGTGCAGCTGCTCGGCAGGCTGTATGTCACGAACGCCGTCCACCACTCGCAGCGTCCGGTGGGCGAGTACAAGAAGATCTCTGGTATCGACCAGATCGACAAGGTCATCGACATCGACCAGAGCCCCATCGGCCGCACGCCGCGCTCGAACCCGGCCACCTACATCGGCCTGTGGGACGACCTGCGCGCGCTCTTCGCCTCCACGCCCGAGAGCCGCATGCGCGGCTACGGCCCGGGGCGCNNGCCGCTACCTCGAGGCGCTCTCGACCTACACGCGCCGCCGCCTCACGCAGGCGGGCCGCGCCGACGTGGACGAGGTCCGCCACGTGCCGTCGGCCCTGGCGCTGCACCAGCGGCCGGCCGTCCCCGGCGTGCGCTCGACCTTCGGCACCATGTCCGAGCTCGAGAACGGCCTGCGCCTGCTCTTCTCGCGCCTGGCCTCGCACCGCTGCCCGCACTGCGGCGCCTACGCCGAGCCGAGCCTGAACGTGGCGGCGAGCCTGCCGCTGACCTGTCCGGGGTGCGGCCGCGAGTTCTACGCCCCCGGCGCGGAGGACCTCGCGTTCAACAGCCGCGGCGCCTGCCCGACCTGCGGCGGGACCGGCGTCGTGCGGCGCGTGAACGAGGCGTCGCTCGTGCCCGACGAGTCGATCTCGATCGACGACGGCGCGGTGCTTCCGTGGGGAAGCCTCATGTGGGACCTCATGAAGCAGGTCTGCGGCGCCATGGGCGTGCGGACGGACGTGCCGTTTCGCGAGCTCACGCCCGAGGAGCGCGACATCGTCTTCCACGGCCCCGCCGAGAAGCGCCACATCCTCTACCGCCCCAAGAAGGGCGACGGCTTCGCGGAGCTCGACTTCACCTACTTCAACGCGGTGCGCACGGTGGAGAACGCGCTCGCGAAGGCCAAGGACGAGAAGGGCCTCAAGCGCGTGGCCCGCTTCCTTATGGAAGGGCCGTGCGAGGACTGCGGCGGCACGCGGCTCTCGGAGGCCTCGCGGGCGCCGCGCGTGGCGGGCATCGGCCTCGCGGACGCGAACGCGATGGCGCTCTCGGAGCTCATGGCGTGGGTCGCCGCCGTGCCCGCGACGCTGCCCGAGGAGATGCGGCCGATGGCGGAGGCGGTGTGCTCATCCTTCCAGCGGACGGGGCGGCGCCTCATGGAGCTGGGCCTTGGCTACCTCTCGCTCGACCGCGCGGGCGCGACGCTCTCCACGGGTGAGCGCCAGCGCGTGCAGATGGCGCGCGCCGTGCGCAACCAGACGACGGGCGTGCTCTACGTGCTCGACGAGCCGTCCATCGGGCTGCACCCCGCGAACGTGGATGGCCTTCTCGGCGTCATGCGCGACCTCGTGGACGACGGCAACTCCGTGGTCATGGTCGACCACGACGAGAGGATCCTGGCCCAGGCGGACCACCTCATAGAGATGGGGCCCGAGGCGGGCGCGGGCGGCGGCGCCGTGGTGGCGCAGGGGAGCGTGGCCGAGGTCGAGAAGAACCCCGCGTCCCTCATCGGCCCCTACCTCAGCGGCGAGAAGAACGTCCGCGTTCGGATGCGCACCCGCGCCGACGAGGTCTTTGACCTGGGGCGCATTCATTTGGACACGGATGCGATCCATACGGTGCGGCCGCTCTCGGTCGACATCCCGCGCGGTCGCCTCGTGGTCGTGACGGGCGTCTCGGGCTCGGGCAAGACCACCCTCGTGCTCGAGTCGCTCGTGCCCGCGCTCAACGCCGCCGCGGCGGGCGAGCCCCTGCCTGCCCACGTGCGCGACGTGGACGCGGGGGGCATCGCGCGGGCCTGCCTCATCGACGCGACGCCCATCGGCGCGAACCTCCGCTCGACGGTGGCCACGTACTCGGGCGTCCACGACGACCTGCGCCGCGCCTACGCGCGCTCCGCCGAGGCGAAGGAGGCCGGCTACAAGGCGGGCGACTTCAGCTACAACACGGGCCGGCTGCGCTGCCCCACCTGCGACGGGACGGGCTCCATCAGCCTCGACGTGCAGTTCTTGCCGGACGTCGACATCACGTGCCCCGATTGCCGGGGGAGCCGCTACGCGCCCGCCGCGGGCCGCGTCCACCGTGCGAGGAAGGGCGACGCCGCAGGCACGGGCCTTACGTTGCCGCAGCTCATGGCCTTGAGCGTGGACGAGGCGCTCGATGCGTGCGGGGATCTGCGCAAGGTGGCCGCGCGGCTGGGGACCCTGCACGACCTGGGGCTTGGCTACCTCACCCTTGGCGAGGCCACCCCCGCGCTCTCGGGCGGGGAGGCCCAGCGCCTCAAGCTCGCGAGCGAGATGGGCCGCGCGCAGGCGGACTCGGTCTTCGTCTTCGACGAGCCCACGATCGGGCTGCACCCGCGCGACGTGGCCGTGCTCCTCGGCGTCTTCGACCGGCTCGTGGGCGCGGGGGCGACCGTGGTCGTGATCGAGCACGACCTGGACCTGATCGAGAACGCGGACTACGTAATCGACATGGGCCCCGGCGGCGGCTCCGAGGGCGGGCGCGTCGTCGCGTGCGGCACGCCCGACGAGGTCGCGGCCAATCCCGCCTCGATCACCGGCCGCTACCTCGCCCGTGACTAATTTTGGGGACAGGTT